>JBJMIW010000351.1:0-27815 GCA_045806665.1 Actinoallomurus sp.
CGCTACAGCTACGACGTGACCTTCGAGCAGCACACACTGCTCGGGGCGTACGGCTTCCGCAGCCGCGGCGCCGATCAGGCATCGCCCAGCAACCAGCACCTGCACGCGTACGGACTGATCTGCCTGCCGGAGATGGCCGAGCTGGCCGCCGCGACCGGCGATTCGCACTACCTCGACCGGACGCGGGAGAACCTCGCCTGCTTCCGGCAGTTCATCGGCCGCGCCGACGGCGACTTCAACGCCTACAAGGGCATGGCCAGCGAGCGCTACTACCAGACGGCCTGTTTCCAGGCCAAGGGCATGCTGCTGACGCTGTCGCACGCCTGGAGCGTCGGCGTGCTGCTGCTCGGTTGCGAGGCTGCCCTGGCCCGGCCTGAGGCCGCCTGGTGACTGATCCACTCATGAAAGCGAGCAACCGATGAGCGCGTTTCCGCCCGGGTTTCTGTGGGGCGCGGCGACCTCGGCCTACCAGGTCGAGGGAGCCGTCGCGGAAGAGGGCCGGGCTCCGTCGATCTGGGACACCTTCACGGCCGAGAGGGGCATGGACTCCGGCGCGGACGCCTGCGACCATTACCACCGCTGGCCCGACGACGCGGACCTGATGAAGCGGCTGAACCTGAACGCCTACCGCTTCTCCCTCGCATGGCCGCGGATCGTCCCGGAAGGCACCGGACCGGTCAACCCCGCCGGGCTGGCCCACTACGACCGCATGATCGACGGTCTGCTGGAGCGGGGCATCACCCCCGTGCCGACCCTCTACCACTGGGACCTGCCGCAGGCGCTGCAGGACCGCGGCGGCTGGACCGAGCGGGCGACCGCGGAGGCGTTCGCCGCCTACACCGATGTCTGTCTCGACGCGTTCGGCGACCGGGTCGCGACCTGGCTCACGGTCAACGAGCCGTGGGTGGTGTCCGTCCTCGGGTACCGGCTGGGCCTGCACGCGCCGGGGGAGCAGGACCTGCGTACCTCGGTGCTGGTCGCGCACCACCTGCTGCTTGCGCATGGGCTGGCGATGGCGCGCATCCACGAGCGGCGCCCGGCCGCGCGGGCCGGCATCCCGCTGAGCCTGTTCCCCAACTACCCGGTGTCCGACGACCCGGCGGACGCCGCCGCGGCCTGGGGGTCCGACGGTTACGTCAACCGCTGGTTCCTCGACCCGGTGCTGCGCGGCCGGTACCCGGAGGATACGACCGAGCTGTTCGAGCGACTCATCGGCCCACTGGACTGGATACGGCCGGGCGACCTCGGCCTGATCGGTATCCGGCCCGACCTGATCGGCGTGAACTACTACACCCGGCGCCGGATCACGGCGGCGCAGCAGGACGACCTGCCGTGGCGGGTGCTGCCCGCGCAGGAGGGCGTTCCGGTCACCGACAGCGGCTGGGAGAACGTCCCCGACGCCTTCTACGACCTGCTGGTGCGTCTGCACGATGACTACCGTGTGCCGTTGCTGATCACCGAGAACGGTGGTGTGTGGAACACCGGTCCGGACCCCGACGGGCGCGTGCGCGACGCCGGGCGGGTGCTGGCCCTGCGCGACCACCTGCGGGCGCTGTCCCACGCGATGGACGCGGGCGCTCAGGTGCTCGGCTACCTGCACTGGTCGCTGCTGGACAACCTGGAGTGGGCTGAAGGGTACGCCCAGCGGTTCGGGCTCGTCCATGTCGACCGGTCGACCCAGGAACGGCGGATCAAGGACAGCGGCCATTACTACGCCCAGGTCATCGCGGCCGGTGAGGTCGTCGACGCGGCCGAGTACATGGAGGAAGACCAGTGAAGCTCACGATCGTCGGTGGCGGCTCGACGTACACCCCGGAGATCATCGACGGGCTGGTGCGCATGCGCGACCGGCTCGACGTCACCGAACTCGCGCTGCACGACGTCTCGGCCGACCGGCTCACGGTGCTCGCGGCGATGAGCCGTCGGATGCTCTCCGCCGGAGGACACCCGGCCACGGTGACGACGCACACCGACCTCGCCCCCGCGGCCGTGGGCGCGGAGGTCGTTCTGGTGCAGCTGCGCGTCGGCGGCCAGGCCGCCCGGCTGCGCGACGAGACGCTGCCGCTGTGCTGCGACCGCCTGGGACAGGAGACGACCGGCGCCGGCGGGCTGGCCAAGGCGCTGCGCACCGTGCCGGTGATGCTCGACGTGGTCGAGCAGGTCCGAGCGGTCAACCCCACCGCGTGGCTGATCGACTTCACCAACCCGGTCGGCATCGTCACCCGCGCCCTGCTGCAGGCCGGCCACGAATGCGTCGTCGGGCTGTGCAGCGCCGCGGTGGTCTTCCAGCGGCACTTCGCGAAGGTCCTCGGCGTTGCGCCGGAACGGCTCTCCCTCGACCACGTCGGGCTCAATCACCTGACGTGGGAGCGCCGGGTCCTTCTCGACGGGACCGACGTGCTGCCGCGGCTGCTCGATGAGTACGGCGAGAAGGTGGCGCCCGCCACCGGGCTGCCGGTGGACCTCGTACGCCGGCTCGGCACCGTGCCGTCGTACTACCTGCACTACTACTACGGCCACGACGAGGTCGTCGCGGAGCAGAAGGCGAACGGGGTCCGCGCCCAGGAGGTCATGGAGATCGAGGGAGAACTGCTCGCCCAGTACGCCGACGAGCGGGTGACGGCAAAGCCCGACCTGCTGACCCGCCGCGGCGGGGCGTACTACTCCGAGGCCGCCCTGGACCTGATGATCTCGCTGCGCGGTGGTGACGGTCGCGTGCACGTCGTCAATCTCCGGAACGACGGCACGCTGCCGTTCCTGCCGGCGGACTCGGTCATCGAGGTGCCCGCCGCGATCACCCCGGACGGCCCGGTCGCGGAGCCGGTGGCACCGGTCGAGCCGCTGCTCGCCGGGCTGATCGCCCACGTCACCGCGTACGAGCGGCTGGCGCTGGACGCGGCCCTGCATGGCGGCCGTGATCGGGTGTTCCGCGCCCTTCTGGCGCACCCGCTGATCGGGCAGCACGCCGTCGCGGACCGGCTCACCGACCTGATCGCGGACGCGAACCGCGAGCACCTGGCCTGGGCCCGGTGACGGTGCGGTACGTGCTGGCGGTCGACGGTGGCAACGCCAAGACCGACGTCGCGCTGTTGACCGCCGACGGCGCCCTGCTGTCGTGGGTGCGTGGCCCGGGAAGCACGCTCGGCGCGCGGCGCGCCGCGGCCCTCATCGCCCGGCTCGCGACCGCCGCCGCCCACGAGGCCGGTCTGGACCCGGCCGGTCTCGCCGGTGCGCACGCCGCCTGCTACCTCGCCGGCGCCGACCTGCCGTGGCAAGCGGAGGCGCTGCGCGGGGCCATCGCCGAGCACGGGCCCTTCGGATGGGTCGAGGTCGGCAACGACGCGTGGGCGCTGCTGCGCGCCGGTGCCCCCGCCGCTGCGCTCGCCGTGGGTGTGGTCTGCGGCGCCGGCCTGAAGTGCGTCGCCCGCGCCGGTGCCGATCGCTTCGAGTTCCCGTCGCTGGGCTGGCAGAGCGGTGACCTCAGCGGGGCCGGCGACTTCCTGGCCAGAGAGGCGGTGCGGGCCGCCGCGCGGGCCGAGGACGGCCGCGGCCCGGCGACCCGGCTGCGGCAGGCGGTCTGCGACCGGCTCGCCGTGCCCACCATCCGGACCATTGCCGAACGACTGCTCGAGGGGACCCTGACCGAGGACCGGCTGGGCGTCCTGGCTCCCGTGGTGCTGGAACACGCCGGTGACGGCGACTCGGTGGCGGCCGCCATCGTGAACGTGTTGGCCGCCGAGGTCGTCGCGATGGCCCGCGCCGCCCGGAGCCATGTCGCGGCGGCCGTCTCCGGATGGACCCTCGTGGCGGGAGGAGGGCTGTTCGCCGACCCGGCGGGCCGGCTGCTGGCCGCGGTCCGCGTGGCCGCGCCGGGCTTGGAGAAGGAGTTCCGTCTCAGCGTCGTGAATGCCCCTCCCGTCATCGGTGCTGCGCTGCTCGGCCTCGACCATCTGCAGACGGCCGCCTCGGCCGATGCGCTCCGCCGCGCCTTTCGCGACATCGAACCACGGATGATGATGGAGCCGACCCGATGAGCCTGCTCAGGGTGTTCCCCGACGCCGACGCGCTCGGCGACTCCCTCGCCGCCGACATCCTGGCCGGCGTCGCAGCCGCCGCCGAGCGGGGCCGCCGTTACCTGCTCGGCTGTCCCGGCGGCCGCAGCCTGCTCCCCACGTACGAGGCCGTCGCCGCCCGCCTGAGCGACGCGCCGATCGACCTGTCGCACGTCGTGATCGTCATGATGGACGACTATCTCACCGACGCACCCGGTGCCGTCCGGCGCGTGTCGACCGGCGCCCGGCACAGCTGTGAGCGGTTCGGCCGCGAGCGGATCGCCGAGCCGTGGAGCCGGGCGGTCCCCGCCGGCCGGGGCATCGCGCCGGACCACGTGTGGCTGCCCGATCCGCACGACCCCGAGGCGTACGACGGGCGCATCGCCGCGGCGGGCGGGATCGACCTGTTCCTGCTCGCCACAGGAGCCTCGGACGGCCATGTCGCATTCAACCCGCCCGGCTCGGACATCGCCGGCCGGACCCGGGTCATCCGACTCGCCGACAGCACCCGGCGCGACAACCTCGCGACGTTCCCGCACTTCGGCACGCTCGAGAAGGTGCCACGCCGGGGGGTCAGCGTGGGCCTCAAGACGATCGCCGGCCTGTCGCGGCGGGTACGGCTGGTGGCGACCGGGCCGACGAAGGCGGCCAGCGTCGCCCGCGTCCTGGCCACCGACGGATGGGAGCCGGATTGGCCCGCGACGGTGGTGCACGAGTGCCGCGACGCCGGTCTGTGGGCGGACCAGGCGGCGGCGGGGGTCAGCCGGTGACGAAGGGCCGCAGCTGGCGCACCCCGGACCGGGGCGAGGTGAGGATCGGGACCGGCACCTGCTCGGCGGGCAGAGCGTCGACCACGCGCGCCATGCTGGCCTGTGCCAGCACCAGCACGTCGACCTCCGCGGCCATCCGGCGTACCTCGGCCGCCACGATGGCGTCGTGCCGGTCGGGGTCACCACCGCGAAGCGCCTCGAACGCCCCCGGGCACACGGACTCGTGGATCTCCGGCGATCCCTCCCGCTCGGCGGCCTTGCGCACCAGCAGGTCGCGTGTGGGCTTGAGTGTGGCGGCCAGGGTGGCCAGCACCCCGACGCGGCGCCCCGCACCAACGGCCTCTGCCGCCATCGGCTCATCGATCCGGTAGATCGGGATGCCGACGTGCGCGCGGGCCTCTTCGGCCGCCTCGCCGATCGACGAGCAGGTGACCAGCACGGCCGAGGCGCCCGACTCCTCTGCGAAGCCGGCATAGGCCGCGACCCGGTTGCGGGTACGCGGCAGCATGCCGTGTTCCACCGTGTCGCGCAGCAGGGTCTCGTCCACGATGTTGACCGCGTCGACCGTGCCGACCTCGGCCGGCAGCAAGTCGGCGAAGACGGCCGGCAGGCTCGTGACAGTGTGCAGTAGGCAGACGCGGTTCATCGGGTTCGCTCCTTCGCGGGGTGGAGTGCCGGGTATGCGCCGGTGACGGCGCGCAGGCTCGCCGCCGACGGCAGGGTGGGGACGTACTCCAGGGCGAGCCCGCCGTCGTAGCCGGTCGCCGCCAGCGCCGCGAGCAGCACGTCGACGTCCATCTCGCCGGACCCGGGCTCGTGGCGGCCCGGGAAGTCGGCGATCTGCACGTGGGTGATCCGGCCGTCGGCCGCCGCGACGATACGCGAGAGGTCGTCGCCCATCGCGGCGACGTGATAGGCGTCCAGCTGGAGTCCGACGGCGTCGTGCTCGAGCTCGTCGATGAGGGCGAGAACGTCGGCGACGGAGGGCAGCAGGTAGCCGGGGATGTCACGGTCGTTGATCGGCTCGACGACGAGCATACGGCCCTCGCGGGCGGCGATGTCGGCGGCCCAGCGCAGGTTACGGGTCAGGCAGCGCAGCTGGTCGGCCCGGCCGATCTCGGGCAGCAGGCGTCCGGCCAGCACGTTCACGAGCGGGCAGTCCAGCTCACGGGCCAGTTCCAGCGCCTGTCGCAGCCGGTCGCGCCAGCGTTCGACGAGCCGCGGGTCGTTGCCGTAGCCGCGGTGACCGGCGGCCAGGTCACCGGCGTCCATGTTGAGCAGGGCGACGCGCACGCCCGCGGCGCGTACCAGCCGCACGACGTCACCAGGGGGCAGCGGCGGCCATGGGAACTCGACGTGGCCGAAGCCCGCCGCCGCGGCGGCGGTGAACCGCTCCGACCAGGGCAGCTCCGTGAACAGCAGTCCCAGGTTGACGATAGGACGCATCAACCGGCCTCGGTCCAGGGGCGGCCGTATCGGTCGACGATCGCGATCAGCCGTTCGAGCCGGTCGATCGACTCCACGCGCACCGCCGCCGCCGGGTCCGGGGTCGCCAGCGCGTCGCGCCACAGCGCGCGACCGGCGAGCATGCCCGAGGCCCCGCCCCGGCAGGCGGCCTCGACGGCGATCGGGAAGTCGGCCGCGTCGACGCCGTTCGACAGCACCACCCAGGGCCGGGAGAGCCGGCGGTCCAGCTTCTCGCAGGCGGCCACGAGATCGTCCAGATCGCCGCGGCCTCGGCGCGGTACCTGTGCCTTGTACAGGCTCGCGCCGACCGGGCCGAGCGCCGCAGCGGCGTCGAGAATGCCCGCGTCGAGGTCGAAGTCGTGCTCTCCGGGCGCGGGTGCGGCGATCCCCTCCAGGACGGACAGGAGCCCGGCCTGCCGGCACACCTCGACGAAGCGGTGGGCCGTCTGGACCCGGCGTTCCTCTTCGCCGTCCCGCTTCCACATCACCAGGAGTTTCAGCGCCACCACCCCGTCGCTCCGAGCCTGATCCGGATCGACGTCATCATCCAGCTCGGTGTCGTCGACCGGGCCGCCCGGCCGCTGGTGCAGTGCGTCGGCGGCGAGGATCAGCCCGCGCTCGACCAGTCCCTCCCGCACGAGCCGTTCGTACGCGTAGTGCCGGTCGATCAGGAAGGCCGAGGCCAGAGGCGCGAGAGCGGCCGCGACCGTGAGCTTGAACGCCGTGAGCGCGTCATGCTCGGCCGGATGGCCCTGCTCGTCGAGCATGGTCCGCAGGCTCTCCCGCTGGTCCATGGCGACCATGGCGAACGTTCCGGTGGGCCTGGCGAGCCAGTCCAGGGTCAGCGGCTGCGTGTCGGTCACGATGATTCCTCGCTTCTCTGATCGGAGGCGGCGGTGACGATCGGCAGAAACCGCGTCCGGTACGCGGTTTCCCATTCGGGCGCGTCGGTCGGCCGGATGGTGTGACCCGTCAGCGGCGGGTCCGGGACGCCGATCGCCCGTCCCGCGAGCTGCGCCGCGCCGAGCGTCGCGCACTGGTGCCCGGACAGCACCGTGATCGGCGCGGGGGTCAGCTGTGCCTTGATCCACATCCAGGTCGGGTTGGCGGTGGGACCGCCGAACACCGTGACCGCGTCGGCGTGGACGTCGGCGAGCGCCAGTTGCGCTTCGAGCATCCAGCGGACGTGCATGCTCAATCCCTCCAGCACGGCACGGCCGATGTCGGCGAGGCTGTGCTCCGGGCGGATGCCATGGAAGGACAGCGTCCGGCGCGGGTCGGGGGCGGGAGCGCCCCGCCCGTGAAGGTACGGCTGCACGGTGATCCCGGTCGGCGGCCGGGCCGGCGGGCCGACCAGGTCGGTGAACCAGCGGTGCCGGTCAGATCGGCCGGCCGGCGCGATCCGGCCGAGCAGCCGCTCGACGAGTCCGCCGCTGGCGGTGAGGCCCCCGATCAGACAGAAGGATCGGCCGTCCACGAACGGGCCGACGGAGACGCCGGTGGGCAGCGCGGAACGTGACGGCGGCGCGGCCACCGGGATGACGATCGCCTCGGCCGTTCCCATCGAGTCGGCCGCCTGGCCGGGAGACCGGACCCCGGTGGCCCAGGCCGCGGCCAGATGGTCGTGGCCGGCGACGACCACCGGAGTGCCGGCGCGCAGCCCGGTCACCGTCGCGGCGGCCGACGTCACGTGACCGGCGACCTCACCGGTGGCGAGCACCGGCGGCATCTGGTCGGGCCGCAGCCCTGCGAGGCCGAGCAGATCCGGCGCGTACGCGGCCGTCTTGATGTCGTAGGCGCCGGTACGGGCCGCGAGGCTCGGGCTCGTGGCGACCGTGCCGGTGAGGGCGGACGTCACCAGGTCGGCGGCGTTCGCCCAGCGGACCATGCGGCGCAGGACCTGAGGGTCGTGCCGCCGCAGCCAGATCCAGCGGGCCAGCGGCAGCTTCGCGCTCGAATGCAGACCTGTAGTGGCGAAGAACGCCGCTCGCCCGACTGCGGCACCCAGCTCCGCGGCCTGCCGCCCGGCACGGCGATCCTGCCAGTGCAGCAGCTCACCGACCGGGTCGCCCTCGGCGTCGAGCGCCGCGCCCGTCTCAGCCATGCTCGCCACACCGAGCGCATCGGGACGCGCCGGGGCGGCTGAGACACAGTCGGCGAGCAGCCGCAACGCCGTGGCACGCAGCCGTTCCGTGTCGCCCGGGGTGGGGGCCTGGCGCTGGGCGACCAGCGTGCCGTCCACCCGGTAGACACCCGCCTTGGTGTGCGTCGTTCCGACGTCCAGCCCTGCCAGCAGCGCGGATTCTCCGCTCACCGGTGGCCCCTGTCGTCGGCGTGGATCCGGTCGAGGATGTCGCGTACGGTGTCGTCGGTGCCGACGTTGCCCGGCACGACGACGTACGGATGATCTCCCCGCGGCGTGCGCAGACACCACACCGGGACACCGGGCAGGATCTGCCCGAGTACCCGTGCGCTGCTCGCGGACAGCGCGTCGATGGCCAGCCGGGCCGAGGTGATCCCTCCCTTAGCGACGACGAGGTCCACGTCGGCGGCGAGGTTCCGCACGGTCGCGACGAGACCGTCCATGAGCAGTTCAGGAGCGGCGGGAATCTCCTCATGGCGGGGAGTCCGGTCTGTGGCCAGCAGTGCCCGGCCCTCCTGGCGCAGCCGCTCGCGCACGGCGTCCGCAAGTGCCCGATCGTCGACGCGCCGCGCTGCGGCGGCTATCTCCACGCGCCGCCGCCAGAGCCCGTCCAGCGCCCGCAACTGCCGTGTGCCCGCCTCGGTGAACGAACCGCAGGCGACCAGTACCCGGCCGGGGGACGGGACATCGATGCGGTCCAGCCGCCGCGTCGACAGACCGGCCAACGCGGCGGCCAGGGGCGCGGCGCACCTGACCAGTACCTGGGCGCCGCGGAGCTGTGCTCGCAGCAGACCGGCCCCGATCGCGAGGACGTCGGCATCGTTCACGCAGTCAGGAACGACGACCGTCTCAGGCCCGGCACCCAGCAGCGCGTCGGCGACCGCGTCCGGTCCGTGGTCGCGCAACCGGGCCAGTGGTACGGTCAGCGCGCGCCGTCGGCCACCGCTGACCTCATCGACCCAGCCGCGCAGGTCACGGCTGCGATAGCCGAATACCGGGTCCCGTGCGAACTCGGTGTCGGCCACCGGAACATCGCCGGCCGGTGTGCGCAGGCGGTGCACGCCGTCCCGGGTGAACCGGCCGCCGTCGGGAAACGCGGGCACGAACAGCATCGGCGTGGCGGGCGCCACCGCGTCGGCCTCGGCGAAGACGTGCCCGCGCAGCGTCGAGTCGCCGCGCAGGATGATCGTCGCGGACCGGCCGGCGGCGCGGGCCGCGGCCGTCGTCGTTCGGGCGATGCCGCCGACCAGGTCGGCGGCGGCGGACTCGGCGAGCGCCCGGCTGTTCGACAGCACGAAGACAGAACGCCCTCCAGAGGCGAAGAACTCGTCGAACGCGGCACGGTCCGGTCGCAGGATCACGTCGACGTCGCTGACGGCCTGGGTCCCGGTCGGGTCGTCATCGACGATCACCTTCACCCGTCGGTCGGCTTCGATCTCGGTCCGCCACGCGGCCGGTGCGTCCACGGCATGTTCCTTTCGCGTCGCGGCCAGCCCTGGGCGGGGGATGTCCAACCTCGGACAAGTTTAGTCCCTCATTGGACATCATGCCCAGGACGGTGGGCCCGAGGCCGGTACCGTCGACCCATGACAACGCGGGAGAGCACCGGCGAACTGCGGTACGGCTCAGCGCCGCAGCGCCGACGGGAGATCCTGCGGCGGATGCGTGACGCGGGCTACGTATCAGCGCCCGACCTCAGCGCCGATCTATCCGTTTCCGACCGAACCATCCGTCGCGACCTGCAGAAACTCGCCGACATGGGCCTCGTCGAGCTGGTGTACGGCGGGGCGCTCGCGCCGGGTGGGGTACGGCCCGGATCCCCCTTCGGCGCACGGTCGCAGGCGCTGCTCGATCAGAAACGCGCCATCGCCCGTGAGGCGCTGCGTTTCGTCGAGCCCGGTGACACCATCGCTCTGGACGCGGGCACCACCACCCTCGAACTGGCACGTCGATTGCCGGATGACGGCGATCTCACCGTCGTGACCCACTCACTCCCGGCCATGGCGGTGCTCGGCGAACGCCCGGACGTCACCCTCATCGGCGTGGGCGGCCTGCACCATCGGACCACGCGCACCTTCACCGGGCCGGACACGATCGCCGCGATCCGTCGGCTGCGCGTGCGCACCTTCTTCCTGGCCGCGAGCGGCTTCAACCGCCATGGCGCGTACTGCGGCACCCCTCTGGACGGCGAGGCGAAGCGGGCCTTCATCGGCATCGCCGAACGGGTCGTGCTGCTGGCGGACTCCTCCAAGCTCCGCCAGACCGCACCGGTGGCGATCTGCGACCATAGCGAGTTGGACGCCCTCATCACCGACGACGCAGTGACGAATGCTGATCGTTCCCGGCTGGCTGCCCACACCAGTCTGGTGATCGCGATGCGCTGAGCGCGATGCTTCCCCGCTTTACCGGAGACGTTGTCACCTGGCTCGGACAGGGGCGGGCTGGACCATAGGGGGGCGGGGCGCCGTCGTCATCCTTACGCTCTGCGGGGCATCTCCCAAGTAGTTCACGGCGGTCAACACCACCACCGCGGCCACCGCCACCGCGTGCGCCTGCCCAGGCCAGACGTAGAACCCGACGGTCAACGCCATCGCCGCACACGATGCGGTTCGACGTCGAACTGGACTGATGGCTGGACGATCCGGCCGACGATGACGTCGATGCGGTGCGACCGGCGCCCGGGGGCTACGGCGCCACCTGCGCTGGTCGTGGTACTACAGCGCGGTCGCCGGCTGGTGATTGGTGTAGGCGTAGATGGCCTCGTCCGGCTCGGCGCCGTCCAGGGTGTGGTAGTCAGGGCCATGGCGGCCGTCTGGGGTGGACCAGGCCTCCGGCAAGCCGTCAGAGGCCGAGAAGTTGACCCCGCCATGCAGGTGAGTGACGGTCCATGTGGTCGTGGAGTCATTGAACGATGGAGTCCGTCAACCACGTTGGTGGCATACCAGCCGGAGCTCTGCGGGAGTCAGAGCGCCTTTGGCATCCAGTCGGTAGGGGGTGGTCGCGAGACCGGAAATCAGGTGGCGGCGAGCCATCATCGCGGTGATGAGGATCATCTCGGTCGTGGCCAACGCTGCTCCTCGACAAATCTGAGGTCCTGCCCCGAAGGGTAGGTAGGCGGCGTTGTAATCCGCTGCGTCTTGCCTGAGCCAGCGTTGCGGCCAGAAGACGTCCGGTTCGGCGAAGTAACGCTGATCGTGGTGGAGCAGGTAGGGCGAGACCAGGATCTGGTCACCGGGAACCAACCGAAAGCCGCCGAGCTCGGTCGGTGCCGCAATGGAGCGGGAGATCAGCCAGGTCGGCGGGTGCAGGCGCAGCGCCTCGCGAACGAACGCGTCGGTCAGACGGAGCTGGGCAAGATGCCTCGCGTCGATCTGGGCCGGGTTCTCCGGCAGGCTCCCCGCCTCGGTGGCGATGCGGTCGGCCCACTCTGGGTGGCGCGCCAGCTCCATCATGAGCCAGCCGACCGCACGTGTGGGCATCTCCTGGGCGGCCACCATCAAGGTGGCCAAGCTGTAGGCAATGCCATTACCGGGTCGTATGCCGTCTTCCTGTGACGCGCGCATCGCGGTGGCAAGCAGATCCTGCTCACGGCGGCCCTCGGCCAGGCGCTGATCGATCACGTCACCAATGCACCGGGCGAGTCTCCTGTGACAGCGGTACACACGCATCCGCGACGGTGAAGGAACCCAGGACGGAAGATAGAGGTACCTGTGGGTGAGTTCCGTGCGCAGGCGGGCAAGCTCGTCCTCAGCATGCGTCAGGACTTGAGCGTCGGGTCCGAAATAGTAATAGGCCCCCATCTGCGACACCGTGCGATTGACCTGAGATAGTACGTCCACCTCCTCGTCCAGCGGCCAACCGGCAGCCGAAGCGGCGGCCTCCGCTGCCAGCATGCCGGTCTTGTCGTAGACCGCAGCGGGACGGAGCCCGCGCACCAGGGCGGTCGTGGAGTGGTCACCAAGCTGTCGCTGGGCACGGCGCTCCGTGGGAGGGGACGCGAAAGCTCCCTCGAGGACGTCGAAGTCCTTCCCCGTGCGGCGAAATACTTCTCTGACCAGCTCTGCCCCGGCTACTACGTAAACTCGGGGACAGATCGCCCAGACATCGCCGTAAAGCGCCGTGCCCGCGATCAGGAAGGATATTCTGTCGATCGCAAATGGTGCCACTCCCGGGATCCTCCCATTTCGCGGCCCCGGCGGTCGATGCGCGAACATCGTCCCTGTCATGACGTATCAGTGCCAGCTCGTGTACGGCCTAAGTCGAGCCACCCGCCTCTTTGCCAGAAACCTCTTAATGGTCGTCATGGACCTCACCTCCTGAAAGAGATCGCGGTGTCTCCTTACCCGCGGGCCGGGGTCACCAATCCCGGCAATTCGGTCAATTGGCAACAAAATAGTCCGGGTACTGAAGTTGCGCAACAATGTCTCGTTGTTGGCAAACGCGGGTAATAATCGTGAGGGTTTTGACCTTTGGTAAACGTCAGTATTGCCGGACAAGTTGATCGTCGGTCGAGGCGACCTCGACCGACGAAGGTTGTGCCTGCCGATAATCGCGTTCGTGCAGCTCGGCGGCATGCTCGCATGCGTTGAGGATTCCGCCCAGGCGTTGGTGTCGTCGGATGTCCAGGTGGGCGATCTGGTCCGGATCAGTGATCGGCGGCGGCCGGCCGCTTCGGTTTGGACCGGGCAGCGTGCCGTCCTTTGATCAGGTCGCGGTGCCAGCGCAGCACCGTGTCGGGGCGTACCAGCAACTGCATCCGGCGAAGCGTCTGTGGTCTGAACCGGTGCAGCATGGGCCGCCAGCAGAGCCCGGTCCGGAGGAGGGAACCGCACCTTCCTTTTCGCCCAGCTGGCGTTCCAGTACCGCGATCTGGTGGCGCAGGACCAAAATCTCGGTGTCCTTGTCCCGATCGCTCGCGGGAAGAAGTCGCAGGACCGCGCGCGACGTCGTCGTTGTCGGCCAAGAACACCTTCATCTGGACGCGCATCGCCCGGACCTGCAGGCGCATATGCGCCGCTGGTATCCACGCCTGGACGCGCTGGTGACCCTCACCGAGGCCGATCGGCGCGCCTACACAGACTTCCTCGCCCCTTCACCCACACGCCTGCAGGTCATCTCCAACGCGCTGCCCGCAGGCGCCAAGCCGGTCTCCGGCCTGGACGCACCGGTGATCGCCGCGGCCGGCCACATGGCCAAGGTCAAACACTACGAACGGCTCATCACCGCCTTCGCCAAAGTCGCCACGACCCATCCCGGCTGGACCCTGCGCCTGTACGGGACCGGGCCCGAACTCGACAAGCTGCGCGCCGTCGCCGCACACCACAACCTGGGCGACAACGTCGCGTTCATGGGCCGTACCAGCGATATCTACGCCGCCTTCGCCGGGGCCTCCCTCGTCGCGCTGTCCTCCTCCTTCGAAGGCTTCGGCATGACCATCATCGAAGCCTTCGCCTGCGGCGTCCCCGTCGTCAGCTTCGACTGCCCGCACGGCCCCGGTGAGATCATTACCCATGGACGCGACGGACTTCTCGTGCCGCCGGGTGACACCGACGCCTTGGCCGACGCGCTCTGCGAACTCATCAGCGACCCTGCCAAACGCCAAACTTTGGGCGCAGGCGCTCAACAGGCCGCCGTCCGCTACGACATCGCCACCATCGCCTGGCAATGGGAGAACCTGCTCACCGAACTACTCGCCACCCGCGCAGAGGGACACCTACGCCGGTAGACCGCATGGCGGGGACGCCCGCTGGCACGATTGTGTGCCTGAGCAGACCGGCCGGTGCGCTCACCCCGGGGACGGGCACGCCCAAGTCCTGGACGAACACCAGGGCGGCGACGGCCAGGTAGCCCCAGACCGGGCCAGGTCGGCGAGCACACCGGGCAGGTGGGGCGGCGAGGCCATCGGCACTCCGGGTCAGCCTGACACGTGTACGGCGCCGGGGGCGGTCAGTACCGACTGCAGCACCCCGGTGCGCAGGGACGCCACCACTGGGACGGCGAAGCGGCCGAGAACCCAGCTGGCCGCGAAGGCCACGGGCAGGGCGAGGACGGCGGCGCCGAGGACGTCGTGGGGGTAGTGGGCGCCGACGTAGACGCGGGTGAAGCCTTCCAGCAGGGCGAAGCCGGCGGCGATCGCGCTCAGGCGCCGGTCGAGCAGGAACAGGGCCGCCACCGTCGCGGCGGCGACGGTGGCGTGGCCGCTGGGGAAGGCGTAGTCGCTGCGCGCGGGGCAGGCGTCGACGAAGTAGGCGTGTGGTAGCGAGTAGCACGGCCGCACCTCCGCCACCAGCTTCTTGGCCACCTCGGCGACCGCGTAGGCCGCCGAGGTGCACACCGGCGCGGCCAGCGCGAGAGTCATGGTCCGGGTGTCGCGGCGGCGGGCCTGCCACCAGCCCACGAGCATGAGCACCGCGAATACCCCCAGGCCCGCGTTGGTCCACAGCTCGATCGGGGCGTTCAGCCACTTGGTGTCGCGCGCGAAGCCGGTGATCGTGGTGAACAGTGAGCCGTCGATGCCTGAGCCGTCGAAGGGCAGCTGGGCCGCGGAGTGGACTGTCATCAGGCGGGCTCTCCTAAGGCGGGTCGGGGCTTGCCGGCCGGGACCGGGCAGGACCGCACACGAAAATCTACACCTGTGTAGAAGCTCCTTTGTGTGCGGTTCCACCGGAAGGAACTGGGGGTGATGCGGCGGCCCGGGGCGTGGCACACTTGCTTCTACGAATGTGTAGAAGATCTACAGGACTGTAGACGATGAACGGTCAGGAGCCAACTGGTGAACGCCGGGAACGATGCAGGCGCCTCGGGCCAGCGCAGGCCGGTCGGCGCGCTGGAGGCGGAGGTCCTGGCCCTGCTGCAGGCATCCGGGCAACCGCTCACCCCCGGACTGGTGCTCCAGCGCCTGGGGGACACGCTGTCCTACTCCACGGTGGTGACGGTGCTGTCGCGGATGCACGACAAGGGGGTGCTGACGCGCAGCAAGCAGGGCCGGGCCTACGCGTATGCGCCGGTCGCCGACGCCCACGGGCTGACCGCTCGCCGGATGCGCCAGGCACTGGAGTCCGACCCGGACCGCGAAGCGGTGCTCTCCCGCTTCATCGACGACCTGTCGACCAGCGACGAGCAGTTGCTGCGCCAACTCCTGGGCACCGACCTGCCCGGCGACCGGTGAGGCCAGAGCCGATGATGCACCTGCTCGTCTACCTGCCGTTGCTCTTCCCGGTCCTGGCCGCGCTCGCGGCCCGGCCGCTGGCCGAGCGACTGGATCCGCAAGCGGCCACCTGGCTGCTGACCGCCTCCGCGCTGGCGCTGGCCGCCCTCAGCTCCGCCGCCCTGGGCGTCCTGGCCGCGGCCGGCCTGGTGCGCCTGCCGCTCGCCGCCTGGGTCGGCCACTGGTCCGCGTCTACCGTGCGCGCCGGCGACCCCGTATCCAAGGCCGAGGCCGCCCTCGCGGCGCTGCTGCTGGCCGCTCTGGCCTGGGCGGGTTTGCGGATGCTGTGGCGCCGGGTGCGGGCGCTTGCCGCCGCCGCCTTCGAGGCGGCTTGCCTGCCCGGCGTCGAACAGGTGGTGATCGTGGCCAACCCGGCTCCCGACGCGTACGCGCTGCCCGGCCTGCCAGGACGTGTCGTGGTCTCCACCGGCATGCTCGACGCCCTGGACGAAGGCGACCGGCAGGCCATGCTCGCCCACGAGCGCGCGCACCTGACCAACCACCACTACGCCTTCCTGGCCGTCGCCCAGCTGGCCGCCGCCGCGAACCCGCTGCTGCGGCCCATGGCCACGGCGGTGGCCTACAGCGTGGAGCGCTGGGCGGACGAGCGCGCCGCCACCGTGTGCGGCGACCGCCGCCAGGTCGCCCGCGCGGTGGGCAAGGCGGCCCTGGCCACCAAGCACAGCCCCACCCGCCGACGCCTGCCGGCCGCCGCGCTTGGCCTGCTGGGACTACGCCGCGGCCCCCTGGCCACGGCCGGCCCCATCCCGCGCCGCGTCGCCGCCCTCCTGGCCTCGCCCCTGCCCCGCGGCCCCATCCCACCCATGGACTGGTCCCTGCTTCCGCTGGCCGCCGCCGCGTGCGCGGTGGGCGCCAGCGGCCTGTGCGCCTTCGCCGCCGCCCATGACCTCCACCTCCTCCTTAAGATCGCTCGTGCCGGATGAGCACCGCCGACGGCCCGCAGTCTTCGACACCGAACGCTCCATCAGCGCCCGCTGACCCCGCCGCCCCGCACGGCCTGATGACCGGCGCCCGGCTGTGGCCGCTGTACGCGGCCGGGTTCACCACCGCGTTCGGCGCCCACGGCGTGGCCGCCAACCTGGGCCGCTTCACCTCTGGTCACCACAACTCCCTGCTGGTCCTCGGCGGCCTGCTCGCCCTGTACGACGGAGCGGAACTGCTCCTCAAGCCGGTCTTTGGCGCCCTGGCCGACAAGATCGGAGCCCGCCCTGTCCTGCTCGGCGGGCTGATCGGCTTCGCCGCCGCCTCACTGCTGTTCACCCTGGCCCACGACACCGGGCTGCTGTGGGCGGCCCGGCTCGGACAGGGCGCTGCCGCCTCCGCGTTCTCCCCGGCCGCCTCCACCCTTGTCGCCCGGCTGAACCCCACGGCCGGCCGCGGGAAAGCGTTCGGCTCCTACGGCTTCTTCAAGAGCATCGGCTACACCGCCGGACCCCTGCTGGGCGGCGCCCTGGTCCAACTCGGCGGCCTGCCCCTGCTGTTCACCGCCATGACCGCCCTGGCCGCGGCAGTCGCGCTCTGGGCTCGGGTCGCAGTCCCCGCCGCACCCCCGCTCCCCAAGGCTCGCCAGACCGTCGTCGACCTGGCCAGGCGGCTGGGCCAGGCCAGTTTCCTGCGCCCCACCCTTGCACTGGCTGCAGCCACCGCCGCACTGTCGGTCGGGGTCGGCTTCCTGCCCGTGGTCGGAGCCGCCGCCCACATGGGCCCGGTGACAACCGGAGCGGCCGTCTCCCTGCTCGCGGCCTGCGCCGCACTGGCCCAGCCCCGCGCCGGGCACGCCCTGGACCACGGCCGGATCACCACCAGTGCAGGGCTCAGCGCCGGCCTGGCCACCACGGCCGCCGGACTCGCCGCCGCGATGCTGCCCGGACTCATCGGCATCCTCCTCGCCGCCATCCTGATCGGGGCCGGAACCGGCCTGATCACCCCGCTCGGCTTTGCCGCGCTCGCCACCGCGTCCCCGCCCGAACGCCTGGGGCAGACCATGGGCGCCGCCGAACTGGGCCGCGAACTCGGCGACGCAGGCGGCCCTCTCCTGGTCGCCGCCGTCGCGGCGGCCATCCCTCTCACCGGTGGCTTCGCCGCCCTCGCCGCGCTAACCGCCGCCGCAGCCCTGCCCCTGACGCACCGCAGGCCCCGCGAGCAGGCCAATCCACCCGCCCGGCACTAGTGCCAACCGTGCCGTGGTCACCGGCAGCGACACGCCCATCTCCGGGGCTCTCCTACAAACGCTAGGACCTCACGGCTCCGCGCAGGAGGTCGGCTGATCGCATCCTCCCCTTGGCAGTCCGGTATGGTCTCGGCGCTTCCACGCCTGTTACCGGCCTGATCGGCCGCAGCCGCAGCTTGTTCTTGAGCAGGTTCTGCATCGTGGTGATCTCGGTGGACTGCGAGGTGGCGATGGAGCCTGCCAGGGCCTTGGCGTCGGCGTTGGAGCCTTGGGCCTGTTCGGTCTCGCCCGGTGCCGACGAGCAGGGCGGTCGGGGTGGCCAGGCCGAGCGCGCAGGGGCAGGCGATGATGAGGACCGCGACGGCGGCGGTGAAGGCGGCCGCGACGCTGCCGCCGGTGCCGAGCCAGAACCCGATCGTCCTGGTCAAGAGCCTGCTGATCGCGTTCGGTGGTCGCCCTCCGCGCCCATGTTCGCTCCTGCGGCGCTGACCCTGATGCGCGGGCACGCCACCACCGCGGGCCGGACGAGGCCATCCCGGCAGGTGATTCCGCCATCGACGGCGATCACGCCTCCGCGGACGAACACGACTGACGTCGCCTCGCGCGCGGACCGGCGGGCGCCCAAGCCGGTGTAAGTAGGCGGGGATGAGTTCGGTGAGCAGCGGGTATCTGCGGCCCCGGGTTCGAATCGCCGGCGCCTCCGACCGTGACCTGAAGGGGTAGTCAACAGCTCGCCGCTGGGGTCGTATGAGTGTGCGCAAGGATGATTAAGTGCGCTGCCCGTTCGGGTGGACGTCGCCACAGCATTGACATATCTGTAACCATACGCATACGCTCCGTGAGCGATCTGGGATGTCCGGTGTGATATCGGCGTGCGGGGCCCCGTTCCACCAGAGAGATGGTCCGGGGCCTCCCCGTGCGCCGTTGGCCGCACCAGTATGGCCACCAGGTCGCAAGGGAACCCGCCACCCCGGGAGTGGACCGCACGCGGGACGTGCGTCGCCGTCCGGGGTTGAACGTGGGGGACCAGTGCGCCCAAGACCGTTTGGGGCGTGCCGCTGCACGGGACCCACTCGTGCTCAGTGTTGAGGAACGGTTATTGCCCGGGCCATAAGGCGGCGTGGTGATCCTCTGGTTAGGGTTGCCCTCATGGCGGAGTTTGCCAGAATGTCCCTGCTACGCCGTGCGGGTATAGATGCGCCGCTTCGGGCCCTCTTGCCGCTTTTCATCTTCATGGCGTACGGGTGCGCGTGCATCCCTGTAGGACATTTCAATGGCGAACACCACATCGATGCTGTTGCCGTCTCTAATTCACACCATATCCCCGTGTCCGGACATGCGGGTTACACCGCGGGTGGGCACAGGTGCCACGATGATCTGCCGGTCGGCGAAACGCCCGGCGGCCAGACGAGCGTCGGCGTTTCATCCCAGCACCTTGCCGCTGCTCCGTATGTCCCGCAGCTGACCGGGTGGAGTGTTGAGGCGAGCGGCAGCGAGCGGTCACCGCCGGGCGTGCCCTCACGCGCAAGCCCCCTGGAGGTGCGCCGCACCGGTGCCACCACCCTAGCCGTACTGTGCGTTTTCCGATCCTGATCAGTCGCGCGCGCCGGATATCACGCCGGCACGAAACGGCCGTTGTCACGCCGCGCGACTGATAAGGACCAATCACCCATGAAAACGGCAAGGCGCACCCGTGTGCCGGAAATCCTAGACGTCATCGGCTCCACTCCCGTGGTACGTCTCCGCAATCTCACAACCCGTGGTGAAGCGGAGCTCATCGTCAAGCTGGAAAGCGCAAATCCGGCAGGCAGCCTCAAAGATCGGCCTGCGTGGTACATCGTCGAGCGTGCCGAGCGGACCGGGCACCTGTCCGCCGGTGGCACGATCATCGAGTCCTCGTCGGGGAATTTCTCGATCGCACTGGCGATGATCGGCGCCTCACGCGGTTACCGTGTGATCGCCATCGTCGACCCCAAGCTCACGCCGACCAACCGTGGCCTCCTCGAGGCGTACGGAACGGAGATCATCGTCGTCGACGAGCTCGATGACTCCGGCTCCTACCACAAGACACGACTCGCACTCGCCAACAAGCTGCAACGCGAGATCCCGGGTTCGTTCCGGCCGGATCAGTGCTTCAACCAGCTGAATGGCGAGGCGCACTATCGGACGACCGCTCGGGAACTGCTCGGCCAAGCCCGGCATCTGGCGGCGGTCGTGTGCACGGTCTCCACTGGCGGCCAGCTCGGTGGCATCGCCCGTGCCGTCAAGGAGCACTCGCCGGACGTCGAAGTGGTCGGCGTCGACGTCGACGGCTCCACCGTCTTTGGCGGCGAGCCTCACTCATACCTCACGCCTGGGGTGGGGCTAAGCTGGACTCCGACCAACCTGTCGGACCTGTCGCTGGTGGATGAGGTCTACAAGATCACCGACGAGGATGCCTACCAGGCATGCCGCACATTGGTGCGATGCGAAGGCCTGCTGGCCGGCGTCTCCACCGGTGCGGCGCTCATCGTCGCTCTCGCCAAGGCGGCGCGCGGCCGGGCCGGGCGCCAGGTGGCCTTCCTCGCCTCCGACCGCGGGGAACGCTACATGGCCACCGCCTTCAACGAGGCCTGGCTAACTGCTCACGGGCTTACCACGACGACCAGCCCGGCGGACCTGCGAAGACGCGCCCAGGAGCTGGTGCCGTACTCGACCAGTCCGGTCAAGGAATGCGCGAACTACCTGCCTGAACTAGCGGCCGAGCTCGGTTCGCCCAGCCTTGTGCTGGCCCGCTCGGAGTGGCGGTGAGCTCGATTCTCGGGCTTTTGCGCGAAGGGGTGTTCCGCCGCCTGTGGCTGAGCTATTCGGCGTCGGCCGCCGCGACCGGAATGATGCCCACAGCGCTGACGCTGGCGGTCCTCGACCGGCCGCATGGCCTCACCAGCCTGGGTCTGGTACTGGGCGCGCGGACGCTCGGATTCGTCATCGGTTCGCTGCCCGGCGGAATCATCGCCGATCGTTACCCGCGTGCGGTGGTCCTGACGATGTCCAGCGCGATGCGCGGCGGGGCAACCGCGGTCGTCGGGCTGGTTCCCGGCCTGCCCATCCTCGGCGTCTGCGCCGCGATCTTCTGTGCCGGTGCAGGTGAAGGTGTGTTCCGCAGTGCCTACCAGGCGTTCATCGGTGAGCTGTGCACCAAGGACCGGCTCCAGGACGCGAACGCCGCGACCACCCTCAGCCTGCGGATCTGGTTGGTGGGCGGACCGACCGCGGCGGTGGTGCTCTACAACGAGGCCGGCCGGGGCGTCAGCCTCACGGCCTCGGCGGCCTTGTGGATGCTGTCCGCACTGCTCGCCGCCACCATCGCCACGAGACACCGGGCCGCGCCCAAACGGGATACGAAGACCAATGCGCTGGCGGAGTTCGGCCAGGGGTTGACCGAGGCCCGCCGGCACCGCTGGTTCATCGCCGGGCTCACCGCTCTGGTGTTCTGGCTCGCCCTGGGCGAAGCCGCCAAGTACGTGATGCTGCCCCTGATAAGCCGGGAACGATTCGGCTCCACCGCGCTCATCGGCCTGGCCCTCGGCGCCTACTCCGCCGGGGCGATCGCGGGTGCCCTTCTCATGAGCCGGTGGCGACCACGACACGTCGGCATCCCGGCCATGATCATGCTCGGCGGTTACGGCCTCGTCCCGCTCTCTTTGGCCTATGCGTCACAAAGCTGGGTCATCATCGCCGCCTGCGTCGTCGGCGGCATCGGGATCGAAGTCTTCAACATCCCATGGTTCACCGCCATCCAACGCGAGGTTCCCACCCGCCTGCAGGCCCGGATCTCCTCGCTGGACTTCCTCGTCTCTTACGGAATGAGCCCCGTCGGGTTCGCCGTCATCCCGATCATGGTCCACGCCATCGGAGCCCAGACCGTGCTGACCGGCGCCGGACTACTGGTGATCTGTAGTGCCCTACTGACACTCCTTGTCCCAGGAATGACCGAGTTCAGCGACTCGCGCAACGAAGAAAGAAAGCGGGAACCGGCCAACGTCACTGGATGCCAGGCCCCGTGAAAACCATCGACGATGCCTCATGGACTGCGCCGAACGGAACAACGATCAACGGTTGCCTCCGGGTCGACCTCCGCCACGAGAGCACGGATCCGCTCAAGCGTCACGTCCGATTGAGCGCTGGAGTTCCATCGGGCGGCCGTAGCGGCGCTACCGGGCCGTCGGGCTGAGGCTGTGATCCCGAAACCTCCGGCGCCGCTGTAGCGACCGTCAGGGCCGGCTGGATGGCGACGCCGTTCCGGTGGTGCCCGGGGGACGGATTTACCAGGCCTCGGCGGCTGCCTCTTCGATTGTTGCCCTGGCTGAACCGGCGCCCCTTGTTGGGCACCCACACGCTGGCCCGGAGGGTCACGATAGCCGTCCGCGCGTATCGGCTAAGCGGGCATCTCGACGGTGAGACCTGCATGTGTGGCGGCTTCCGCCAGGCGTTTGTCGTAGGTGACGAACGAGGTCAGGTGTGTGCGGATGCGCAGGGCGGTGGCAAGGTGGATAGCGTCCAGGCCTCGGACGGTGACGGGCGTGATGGCCTGGGCAAGGATGCGGATGCTCGACACGTCCTCGGCCGTCGTGGGCCGATCGGGCGGTGATCGCAGCGCTGGCGCGACTGCTGCCCCGATCCCGGCGGATCGGCTTGTTCGTCACACCCGGGACCGTGCTTCGCTGGCACGCCGACCTGGTGAAGCGACGCTGGACATTCAAACGCTGCTCGAGGTCGCCCGCAAGGCCGCCGAAGCCGTCAATGCCTGTCGGCCGGACGACGATCTCCCTGCTCACCCCACGAGGCCGAAGCCGCTGGTGAGCGGCCCTGTTCGATTAGGTTCAATAGAGGGACAGCGCGGATCCACCTGCCGGGCGCCCGGCGTGGCAGCCGTCGGCGCTGTCGGACGGTTCGCAAGGCACCAGATCCCTTTGGAAGAGCCTGTCATGCTCTCAGAAAGATCTCGGCTCGTCATCACAGCGACGCTCCCGGTGGTCGCCGAGCGCATCGGTGAGATCGCCCAGCGCTTCTACCGGCACATGTTCGGCGCTCATCCCGAACTCCTGGACGGCATCTTCAACCGCGGGAACCAGGCCAGCGGGGAGCAGCAGCTGGCACTGGCCGGTTCGGTGGCGGCGTTCGCCACCAAACTGGTGGAAACGCCAGCACGGACGCCGGAGAACCTGCTCTCCCGGATCGCGCACAAGCACGCGTCCCTCGGCATCCGTCCCGATCAGTACCAGATCGTCAATGATCACCTGATGTGGGCGATCGCCGACGTCCTGGGGGAGGCCGTCACCCCGGAGGTCGCCGCGGCCTGGGACGAGGTCTACTGGTTGATGGCCCACAGCCTGACCTACGAGGAACGCGGCCTCTACAGCGCGCGTGGGGTCACGCCCGAGACCGTGTGGCGGCCATGGGAGGTCGAGAAGAAGGTCAGGGAGACCCACGATGTCGTCACCTTCGTGGTGAAGCGGATCGACGACCGCTTGGTGAAGACCTCACTGCCCGGCCAGTACGTCACGGTCCGGATGCGGATGCCGGATGGGATACGCCAGCCGCGCCAGTACAGCCTGACGAGGGCCGACGACGGGGCGCACCGCCAATTCTCGGTCAAGCGGGTCGACGGTGGCGACGGCAGGCCACCCGGCGAGATGTCGACGCTCCTGCACGATTCGGTGGATGTGGGCGACGTCCTGACGCTGTCCCTTCCGTACGGCAACGTCGTGCTCGACGACTCCGGACGGCCGGTGGTCTTCGCTTCCGCGGGAATCGGGATCACCCCGATGGCCGGGATGCTCTCCCACCTCGAGAGGGCCGAGTCCAGGCTGCCGATCACGATGCTCCACGCCGACCTGGAGGAGGCCACTTTCGCGCTGCGCCGCCAAGTGGTCAATGACGTCCTCGAACTGCCGCACGCGGAGCTGTACGTCTGGTACGAGAAGGGCGCTTACAGCATCGAACCGGTGAACGGGGTCTTCCACGGGACCATGGACCTCTCGGCGGTCGACCTGCCGGAGAACGCGATCTATTACCTATGCGGCCCGCTGCCGTTTATGCGCGCTGTGCGAGGTTCGCTCCTCGAGCGGGGCGTCGCACCTGGCGACATCCACTACGAGGTCTTCGGTCCTGATCTCTGGCAGGCCGACCTGGAGTAGCCGCGTTCGCCGACGGGCGGCCGCGGGATTCCGCCCCGGACGCCTCAGCCGACGCGGTACCGAAACATCAACTACGCCGGACCCGTGGGTCTGGGAGGCCTTTCAGGAGGTGCGGAGGAACAAGGGTGCGCCGCCCGCCCAGGCGTCGTGGACGTCCTCCAAAGTGGTTGATTCACCCTTGGCCCGGGCTAGCACCGCATAAAAAAGGAAGAGGGCGTCGGCGTCAGCCGGTGGCTGGGCCTGGGCAGGGAGGTTGTCGCGAATGCGGCGGGCGATCTCGTCGAGGTAGGTCATCCGAGGAGTCTTCCGACGAAGAGCAGGACGTGCAACGCCATGAACACGAACGGGACGCGGCGTTCGCTCACGCCCAGTTCGGCGTAGCGGGCACGCCAGGACCGCACCGGATCATGTTTGAGAGCGGCCCACTCATCGGAGAAGACTTTGACGGGAAGTTGTTCCTCGATTTTGTTAATGACCTCGAACTTGGCCCGGTTGAGGTCGCGGTAGCTCTTCAACTGGAGCCACCAGGTGGCCGATAGAGCGATACCGGCGAGGGCGACGGAGACCGAGGCCCACAGCGACTTGGGAAGGCTAGGACCAGCGAGCCCTAGCACCGCGACGAAGGCGGTCTGCACCGACAGGAAGAAGGAGTTCGAGGTTCCTCTGCGTGCGGAAACCCGGTCAGCCATCTCCACGGCCATCTTGTAGAGATCGATGACCGCCGGGGACGGGGTGGACTCGGGGGGCCGGTTCACCGGACCTCGCCGATCAAAAGCTTGCACGCCCGGATACGCCTACGGGCCTTGTCCTGCCAGTCCGATGAGGCATCCTTGATCGACCGGTCATGCGCCTCGAAGGGCGAATCGGGGTTCCTGGCCTGCCCGATCAGAAAGGCATTGAGTGCTTTGTCGTAGTCGTAGTCAAAGCTACCGAATACACGCTTGACCGTCAGCCCTCCGAAACCCCGTCAAATCCGCCCCAGTGTAGCACTTTTGTATGGACATAGACATACTTTCATCCGGGTAGGGAGCTCTCGCTTCCGAAAGGACTGTCGCCCGATCTACCCTGACGAGCGCCCGCTCGTCGGCATGAGCGGATACTGCGCAGCAAGCCCGCGACAGCGAACACGTGATCGCCGCCGTCACAGAGCGTCAGCGCGCTGATCGTCGGGCGGTCCTGCCATCGATCGCCTGTTGAGTAGTGCATCAGTCGCAGCCGACGGTGCCGCAGCAAGACGCTCCCTTCGACCGCCGTCGCGAGGGAAATGACAGATCGATGAGAAGAATCCTGTGGGCAGATCGCTGAGAACTCCGAAGAACGCCGTGGTCAACGAGGTCGTCCAGGATAAGGAAGACGAAAACCTACATCCAGAAAATCTGAAGCCTCGTCGGGCGGGACCTCAAGTGCGGGAGGCGGTCGATGAACCTGTCGGGTGATCCATGCGGGTCTCGATCGATTGACCTAGAAGGACACGCCACCTGGCCCAGCACGGCGATCATGAACTCGTAAGAGTCGTTGCACCGGTCGTCTGGACGGGGGCATAGGAGCCACGTCCGGCGAACGGTTCCTCGCACCCCGGCTGATTCGCTGTTCGTCTCGCCCGAAGTGCGGTAGGCGGTGGTCGGGCCTTGACACGCGTCGGTGAGTCGAGCCTGGATCGACGCTGTCCTTGCCGAAAACCTCATCCGGCCTGGTGAGGGAGTTCGCGGTGTTGATCGCGGTGCGGGGATGGGGCCGGGCGCGCGGGTCGGCCGCGCGGCATGATGTCGCGTATCGGTTGAGTGCCGTCCCACCCGGGATGAACCGCCTTGAAGCTGGCGAATAACCGTGATGGCGTATCGCTGGATCGGGTTATCCACAGGCTGTGTTCGTGTCTAGAAGTGCGGGTCCGGCGAACACCATCATGGCAGGTGTCCGGCGGCGTTCACCGCAACTCTAACCATGGCGGGCGGCTCGGCGGCCGCCCGATCTCACTTCCCATGAAAGGGGTTCTAAAATGCACGGAGGTCTGCCCTTCATAGGGTTCAGCACCATAATTTACGGTGTCGTGGGGCTCGTCGCCGCCGTCGCGCGATTCAGGAGGCACAAGTGATGTCTTCCCTTACCGTCATCGTCCCGGCACATAATGAGGAGGAAGGGCTTCCGGCGACATTGGAGTCCCTTCTCCGCCAGACGGTTCCGCCCGAGGAGATCGTCGTCGTAGACGATGCCTCGACCGACCGCACCGGTGCAGTCGCGCGGGCCTACGGGGTGACCGTGCTGAGGCCCCCACGGAATCTCGGCAGCAAGGCCAAAGCGCAGAACCACGCGCTGCCGCACTGCAGGACCGATCTCGTGCTCGCGGTCGACGCCGACACCGTGCTCGCGCCGGACTACATCGAGAAGATCAAGCCGGCGTTCGACGATCCGGCCGTCGTCGTCGCGGCGGGAAACGTGCAGACGCGGTTCACCCGTACCGTCTGGGAACGCGGCCGGTCGATCGAGTACCTCTTCGGTTTCCATTGGAACCGGCCGATCCAGAACCGCGCGAACAGTCCGGTCGTCTGCTCCGGGTGCTGTTCGGCGTTCCGGCGGGACATGCTTGTCGCCTTCGGTGGCTTCCCCGAGCGCACCATCGTCGAGGACATGGACATCACCTGGTCACAGCAGATAGCGGGCAGGAAGGCCGTTTACATCGGTGGCGCGGTCGCGTGGGCGGCCGACCCTGAGACGCTTACCTACCTGCGCAAGCAGGTATGGCGCTGGATGGCCGGCTTCTTTCAGAACGTCCGGCTGCATTTCGGGAGGCTGGTCATCCGAAAGCCCATGCTGGCCCTGTGGGTCACCCTGGCGGTGGTGGAGGTCTTCACCGCGCCGCTGTGGTGGGCCACCCCCTTCCTCTTCACCTTCGGGATGCATCGCCCGATCACCCAGACTCTGGCGTGGTGGCTGGGCGCCGAGCTGATCTTTACCGTGCCTCCGCTGATCTACGCGGCGCGGCGGCGGAGGCTGTCGGTGCGTCGTGTGCTACTGAACGTTCCCTTCGTCTACCTCACGAAGGCGGTCAACCTCTACTACGCGTGGAAGGCCCTCATCGTCGAGTTGATCCTGGTCCCGCTCCACCTCTCGCAGGGGCTGGTTGTGTACGAAAAAGGACGCGCCCCATAGCGGAAAGGGAACGTGATGGCGTACGGCCGCCGTAGGCCGTACGCCATCTGCATCGTAAGATCGCTGTGCCGAGCGAGAAAGCGGATCCGCACCTTGATCCAGCCATCTCCTCGGCAAGCAGCTCAGCGGATCAGGCACTGATCTGCGAAACATTGCCACGTGCTCTCGCGGTGCCAATACCTACCAGAAAGGCTCCGCTCAGGGAGCTAACAACATGTACAACTATGAGCAGCAGGTGAGGAAGGCCATCGGCACAGGGCAGGACGTGCTGTATTCGGTGATCCCGAAATGCAAGGGCAGTAGAACGGTTCCTTTCACGTTTGTCATCTCGGCGCATGGCACGTACCCAGACGGTATTCCTGGCATCCAACTCGATAAAGAGGTGCCGAATACCCTGAAGGGGCGAAACCTTGGGACGTTCAACGATCCGGCCACCGGGCAGGAGGTCCCGATAGGGTCGATGCGATGATGGTGCACATCGGAGGCAGCGGACCCTTCAGTCGGTGAGCAGGATGCGCTTGCGGAGCAGGTCCGGCTTGGCACGGCCGTACATCTGTCGTTTGATCATTTTGATGCGGTTGACGTGGCCTTCGACCTTCCCGGAGCTGTGGGGCATGGTCAGGCCGGCGGTGACGGCATCGTGGTCTCGGCGGAGGCCG
>JBJMIW010000352.1:0-9865 GCA_045806665.1 Actinoallomurus sp.
GAGCACCGGAGCCATCTTCTGGCTCACCCGGCCGGCCACGATCATCAGGTCGGCCTGCCGTGGCGAGCCGGAGGCGCGTTCCATGCCCCAGCGGGAGAAGTCGTGCCGGGAATCGCCCGTCGCCATCATCTCGATGGCGCAGCACGCGAGGCCGAACGTCGCCGGCCACACCGAGCTCTTGCGCGCCAGGCCGGCGACCTGTTCGACCGTGGTCAGCAGGAAGCCGCTGGGAAGTTTCTCTTCAAGACCCATTTTTCAGTCCCACTCCAGACCACCGCGACGCCAGACGTAGGCGTACGCGATGAGGACGGTGACGATGAAGAGCACCATTTCGACGAGACCGAACAGCCCCATGTGGTCGAAGGCGACCGCCCAGGGGTAGAGGAAGATGATCTCGATGTCGAAGACGATGAACAGCATCGCGGTCAGGTAGTACTTCACCGGGAAGCGGCCGCCGCCGACCGGCTGCGGCGTCGGCTCGATGCCGCATTCGTACGCCTCGAGCCGGGCGCGGTTCCAGCGCTTGGGCCCGGTGAAGGACCCCATGACCACCGAGCCGACCGCGAACAGCAGCGCGAGCGCGCCCAGTACGACAATCGGAACGTAGAGGTTCAAATCCCTACACCCCCCTCTTGGTCAGTGCCTTCGAATGCGCCTCCGGCGCGGGATTCCCAATCCTAGGCAGGACGATCATCATTTCTTCTCTCGTCTCACGCCGCCGGCGCCAGTTTCGACATCGCGTTGATGATGCGGTCCATCGCGTCGCCGCCCCGCGGGTCGGTGAGGTTGGCGAGGAGCTTCAGCGTGAACCTCATCAACGTCGGGTGCGGCATGCCGTGGCGGGTTGCGAACTTCATGACGCGCGGATCGCCGATCGCCTTCACGAAGATCCGCCCGACCGTGTAGTAGCCGCCATAGGCCTCCTTCAGCACGCGCGGGTAGTCGTGCAGGGCACGCTCGCGCTGCGCGGGGGTCGGCCGGGCCAGCGCCTGCGCGATGACCTCGGCCGCCATCTCGCCGGACTCCATCGCGTACGCGATGCCCTCGCCGTTGAACGGGTTGATCATCCCGCCGGCGTCGCCGACCAGCAGGAGGCCGCGCGTGTAGTGCGGCGTCCGGTTGAAACCCATCGGCAGCGCCGCACCGCGCACCGGGCCGGTGGCGTTCTCCTCGGCGTAGCCCCACTCCTCCGGCATCCCGGCGAGCCAGCCGCGCAGGAGCGCGCGGTAGTCGACGTTCTTGAACGACTCGCTGGTGTTGAGCAGGCCGAGGCCGACGTTGGAGGTGCCGTCGCCGACGCCGAAGATCCAGCCGTAGCCGGGCAGCAGCCGGTCGCCGTCCCACAGCTCCAGCCAGGACTCGAGGTAGTCGTCGTCGTGGCGGGGGCTCGTGTAGTAGCGCCGGACCGCCACGCCGATCGGCCGGTCGTCGCGCTTGCGCAGCCCCATCGCGAGCGACAGCCGGGTGGAGTTGCCGTCGGCGGCGACGACGAGCGGGGCCTTGAACGTGACCTCGCCGTCGTCGGTCTTGGCGACGACGCCGGTGATCCGACCGGTGCGGTCGTCGAGGACCGGGCCGGTCACGGTGGTGTTCATGCGGAGCTTCGCCCCGGCGGCGACGGCGCGCTCGGCGAGGATCTGGTCGAAGTCCATCCGCGTGCGGACCAGACCGTAGTTCGGGTAGCTCGCCAGGTCCGGCCAGGGCAGCTCGAGCCGGATGCCGCCGCCGATGATCCGCAGCCCCTGGTTGCGGATCCAGCCGGGCGCGTCCAGGTCGACGCCCATCTTGATCAGCTGCTTGACCGCGCGGGGGGTCAGCCCGTCACCGCACACCTTCTCGCGCGGGAACGTCGTCTTCTCCAGCAGGAGGACGTTCAGCCCCGTCTGCGCCAGGTGGTAGGCCGTGGTCGAGCCCGCCGGGCCGGCGCCGACGACGATGACGTCGGCCTCGGTCTCGGGGTCCTTCTGCGATATGGACACTGGCTCGGTCACGAGAATCCTTCGAGTGCACGGTTTCGGTTGAGCGCCCGATGGGTCGGGGCGATGCCGCGAGGGATCGTACGGGGCTGCGAGGAGCCGGGTACGACCCGGGGTGCGATCTGGCTCTCTTGTTCTTTTGTGAAGCGCTTCACAAGCTCCCTACACCGCGAGTCTAAGCCTTGCGTGACGATGCTGGGGAACCATGCGCGCGGCCCGATCGTACGCGCCCTCCCGCGTGCGGTGTTAACCGGCCGCTTGCGTACGCTTACGGCCCATGACGCGCGCATCCCTGGACAAGCGACCGGCCGAGGTAGCGGCGATGTTCGACCGCACCGCCGCGCGCTACGACCTGCTCAACGACCTGATGACCGGCGGACTGGACCGCCTGTGGCGCCGTGAGGTCGTGAAGGCCCTCGACGTACGGCCCGGCGAGTTGGTCCTCGACCTGGCGGCCGGCACCGGCACCTCGTCGGTGCCCTTCGCCGCCGCCGGCGCGCACACGGTCGCCTGCGACTTCTCGCTCGGCATGCTCCAGCAGGGCGTGCGCCGCAACGGTTCCGCCGGCGTACGGTTCGTCGCCGGGGACGCGCTGCGGCTGCCGTTCGCCGACGAGTCCTTCGACGCGGTGACGATCTCCTTCGGCATCCGCAACGTCAGCGACACGGTGCAGGCCCTGGCCGAGATGCGCCGCGTGACCAAGCCGGGCGGGCGACTGCTGGTCTGCGAGGTGAGCCGGCCGCCGAACCCGGTCGTGCGGACCCTGCACGGCCTGCACCTGAAGGTCGGCCTTCCGCTGATGGCGAAGGTGAGCTCGAACCCCGACTCCTACCACTACCTCGCGGAGTCGACGGCGGCCTGGCACGACCAGGCGGCGTTCGCCCGGTTGATCAAGGAGGCCGGCTGGACCTCGGCGCGCTGGCGCAACCTCACCTTCGGCGCCGTGGCCCTTCACCGCGCCGTCCGCTGACCAGGCGACGGATCAGCCCGGCCGGCTAGGCGGCGGAGTGGCCGTTCGAGGGGGGTTTCGGGCTGCCGGCGGCCGGCTCGGCGCCGTCGTCCTCACGGGCGGCGGCCGGCTCGGACGTGGCGGCGTCCTCGTGGGCGGCACCCGCGGCGAGGTTCTCCCGCATCCGGGCGGCGCGCTGGGTCACGGACCTCGACACGGCGTCGCGCTGACGGGACAGCAGGACGAAGCTGATGACCCCGCTGATCAGGATGGACAACGCGAGCAGCAGGAACCCACGCGCTCCGGTCAGGAACAGCACTCCGACAGTCGCGCCGAACAGCGCAAGCCGGGCAAGGGTGTAAATGAGTACGGAACGCATGACCTCTTGAGACTATCCCTCCCTGGCAGGACTCGGTCCGGTCCCCGCGCCGCGGTCCGTCACCGCGTCGGCTGATCCGGCTGGCCGAGGATCTCGGCGTACAGCCCCGGGTCGACGTTCCGGCCGGAGACGACGGCGACGTGCCGCTGCGGCCGTCCTCCGTGGGGCCGGCCCCGTGACCCGTACGCGACGGCCCCCGCGGTGGCGACCGCGCCGCCCGGCTCGGCGATGAGGCCCGCACGGTGGGCCAGCAGCCGCATCGTGGCCCGGATCTCGTCCTCGGACACCATGATGACGTCGTCGACGTACGTGCGCAGGTGCTCGAAGGGGAGTTCACCGACGCGCTCGACACGCAGGGAGTCGGCGATCGTCCGGGCGGTGTCGGCGGCGGGCCAGCCCATCCGGCGGTCGACCCGGAAGGAGTCCCGCGCGTCCGCGGCGAGTTCGGGCTCCACGCCGATGACCTTGGTCTCCGGACGCTTCGCCTTGATGGCCGTGGCGACGCCGGCGATCAGGCCTCCGCCGCCGATCGGGACGAAGACGGCGTCCGCCTCGGGTTCGTCGGCGAGGATCTCCAGGCCGATCGTGCCCTGCCCCGCGATGATCCGCGCATCGTCGAACGGCGGGATGAGCGCGTACCCGTGGGCGGCGGCCAGCCGGTCCGTCGTCTCCACGCGGGCCTCGATCGTCGGCTCGACGAAGAGCATCTCCGCGCCGAGCGCCCGGCAGGCGTCGGCCTTCACGGCGGGGATCGTGTTCGGGACCACCAGGATGGCGGGGATGCCGAGGACGCCGGCGGCGTAGGCGACCGCCTGGGCGTGGTTGCCGCTGGAGTGCGCGATGACGCCGTTCTTCCGCTCCTCCTCGGGAAGGGCGCTGATCGCGGCGTACGCGCCACGGAGCTTGAAGGAGCCGACCGGCTGCAGCGACTCGGCCTTCAGCAGGAGAGGAGCGGAGGGCGCCGCGCCGCGAAGCGGCACCAGCGGGGTGCGCAGCACGATGCCGGACAGCCGCCGGGCGGCGTCCTCGATCTCCTCAAGTGTTACAAGATCGGGCATAGCGAGCACCCTACGGGGGGCCGGTGCGTCCAGGTGCGGCGGACGTCATCTCCACGTGCCCCCGTCGCCATCTCGCCGTCACCGTGGGCGGCCGGCCGATGCCGCGACGTCGCCCCTGCAACCGATTGGTCACGTCCCGTCATTACTGCAAGTCACAAAACTACGTAGCGTGATCTTTTCCGAAAACAAGGGAGAAATCGGTCTTGACGCGGCAGACTGAGAAACAGTCCACCCGCGACGAGAGCGGGACAAAGGGGGAGAGAAAACGTGGAGAGTACGAGCGAGCGCCTGCTGACCCCAGGCGAGGTCGCCGCCCTGTTCCGGGTCGACCCGAAAACGGTAACACGCTGGGCAGCGGCCGGCCGGATCAGCAGCATCCGGACGCCGGGCGGGCACCGCCGTTTCCGGGAATCCGAGGTGCACGCACTCCTGAGGGGCGAGGAGCCGGTCGAGTCCTCCGTACGCACGAGCTGAGCCGCTAGACGTCTGGCCGACGGCGACCGCGACTCGCCGTCACTCCTCCGCCTGCCGGGCCTTGAACTCCTCGAATTCCGCGCGCAGCGCCTCATCATCCTCGCGCCACTGGCGACGTTTTTCCGCCATCTCCTCTTCCGAGATCGACTGAACCAGAAGTCGCTGGTAGTCGGGGTCCTCCGGGCCGATCTCCACGTACGCCTGCCCGATCACGCTCCCCGACCCGCCGTGTGCCTGCCGTCCGCGGGCCAGCACGCTCGCGGGCACCCGCAGGTTACCGCCGGGGAGCCTGATCACATACATCGCGCATCACCTAAATCCCGTATTTGCGGTCGAAGAAGAGCATCACATTGAGCGCCGTTCGGGTATCGCCGCCGAGCATGTCGACAAGCGCCGGACGTTGGTGCGAGGCGATCGCCGCGAAGGCGTCCGCGAAGAACTCGTGACGACCCAGATCTTCCGCCTGCCGGTGAAACTCGCTCTCCAAGTGTGGAAGACATTGGGCGTAGAGCGCGCGGAACTCCGGAGTGTCGGACTGCCATTGTCGGCCGCCGTCATCGGTCATCCTGCCGTCGATGTCGTCAAGAGCGTGCCCTATCTCGTGCAGCATCACGTCCGGAGTCGGCGACGGACGGTCACCGACGACGATCGTGCGATCCCCGTACGCCCCGGCGCAGATGTCCCACGTCGCCTTGCCCGACGGCAGCGGCTCACCCCGGAGGTAGCCCATGTCGTCGAGGTCCGGGACGCCTCCAGAGCCCACGTAGATGCCGCTCAGGCCGTCGGCGAGCTTCTCCTTGAGCACCTCGGGCAGCTCGGCGAGGCTGTCCACGGCGTGGACGACGTCCGGGGACACCGACTCGCCCTCGGCGGGCCACTGGCGGTACAGGATGTCCTCGAGCGATCCGCAGTCCCGTCTCCCGTCCCGGATGTCCGGCGCGTCCGGCGGGTGGGGCGCCGCTCGGGGTAGTTCCTCGTCGAGTTCGAAGTCCCGCCAGGTGTAGCGGGTCTCGACCGGCCGCTCGGGGACCGGGGTGTCCGCCTGGTCGGCGAGCCGCCGCTGCTCGTCCGGGCGGAGCTTACGGAACCGGCCGAGCGCGTCCCTCGGCTGGAGGCGGCGCGGGCGCGCGGCGGCCCGCTCGGGGCGCGCCACCCGATCGGCGTCGCCGGCGGAGTCCTTGCTCCGGCGGTGACGGCCGGTCCGGGAGTCGGTGGCCGGTGCCTCGAGCCGCTGGCGACGGTTCACCCGGTAACGCATGACACGTCCCCTCGCCTCGGCTACGCGGAAGCGTAAGCCAGCGTCCAGCCACCCGTCACCCCCAATGGTGGTGATTCGGCGGCCCGCTGTGGCCACCCCTACGGTGGCATTCGGCTCGGCGGGTTACTCTGCGACCATGCTCGTCCTTGCCGTCGTGCTCGTCCTTGTCGCACTCGGCGTGTGGCTGTTCTGCATCTTCGAGGTGCTGTCCACCGATGAGAGCGAAACCCGGCACCTGCCGAAGTTCGCGTGGTTCCTCATCGTGCTGTTCGGCTTCCAACTGGGCGCGATCGCGTGGCTCCTGTTCGGCAGACGCCGCGGATTCGTCAAGGCCGGCGTCGCCGCGTGGCCGCCGGAGTTCCTCACCTCACGCGACGCCGGCGGGGACGGGCCGGAGGCCGGGGACCGGGGCGGCCCGCTCGGCCCGGACGACGACCCGGAGTTCCTCCGCCAGTTGGACCGCCGCCTCCGCGGCGATGAGTCCTGACACCGGCCTGGAGGCCGCCGCCGCGACCGGGACGGGCGCGGGGGGAACGCGTCGGCCCCGGCGCCGATGACGGCGGCCGGGGCCGGACGGATGCTTCGGTGCGGGTCAGTGCAGGGCGCTGCCCTTCACCCACGTGGACCACGGCAGGGCCCAGAAGACCCAGCCGTTGGAGTCGACCTCGTTGGACAGCTTACGGCTGGTGCCGGTGACGTTCACGATGTCGCCACGCTGGGCGATGTCGTAGAAGTAGTGCGCGCCGGTCGGCGAGGTGCGGACGCAGCCGTGGCTGGCGTTCTTGTGACCGAGGAAGCCGTACTCCCCGACGCTCTGGTGGACGTACTCACCGCGGTTGGTGATCCGGACCGCGAGGTGCACGACCTCCTTGTAGTAGCCGGGGTCGCCCTTCTTGCGGTTCGGCGACTCCATCGTCACGGTCTCGGACTTCTCCTGCGTGATGTGCAGGCCGCTCGTCGTGGTGTACTCCGTCGTCGTCCCCATGCCCGTGCTGATCGGGAACTTCTTGATGACGCCGTCGTGGTCCACCTTCATGTAGTGCGTCTTGGCGTTGGCGACGCTGACGTTCGACGCACCGATCGTGAAGGACCGCGTCGTGTCCGTCGCGCCGTACACGCCCTTGAGGCCGCGGACGCCGGCGAGGTGGGCCGTGAAGGTGACGTTCTGGTGGGAGCCCCAGAACTTCTCGGTGCGGAAGACGACCTGCTGGCTCGACATCCAGTGCCAGACGCCGGTGTCGCCCTTGTCCGACTTCACCTCGAGCGCGCGCTCGACGTTCGCCTTGTTGGCGATCGGCTTGTCGAACGTCACGAGGATCGGCATGCCCACGCCGACCTTCTCGCCGGGCTGCGGCGTGATGTCAGTGATCTTGAAGGTCTGCGTGGCCTTCTGCGTCTTGAACGTGCTGGTGGTCGTCGTGGTCTTGCCCTTGGCGTTCTTGGCCGTGACGTTCACGGTGTAGGAGGCGCCGGGCTTGAGAGTCCACTTGGTCTTCCACTGGGTGTGGTCGGAGGTGAAGTCGCCCGGCACCTGCTTGCCGTTCTGGGCCACCGTCACCTGCTCGAGCTGCCCACCCGAGGCCGCGACCGAGACGCCCTGGTCGGGCCGCACGGAGCCGGTGCCGTTCGCCGGGGTGATGCGCACCTGTGCCTCGGGGGCCTTCGTGCCGCCCTGGCCGTTGGTGCCCGCCTCACTGCTGCCCGTGCACCCGGACGCGCCGGCCAGCAGAGCCGCCACCGCCAGCATGCCAACGGCCGACCGCTTTTTACCCACGCAAGTCCTTCCAGATTCACCCACGACCCATTTGACGCACGGCGTGCGTAAAAAGTTGCCAGTGGGATCTAAGTAATCAACCAGCGTAGGAGTGCAAACCGGAGACGAGGTAGTTGATTCCGAAGAAGTTGAACAGAAGGCACGCGAAGGCGATCAGGGAGATGACCGCCGCCTTGCGGCCCCGCCAGCCCGCGGTGGCGCGGGCGTGCAGGTATCCGGCGTAGACGACCCAGGTGATGAACGACCAGGTCTCCTTGGGATCCCAGCCCCAGTAGCGGCCCCACGCGGAGTCCGCCCAGATGGCGCCGGCGATGATGGCGAACGTCCAGATCGGGAAGCCGAACATCATCGTGCGGTGGGAGATGCGGTCGAGCGTCTCGGCGTCGGGGACCCGCTCCAGCAGGCCGCCCGGCTTGGGTGCCGTCTGGCGGGCCTTGATGAGGTAGAGGATCGTGGCGACGCCGGCGACCGTGAAGGTGCCCGTCGCGGTCACGGCGGCGGTCACGTGGATGGCGATCCAGTACGAGTGCAGCGCCGGGCGGAGCGGACTCGGGTCGTCGTACAGCCAGATCGTGGCGATGCCGAGCGCGATGACGACGGCCACCATGAGGAACGGGCCGAGCCAACTGATCTTGTAGCGCCACAGCATCACGAGGTACACGGTCACGGCGGCGAACGTGATCGCCGACACGAACTCGTACATGTTGCCCCAGGGCACGCGGTCGGCCGCCATGCCGCGGGTGATGATCTCGGCGCCGTGCACACCCCAGGCGAGCACGTTCATGAGGACGGCGAACCGGCCCCAGTCGATCCGGCGGCCCTCGTCCTCGTCCTGGGCCTCCTCGGCGTCCGTCTCAGCCTCAGGGGCCTCGGGGCCGCCGGCGCCGACGAGGACCTTCGCCTCCTGTGGCACGGCCGCGACGCGCCGCCGCCCGAAGGAGATGTCGGCGGCGTACCCGACCATGGTGATGACGTAGAGCAGCACCGCGCCGAGCATCAGCTGATTGCTCAGGTTGGCCAGATGGGTGTCGACCACGGCCGTCACTCCTTGTCTGTCTTCGGGGGTTGTTCCGGAGCGACCGTCTTGAGCCGCTCGACGATCGCATCGAAGTCCGGAGTCGCGCCGCCGAGGGTGAGCCCTCCGACGTCGACCACGGTACGCCCGCCCTCGGCGGCCTTCGCACGGACCCACACCCGGCGGCGGCGCACGAGGAACGACGTCACGATGCCCGCGATCGCGACGATCCCGGCGGCGAGCGCGGGTACCCGTCCGGGGTCGTGGTTGACCTGGACGGTGATGTACTGCCGCAAGCCGTCGAAGGTGACGGATCCGGCGCCACCCGGCAGCGTCAGGGTCTGGCCGACGGCGAGGGGCTTGACCTTGTTGCCCATGACGATCGGCTTCAGGTTCTTGCTCTCGAGCTGGTATACCGACTGCGGGGCGCCGTTGGACAGGCCGAGGTCGCCCTTGAAGGCGAACAGCGCGACCTGCGGGTTCCACGCGGCGGGGAACGCCGAGACGACCTTGCCCTGCTGGTTGGGCACGGCCGTCGGCCAGAAGAGCCCGATGAAGCCGAGCTGGTCGGGCCGGGCGTCCGGCACCTTGATGACGCCCTCGGAGGCGTAGGTCGCCTCGTTGGTCGGCAGGAACGACACCGATCCCTGGAAGGCGACCTGCCCCCTGCCGTCGCGGACGGTGAAGCGCGGCGCGTACCCGTGGCCGAGGAGGTAGACGTGGGATCCGTCCACGTTCAGCGGGTGGTTGACCTTCAGGTCATAGAGCTTGACCGCGGAGTTCAGGCCGTTCTGGTAACGGATCCTGGCGGAGAAGGAGATCGGCTGCCCACGGTTGGGACCGGACGGGAGGTAGCTCGCGCTGAAGGAGTCCAGCCAGACGGTGAAGGGCGGCATCTTCGCGGCGCTGAAGCTGCGGCCGCCTTTGAACGCGTCGTACGAGGTGAGGGTGTTGGAGAAGCCGTCGCCCTCGGTCACCAGCA
>JBJMIW010000353.1:0-20212 GCA_045806665.1 Actinoallomurus sp.
CCGCCGTTCGCGCCGGGCTACGCGCCGTCGACGAGCACGCCGCCGCGCTCGGCGCCGTTGAGCTCCGCGGACGCGCGGCCGGTTGGGCGGCGGAGCTGGCCGAACTCGGGCTGCGGCTCGCGACCGGTCCCCGCGCGCTCCTGGTGGCCGCCGAGCGGGCGCGGGCGATCGCCGACCGACCGCCCGCCGTCCGGCCGCCCCGCGACCGGCGCCTCGGCGGGCTGCTGGCCGAGCTGCGCCGCGTCAGCGCAGAGGTCCCCGACCACCCGGAGCTGCTGACCGCCCAGGCCCGCTTGGAGGACGCCGTCCGCGCTCAGTGCCGCCGGCTGTCGTCCAGCCGCGACGCGGTCCCTGGCTGGGGCTGGCTGGTCCCCGCTCTCATCGAGGCGCTGGACGATCGGGTCCTCGTCGAGTTCGTCCGCGTGGGCGAGGACCTGCTCGCGGTGACCCTCGCGAACGGACGTTGCCGACGTCGGTTTCTGGGGCCGTACGACGCGGTCCGCGACGACGTGCGCATGCTGCGCTTCGCCGTCTCCCGGCTGGCCCGCGATCCCGACGGCGCGGCGGCCCGTTCCTCGCTCGCGGCCACTGCCGGCCGCCTCCATCACCGGCTGATCGAACCATTGTCCGTCGGCGAGCGCTCTCTTGCTCTCGCCCCGGTCGGGGCGCTGCACGGCCTGCCGTGGCCCGCGCTGCCGTCCCTGGTAGGCCGCCCGCTGACCGTCGTACCGTCCGCCGCGGGCTGGTTGCGCGCCATGCGGACACCCTCGTCCGGCGGCCAGGTGGCGCTGATCGCCGGTCCGGACCTGGCGCACGCCGACGAGGAGATCGCCGCCGTACGCGCGCGGCACCCGGAGGCGAGGATCCTCACCGGGTCCTCCGCCACCGCCGCGGCGGCCCGGTCCGCCCTCGATGGCGCCTCCGTCGCCCATGTCGCCGCCCACGGGGTGTTCCGTGCCGGGAACGCGCTTTTCTCCGGCCTCCGGCTCGCCGACGGGCCACTGTTCACGTACGACCTGGAACACCTGGAGCGGTCACCGCGCCTGCTGGTGTTGTCCGCGTGCGACGCAGGCCGCGCGGAGATCTACGAGGGCGAGGCGGTCATCGGCATGGTCACCGCCGCCCTCGGCTTCGGCACCGCCACGGTCGTCGCCGCCGTCACCCCGGTCGGCGACGCCGCCGCCCGCGACCTGATGACCGGCTTCCACGAACGCCTCGCCGCCGGCGCCGGCCCAGCGGAAGCTCTCGCCGCCGCGCCGAGGTCCGTCTCAGCGCTGGGCTTCGTGTGCTTCGGCGCGGGTTACGACCGCGCATGACCCACCGGTCGCCGACCGTCGTCCCGAGGACTCCCCCCGGACTCGGCCGCAGTGTCGGGCCGATGCGGGCGACGCGGGCCGGTGCGGCGCCGACGCGGGCGTACCGAATGCTCGGCAATCGGGATCCCGTACTGGGAGGAATCGCTCGTCTCGCGGCTCCAGTCCCGGCCTTTACCGAGGAATCCGTCCGCCCGGCCCGAGCCACGCGTGGGAGGCAGTGAAGGATGAGAGGGGAACCGATCCAGCAGGCCGCAGGCCGCCGGTCGAAAGTCGCCCCCGGGTGGCTCGCGCGTCAGCGGGAGGATCCGGACGACGGGGGCTTGGCGCAGGTAGCGTACGACCCGTGACCGACCGCATCTTCACGCTCGGGGAGGCCCGCGCGCTGCTCCCTGACGTGCGCGCACACATCGATGCGATCGTCGCCACCCGCGCCGATCTCGCCGAACTGACCTTCGACCTGCGGTCGGGCCGCTCGTCCCCGCTCGGCGGCAGGCCGGAGCTGAAGGCGTACGAGGCGCGCATCGATGAGGCGATCGGGTGGTTCACCATCCAGGGCATCGAGGTCAAAGGCGTCGCGCCGGTACTCGTGGACTTCCCCGCCTTCCTGCGCGGGGACTCCGTCCGCCTGTGCCTGCTGGAGACCGAGTCGGCGCTCACCTGGTACCACCGCACGGACCTCGGCTTCGCCGGGCGGCGCCGCCTGCCGTAGGCCGCACCGCCTGAGGACCCGATGATCGGGCGCGCCACCTGCCACACGCCGCACCGCCTGAGGGCTGGGGCTCCGACGCGCCGCGCGCCACAGGCGGCACGGCCTGCAGGCCCGGAGGTCGGACGCGCCGCGTCCCCATAGCCGGGACGGCCTGCGGGCCCGGGGGTCCGACACGCCGCCTGCCGTAGGCGGCACGGCCTGAAGGCCCGGTCTCGGGCACGCTCCATGTCCGCCGACGGACCCTCGCCGGGGTCCGGCTGAATCTGAGGCCGGGGTCCCGCGGGATCGCCGCGCGGAACCCCGATCGGAGGACTACACGCCCTGGTCGCCGGTCTCGACGGGGCGGGTGCCGTCGGCGACCCAGTTGGACCACGAGCCGACGTACAGGGCGGCGGGCACGCCGGCGGCGGTCAGCGCGAGGATCTCGTGGGCGGCCGTCACGCCGGACCCGCAGTACGCGCCGACCTCGGCGGCGTCGGTCGCGCCGAGCTCGGCGAACCGCTCGCGGAGCAGGTCGGCGGGCAGGAACCGGCCGTCGACCCCGACGTTGCCGGTCGTCGGCGCACTGACGGCACCGGGGATGTGCCCGGCGACCGGGTCGACCGGCTCGACCTCGCCGCGGTAGCGCTCGGCCGCGCGGGCGTCGAGGAGGACACCGCCCTTGGCAAGGACGGCGGCACCGTCCGCGTCGAGCACCGGCACTCCGCCCGGCCGGGCCGTGAAGTCGCCCGGCGCGACCCTCGGCGGCTCCGTCGTCACCGGCCGGCCGGCCTCCACCCAGGCGTGGTAGCCGCCGTCGAGGACGCGGACCCGCGTGTGCCCGAAGTAACGGAGGATCCACCAGGCGCGGGCAGCCGAGGTGGAGTCCGCGTCGTCGTACACCACGACGAGACCATCGTTGCGCACTCCCGCCCGCCGCATCGCGTCCTGAAAGGCGTCCCGGTCCGGAAGCGGGTGCCGGCCGGCCGGGCCGGGCGGCCCCGCGAGGTCTTGATCGAGGTCGACGAAGACCGCTCCGGGCAGGTGGCCTCGCCGGTACGCCTCGATGCCGGCGGGACCTCCGAGGCGCCAGCGGACGTCGAGCAGGACGACGTCGCCGCGGAGTTCTCGGACGAGTGACTGGACGTCGATGAGAGGTTGCACGCCGCTAGTCTGACCGTTAATCCTCCCGTCGGCGAGAGGCCGTTCGGCGTTCACGCGGCCTCCTCTCGCGACAGCAGCGGGATCAGCTGTTCGGCCGCGACCAGCGACCCGTGCATGCCGACGAGCGTGGACTCAAGGGGCTCCCCCTTGGTCGCCACGAGGGCGACGTCGGCGTACGGAACGGCGACGACGTCGCCGATGCGCGCGGCCAGGGACGCCTCGACCGGCCCGAACAGTCCCTCGGCGATCGCCTCCTCCCGGGACAGCACCCACGCCTGACCGGCGAGGCGCTCGCACCAGGCGGCGAGCAGGTCCGACGCGGCGCCGGGCTCGGCGTACACGTAACGGGCCCGCGCGTCACCGCCCAGCAGGGCCAGGCCGTGGTGCAGCGCCGGTTCCGCGTCCACGTCGATGCGGTCGGTGGGGTCGGTCATGCCGTGGTCCGCGGTGACGTAGAAGGCGGCGTCCGACGGCATCGCCTCGGCCAGCCGCTGCGCCAGCAGGTCGACGAATCTCAGGTGATGCCGCCAGGCGGCCGAGCGGGAGCCATGGAGGTGGCCGGTGGCGTCGAGGTCACCGTGGTACACGGTGACGAAGGCGCGCTCTCCCTCACGGATGGCCTGCTCGGCGCGGGCGACGAGCTGGCCGAGGGCGTCCGCGGGGAGATACCGGGCGCCGCGGTAGACGGCGCGGGTCAGCCCGGTGTTCGCCAACGCCCGCGCCGAGACGTGCCCCGTCGACACGCCCGCTGCGGCAGCCCGCTCGAAGATCGTGGGTGCGGGCTGCCAGGTGAGCGGATCGATCGAGTCGGTCCAGCGGAGGCAGTTGTGCAGCCGCCGCTCCCCAGGGACGGCGACCTGGTATCCGAACATGCCGTGGCCGCCCGGCGGACGGCCGGTGCCCAGCGAGGCCAGGCTGGTGGCGGTCGTCGCGGGGAACCCGGCGGTCAGCGGCCGGCCCGGCAGCGAGGAGAGGTACGGCGCGGCGTCCGGGTGCGCGCGCAGCAGTTCCCAGCCGAGGCCGTCGACCAGGAGGACACAGGCGCGTGGCAGGGCGGGCAGGCCCAGGACGTTCGCCTCGTCCGGCAGTCCGAGCGCGGCGAGGACGGACGGCCCCAGGTCGGCCAGCGACTCCCGGCCGTACGCCGGGACGGGCAGGCTCATCCGCCCTGCGCAGACGTGACCTCCGAGAGCGCCTGCGCGAACGTGAGGACCTGCTCGACGGCGTCCGCGCCGTCCGCCGCCTCACTCACCCGCAGTGACAGGTCGTCGGCCGTGATCGTGCCGGTGTAGCCATGGTCGGCCTCACAGGACTCGTCGCCGCAGGAGGCCGGCTCGAGATCGACGTGGGCGATCACGCCCCAGCCGATGGTGAGCATCACCTCAGTCGGCGGAACGCCGGGGACGTACGAAGCGGGCTCGGGCACGACACGCGTCACCGCCACCGACTGGACCCGGCCCAGGCGCACCGCCTCCGTCGTCGTGGAGGCGTGCGGGTGCGGGACCGACTCGGTCGGCGGGTGCTCGTCGGTGTGGCAGACCAGCAGGCGCGTCGGCGACAGCACCAGGACGGTCACGTGTCGCCGGACCTCCATCGCCGGGTCGAACGTCGCCTCGTGATGGACGACGTAGGAGATGACGGTCTCGTTGGCCAGAAGTGACTCGACCGCGTCCGCGACGAGCGCCGGATAGTAGCCGCTCCGCTCGATCGCGCTGCGCAGCCCCTGAGCCATCGCTCGGGTTTCCCTCATGGCTCCCATCCTGCACTGCCTGAGCGTTACACGCACACCCACGGGTACGGATGTGGGGATAACCGAGCGGAGCGAGGGAATCGTGGAGCGCAGCACCCTGGTGATTCCCCCGACGGAGGAGGACCCATGACCCGACCACCCGTCCCGCCGCCCCAGCCGGAACCGCCCACGCCGCAGCCGCCGATACCGACTCCCGAGCCGCCGGTGCCGCCGCCGGAGCCACCGCCGGGGCGACCCACTCCCCGGCCGATCCCCGAACCCGACCCCAGCCCGATCCCCCCGATGCCGGAACCGGTGCCGCCTCCGCAGCCCACCCAGACCGACTAGCGCGGGGCCGTTCGCCCGCCGACGCCCGACCCGGTCCCGCCGCAACCGGCCCAGACCGACTGACGCGGCGCCCTTCGCTCACCGATGTCCGATCCGGTGCCGCCTCCGCGGGCGGACGCCCACTGGGGCGGCGCCCTTCGCCGTCGTGGTGGCCGGAGACCGACTCGCCCGGGGGCGCGCGACGTCCTGGCGCCGCGCGGTCTCGGGTCAGGACGGCCTGAGTCGGCGGACGTGGTCGATGCGCGGCCTCGGCGGTCTGGCCAGCCACAGCCGCGCGCCCTTTACCACTGCGCCGGAGGCCCGGGCGACGACCTGGAGGTCCAGACGCGCCACCTCCGGCAGGTCGTCGGAGAGACGGGACACCCGCAGCAGCACACGCTCCAGGGCCGCCACGTCGACCGGTCCGCTGCCCTGGTGCCCAAGCAGCAGCGGTGCCGTCCTGATCTCGCGGACCAGCCCGGCCGCCTCCACGTCCGTGAGGGGCGCGAGCCGGTACGCGCGATCGTCCAGCAGCTCGGCGGTCGGGTCCGCCAGGCCGAAGGACACGATCGCTCCGAAGGACGGGTCTTCGGCCGTGCTGATCCGCGTGACGACGCCTCCGTCATCCGCCTGCCCGGCATCGTCGGCGAGTTCGATGCCGTAGCAGGCGAGCAGTTCGGCGGTCCGCTCCGGGTCGGGTTCGCGCCGGTCGACCGGCTCGGGATCCGCCGCACGGCCGGGCCGACCCGTCAGGGACCCGATCGGATCGGCCGCCGACGCGTCGGCCCGCCCGAGGGCCCGCTCGGACACCGGCCCGGGTACCGATCCCGACACCGGCGCACCGGCCGACCCGGATGCCGACGCGGGTGCCGATCCCGGCGCCGGCGCGCCCGTCGGTCCTGGTGTCCGCTCGGGGATCGGGTCTTCGGCGAGGAGCTCCTCGACGAGCGTACGGGCGCGGGCCCGGTCGATTCCGGACAGCTCGGGTATCCGGCCCGACGGGCGCCGCCGTCGCTCGGCGTACCGGACGGCGTAGGACAGGGCCCGTACGGCGTCCTCAGGAGCGGGGTAGGACGGCACGCTGCCGTGCAGCAGGCCGCGCTCGCCGAGGTACGTCGCGATCACGGGTTTGGCCGCGCCCTCCGCCTGTCGGACGATCGCGGCGGCCACCTCCGGGTCGAGGCCGCCCCGTACGGGCGGGGCGAAGACCGTGACAACCGCATCGGCCTGGTCGTCGCTCAAGATCTCGGCGATCGCGGCCTCGAAGTCCGCCGGGCCGGCGGCGGGGCCGAGGTCGACGGGCCGCAGCGGGTCCAGCTCGGCCGCGGCCGCGGCGTCCTGGGCCAGGAGCCCGATCGAGTCGGAGTTGCCGACGATCGCGACGCGGCGGCCTGTCGGCAGGGGCTGGTAGGCCAGGATCTGCGCGACGTCGAACAGGTCGCCGAGCGTGTCGACCCGTACGACGCCCGCCTGCGCGAACAGCGCGCTGACGGCGTGGTCGGGCAACGTCAGCGCCCGCGCGGCGTGGCCCAGCGGCACTCCCTGGGTCGTACGCCCGCTCTTGACCGCGACGATCGGCTTGGCTCGGCTGATGCGCCGCGCCAGACGGGTGAACTTGCGCGGGTTCCCGATCGACTCCAGGTAGAGGAGGATCACCTCGGTGGCGGGGTCCTCCTCCCAGTACTGCATGAGGTCGTTGCCGGACACGTCGGCGCGGTTGCCGGCGGACACGAACGTCGACAGGCCCAGTCCGCGTTCGGCGGCCCAGCGCAGGATCGTGATGCCCAGCGCGCCCGACTGGGAGAAGAACCCGACCGGCCCGCGGCCCGGCAGGGTCGGCGCGAGCGTGGCGTTCAGCCGTACTCCCGGGTCGCTGTTGGCGATGCCCAGGCAGTTCGGGCCGACGACGCGCATGCCGTTCGCCCGCGCCAGGCGTACGAGGTCGTCCTGGCGGGCGCGGCCTGCGGGACCGGCCTCGCCGAATCCGGAGGAGACAACGACCAGGCCGTGCACGCCCTTGGCCTCGCACTCTGCGACGACCTCGTTGACGCGCTCGCCGGGGACCGCGACGACGGCGAGGTCGACCGGGTCGGGGACCGCGGCGACCGTCGGGTAGGCGCGGACGCCCGCCACCGCCGGCGCCGTCGGGTGGACCGGGAAGACCGGGCCGGCGAAGTCGCCGCCGAGGAGGTTCCGCAGGACGGTCTGGCCGACGCTGCCCGCCTCGCGGCTGGCACCGATCACCGCGACCGATCTCGGGAACAGGAGCCGCTGGATCGACCGGGACTCCGCCCGGTGCTCGCGGGCCGCCATGACCTCGCGGGACGTCTCGGTCGGCTGCAGGTCGAGGGTGAGCCGGATCACGCCGTCCTCGAAACGCTGCTGGGCCTCGTAGCCGCCCTCCCGGAAGACGGTGCTCATCCGGCGGTTCTCCGGCAGGACGTCCGCGATGAATCGCCGGATGCCGCGTTCGCGGGCCGCCGCCGCGATGTGCTCCAGCAGCACGGTGCCGAGGCCGCGGCCCTGCTGGGCGTCCTCGACGAGGAAGGCAACCTCGGCGGTGTCCGCGGAGTCGGCTGCCGGGTCCGTGACGGCCGCGTGCCAGATGTCGGCGCCGTCGCCTCCGCCCGCATCGGGCGCGTCCGGCCGGCGGCCGAGGCGGTCGTACCGGACCACCGCCACCATCGCGTCTCCGATGGTGGCGATGAGGGCCACCCGGTCGACGTAGTCCACGGTGGTGAAGTGCTCAATCTCACGCTCCGTCAGCTGCGGGCGCGGCGAGAAGAAGCGGTAGTAGATCGATTCGGGCGAGAGCCTGGCGTAGAACTCGCGCAGCAGCTCGGCGTCACCGGCCCTGATCGGGCGCAGGTGCGCCGTCCCGCCGTCGGCGATGACGACGTCGGCCTCCCAGTGATCGGGGTACGGCACACGTCGAGAGTAGGGGAGATCCCGAATTCGCGCCGGTTCGGGACCCACCCGGGTACCGGGAGCTGTTAGGTTTTTCTCCGGGTCACGCAGGCAGGCCGCCGTCTGTGGGCCGGCAGCCGCAGGAAACAGGGTGGGTGACGTCATGACGCGCGTGGTCGTGGTCGGCGATCTGATGACCGATGCCGTCGCGCGAGCCGCGTTCCCGCTGGCCAAAGGCGGAGACACGCCGGCCAACGTGACGATGCACGGCGGCGGCTCGGGAGCGAACGTCGCGGCCTGGCTGGCCGTCGAGGGCGTCGAGTCCGCATTCATCGGACGGCGCGGGGCCGACATCGCGGGACGCAACCGCGACATGGAGCTGATGGGCTACGGCATCGACGCCCGGCTCGTCATGGACCCGGAGCGTGCCACCGGCACGTGCGTGGTCATGGTGACGCACAAGGGCGACCGGACCATGCTGTCGGACCCGGGGGCGAATGCCGCGCTGCTCCCCGAGGACATCCCGCAGGACCTCTTCGGTCCCGGCGCGCATCTGCACCTGTCCGGTTACTCCCTGCTCAACGACGGGTCCCGGCAGGCCGCCCTGCACGCGATGAAGCTGGCGCAGAAGGCCCAGATGTCCATCACCGTGGACGGCGGCGCCAACTCCCACCTGAAGCGGGCCGGCGCCGAGCCGTTCCTCGAGTGGACCCAGGGCGCCGGGCTGCTGTTCGTCAACGCCTCCCAGGCCGAGGTGCTCACCGGCCGCGACAACCCCGAGCAGGCCGCCAAGGTCCTGACCGCCTGGTACTCCCAGGTCGTCGTCAAGATGGAAGCCGAGGGCGCGCTGTGGTTCAGCAACGGCCACGGCGAGCCGGTCCGAGTGCCGGCCGAGCCGGTCGAGGAGATCGCCGACGGCACCGGCGCCGGTGACGCCTTCATCGCCGGATTCCTGCCGGCCTGGCTCAACGGCAAGCCGCCCGCCGACGCCCTGGCGAACGGCTGCCGCCTCGCCGCGCGGGCGATCAGTCACCTCGGCGCCCGCCCGATGCTCTGACGGTCCCGGCGTCCCCGGACCGCAGCGTACGGCCGGTCGCCAGACCGCGCCCGTTCAGCCGTACGGTCGGCCGCGGCCTCGGCGGTCGGCCGATCCTCTGACGGTCCCGGCTTCCCGGACCGCCGACCACGCCCGTTCCCCGGCCTCGGCGTACGGCCGGACCTCGGGTCCGCCCATCCTCCCCCGGTCGGCGGGGGGCTCGGTCAGGTCACGGCCGCGAGGACCAGGGGGAGCACGGCGGGGACGCCGGCCTCGCGGAGGAGCCTGGCCACGACCGTGACGGTCCAGCCGGTGTCGACCCGATCGTCGACCAGCAGGACCGGGCCGTCGACGGCGCGTACGGCCTCGGGGACGGCGAAGGCGCTCCAGAGCGCGCGGACCCGCTGCGCGCTGTTGTGGCGGCGCGAACCCGGTCCGCCGTCGACGTACGCGACCTCGCCGAGATAGGGCAACCGGCCGATGCCGGCGATGCGCCGGGCCAGGTCGGCGATCATGCGGGGGCGGGTCGCCGAGCCGATGGTGAGCACGCCCACGGGCCGGTGCTCCCAGTGCCAGGCCGAGAGGACCTGGACCACCGCGCCGAAGACCTCGTCGGGCACCGGGGCGTCGGGCGCGCCGTCCGCGAGCAGGTCGCGCAGCCGGTTGCCCCAGCCGATGTCGGTGAGCCGCCCCAGTGCTCGGCCGGACTCGGCCTGCAACTCGGCGGGGATGCGCCCGGAGATCCCCTCGGCCTTCATGCCGGTCGGCCACATCCGGCGCGGCGTCACCTCGACGCCCGGACGGCTCAGCCGCTCCCGGGCCCGTACGGCCTCCTCTTCGGGGACCTCCGCGGACAGGTGGCTCCCGGTGCAGTTGTCGCAGCGCCCGCAGGGTGCGGCCTCGGGATCGTCGAGCTGCCCCCGGAGGTACTCCATCCGGCAGGAGTCCGTACTCAGGTAGTCGAGCATCGCCCGCTGCTCGCGGGAGCGTTCGGCCGCGACGCGCTCGTAGCGCTCCCGGTCGTACGCCCACGGCGTGCCGGTCGCGGTCCAGCCGCCCTTGACCCGGCGCACGGCACCATCGACGTCCAGGACCTTGAACATCATCTCCAGGCGGCTGCGCCCCAGGTCGACGCGGGTCTCCAGAGCCGCGGTGGACAGCGTGCCACCGTCCTCGAGCGCCTGCAGCGCCTGGCGTACGACCGGCTCGGGAGGAAAGGCGAGACCGGCGAAGTACGCCCAGATGTCTCGGTCCTCACTGCCCGGCAGCAGGATGACCTCGGCCCGCTCGACTCCGCGACCGGCACGGCCGATCTGCTGGTAGTACGCGACCGGGGACTGCGGCGCGCCCATGTGCACGATGAACCCGAGATCGGGCTTGTCGAAGCCCATGCCGAGCGCGCTCGTCGCCACGAGGGCCTTCACCTTGTTGTCGAGCAGGTCCTGCTCGGCCTGCAGGCGCTCGGCCTGCTCCGTCTGCCCGGTGTAGGCGGCGACGGCGTACCCACGGTCGCGCAGGAATCCGGCGACCTCGTGCGCCGCCGCGACGGTAAGCGTGTAGATGATCCCGGAGCCGGGCAGTGTGTCGAGCCGCCCGGCGAGCCAGGCCAGCCGTTGTTCGGCCCCGGGCAGGCGTACGACCGACAGGCGCAGGCTCTCGCGCTCCAGCGGGCCGCGCAGGACGAGGGTGTCCTGGTCGGATCCGCCGGTGAGCTGGTCGGCGACGTCGCGCGTGACCCGGGCGTTGGCGGTCGCGGTGGTGGCCAGGACCGGTACTCCGGACGGCAGCTCGCCGAGCAGCGTGCGCAGACGGCGGTAGTCGGGCCGGAAGTCATGTCCCCAGTCGGAGATGCAGTGCGCCTCGTCGACGACGACCAGGCCGGCTCCGGCCGCCAGCTCGGGCAGGACCTGGTCCCGGAAGTCGGGGTTGTTCAGCCGCTCGGGACTGACCAGCAGGACGTCGTCGGCGCCGTCGCGCACGTCGGCGTAGACCCGCTCCCAGTCCTCCAGGTTGGCCGAGTTGATCGTGGCCGCGTGGATGCCGGCCCGCTCGGCCGCGGCGATCTGGTTGCGCATCAGGGCGAGCAGCGGGCTGACGATCACTGTGGGGCCGGCGCCGCGCCGCCGCAGCAGGGCGGTCGCCACGAAGTAGACCGCCGACTTTCCCCAGCCGGTGCGCTGCACGACGAGGGCCCGCCGCCGCTCGACGACCAGCGCGCGGATCGCGGCCCACTGGTCCTCACGCAGCCGGGCGTGGTCACCGGCGAGCGATCGCAGGCACGCCTCGGCGTCCTGGCGCAGGGCGTCTTCTGCCGGGTCACGGCGCGCTTCGTCAGCCATGCAGTCCTTCGTACCAGGCCCCACCGACCAGATGCGCCGGATCGGCGCGTCAACCCGCCGCGGCCCCGCTCAGCCGACCTCGGTGAGCTCCGGCTGGAGGACGGCGTCGAGCAGGCCGGGGAACCGGCGGTCGAGGTCCTCGCGGCGCAGGGTGAGCAGGCGGCGGGCGCCCTGCACCCGCGAGTAGGTGATGCCGGCCTCGCGCAGGATGCGGAGGTGATGGGACATCGTCGACTTGCTGACCTCCAGCCCCGCGTCCTGCTGGATCCGGCCGCACGGGGACTCCCCCACGCCCGCGAGGGTCCGCACGGTCGCCAGCCGTGCGGGATCGGCCAGGGCCGCGAGCACCTTCGGCAGCGTCAGATCCTCGACGAGGGGATGGAAGACCTCACTCACGGATCGAGCATATTTCACGGCGTAGTGAGTTCGACCGTCAGCATTCGTCAGGCCGCCCGGCGCTATCGCTGCTCGGTCAGGTCCTCGGACGACAGTGCGGTGGCGCGGTCGTGGCCGGACAGGCGCAGCGTGAGCTCCAGCTCGGCGAGCAGGCAGCGCAGGACGTGACGGACGCCGTCCTCGCCGTCCAGTGCCAGGCCGTACACGTAGGGGCGGCCCAGCAGGACCGCCTTCGCGCCCAGGGCCAAGACCTTGAACGCGTCGGCGCCGGTCCGTACGCCGCTGTCGAACAGCACCTCGATCTGGTCGCCGACCGCGTGGGCGATGATCGGGAGCGTGTCCAGGGCGGCGACGGCGCCGTCCACCTGGCGCCCGCCGTGGTTGGACACGACGATCCCGTCCATGCCGGCGTCCACGGCGCGGCGGGCGTCGTCGGTGGCCTGGATGCCCTTCAGCGCGATCGGCCCGGCCCAGTGCTCGCGCAGAAACGCCAGGTCGTCCCAGGTCAGCCCGGGGTTCCCGAAAATGCCGGCCCAGTAGAGGATCGGGTCGTTCCCGGCCTTGGCGGTGAAGACCGGGTCGGCGAGGTAGTTCTGGATCCCGATCCTGCGCAGGAAGGGCAGGTAGGCGCTGTCGAGATCGCTGGGCCGCCAGGCCAGCGTGAACGTGTCCAGCGTGACGACCAGGGCGGTGTAGCCCGCCGCCGCGGCCCGCTCCAGGAAGCTGACCGCCAGGTCGCGGTCGCCCGGCCAGTACAGCTGGTACCAGCGGGGGCCCGCCACCTCGGCGACCTCCTCCAGGGTGTGGGATGCGGCCGTGCTCAGGACCATGGGCAGCCCCATGGCCCGCGCCGCCCGCGCCACCGCGAGCTCCCCCTCCGGGTGCGCGATGTTCAACACTCCGACCGGCCCGAGCAGGACCGGGGCGGGCAGCTCCGTGCCGAGCACCCGCGTGGCCAGGTCACCGCCCGCGACGCCGCGCAACATGCGCGGGACGATCCGCCACCGCCGGAAGGCCTCCCGGTTGGCGACCGCGGTGTCCCCGGTGCCTGCCGACCCGGCGACATAGCCGTACGCTTCGCGCGGCATCTTCTCGCGGGCGAGCGCCTCGAGGCGGGTCAGATCGGTCGGCAGCGAGGGCAGGACGTCGTTCAGACCGTTCAGGTAGATCTCGAACTGGAAGTCGGCGTACATGCGGGCGCTCCTTCTCGCGAGGTGGCTTCACGTTAGCCCCATACGAGCGCGCGGAATCGCCCGGATCAGCCGCCCAAAACAGGCGCGACCGCGGGGACGGGCCAAAGATGTCGTCCGGACCGGCAACAATGTCCTCATGGCACGACGCGGTACGCAGACCCCTCCCCCGCCCGACTTCGAAGAGAACATCGTCGACGTCGACGTCTCCGAGGAGATGCGGGGCAGCTATCTCGAGTACGCCTACTCGGTCATCTACCAGCGGGCGCTCCCGGACGCGCGCGACGGGCTCAAGCCCGTGCAGCGCCGCATCCTCTACTCGATGAACGAGATGGGCCTACGGCCCGACCGCGGGCACGTCAAGTGCGCCCGGGTCGTCGGCGAGGTGATGGGCAAGCTGCACCCCCACGGCGACAGCGCGATTTACGACGCGCTGGTCCGTCTCGCCCAGCCCTGGGCGATGCGGATGCGCCTCGTCGACGGGCACGGCAACTTCGGGTCCCTGGGCGGCGACGACTCCCCCGCCGCGATGCGGTACACCGAGGCCCGCATGGCCCGCGAGGCCATGCTCATGGTGGACAGCATCGATGAGGAGACCGTCGAGTTCCGGCCCAACTACGACGGCCAGGAGACCGAGCCGGAGGTCCTCCCCGCCGCCTTCCCGAACCTTTTGGTCAACGGCGCCTCCGGAATCGCGGTCGGCATGGCGACCAACATGGCGCCGCACAACCTCACCGAGGTGATCGCCGCAGCCCGCCACCTGATCGACAACCCCGAGGCGTCGCTCGACGAGCTCATGCGCTTCGTGCCCGGCCCCGACCTGCCCACCGGCGGCAAAATCGTCGGCCTGGAGGGCATCCGGGACGCGTACGAGACCGGGCGCGGCATCTTCCGGACCCGGGCCACCGCGCACATCGAGCAGGTCACGCCGCGCCGCAAGGGCATCATCGTCACCGAGCTGCCGTACTCCGTCGGCCCCGAACGCGTGGTCGCCAAGATCAAGGACCTGGTCAACGCCAAGAAGATCGCCGGGATCGCGGACCTGAAGGACCTCACCGACCGGCAGCAGGGCCTGCGCCTGGTGATCGAGATAAAGAACGGCTTCCACCCCGAGGCGGTGCTGGAGGAGCTGTACCGCCTCACGCCGATGGAGGAGACGTTCGGCATCAACAACGTCGCGCTGGTCGACGGCCAGCCGCGCACGCTCGGCCTGCGTGAGCTACTCCAGGTGTACGTCGACCACCGCATCGAGGTCGTACGCCGCCGCAGCATGTTCCGCCGCACCAAGCGGGAGGACCGGCTGCACCTGGTCGACGGCCTCATGATCGCGCTGCTCAACATCGACGACGTCATCCAGGTCATCCGGAGCAGCGACGACTCCGCCGCCGCCAAGGCGCGGCTGATGGAGACCTTCGAGCTGTCGGAGATCCAGGCGCAGTACATCCTCGACACGCCGCTGCGCCGCCTGACCAAGTACGACCGGCTGGAGCTGGATAAGGAGAAGAAGCAGCTCACCAAGGAGATCGCCCAGCTCACCGCGATCCTCGAGTCGGAGAAGAAGCTGCGCAAGGTGGTCTCCGACGAGCTTGCCGAGATCGCCACGACGTACGGCACGGCGCGCCGCACCGTGCTGCTGGAGTCCTCCGGCGAGGCCAGGACTGCCGCGGTGCCGCTGGAGGTCCCCGACGACCCGTGCTTCGTCCTGCTGTCCTCCACCGGCCTGCTCGCCCGGACGATGTCCGCCGAGCCGCTGGCCGCCGACGGCCCCCGGGCGGCGCATGACGTGATCGTCTCGGCGGTCCCCGCGACCGCACGCGGCCAGGTCGGCGCTGTCACCAGCGCGGGCCGCCTGATCCGGGTCGACGTCATCGACGTCCCGGCCGTGCCGCCGACCGCTGCTCCGCCGTCGCTGGCCGGCGGTGCGCCGATCAGCGAGTTCGTCGCCCTGGAGCCGAACGAGACCATCGTCGGGCTCGCCTCGCTCGAGACCGGCGGCCTGGCCCTCGGCACCGAGCAGGGCGTCGTGAAACGCGTCGCCCCCGACTACCCGAAGAACGCCGACGAGTTCGAGGTGATCGGTCTCAAGGACGGCGACCGGGTCGTCCGCGCCGTGCACCTGGAGTCCGAGGACAGCGACCTGGTCTTCGTCAGCAACGACGCGCAACTGCTGCGGTTCCCGGCCTCGTCCGTACGCCCGCAGGGCCGCGCCGCTGGGGGCATGGCCGGGATCCGCCTCGGCTCCGACGCCAAGGTCATCTGGTTCGGCACCCTCGACGCCGCCCGCGAGTCCGTGGTCGTCACGGTCGCGGGCAGCTCGACCGCACTGCCCGGCACCCAGACCGGCGCGATCAAGATCTCGGACTACGCCGACTTCCCGGCGAAGGGCCGCGCGACCGGCGGCGTCCGGGCGCACCGCTTCCTGAAGGGCGAGGACACGCTGCTGTTCGCGTGGGCCGGACCGGTCCCGGCGAAGGCCGCGGGCCCGACCGGCAAGACCATCGACCTGCCCACCGAGTTCGGCCGCCGGGACGGCTCGGGCGTGCAACTGGTCGCATCCATCGCCGCGATCGGCGGCCCGGTCACCGTCGGGGCCCCGGCCTCCGCGGACCAGGGCGGGGACGCCGCCGGCACCGAGGCGGAGCAGCCTCCCCCGGAGTGAGGGCACGCAGGTCCTGAGGGGGCGGCCCACCGCGGACCGCCTCCTCGCTCGTCCCTTCCAGGAACTCGACCCGGAGCCGGTCCGCGAGCAGATGGGCCGGTTCAGGGACCCGGACTTCGCGAACGCACTGTTCCACCTGGTGGCCGCTACAGTGGGTGAACCGGCTCCCACAGGCACCCGGCACGGACCTACCGCCAGTGGGCCACCGAGCCTTCAGCCGAGTCGCGGGATGAGCCGCGGCGCCGACCGACGGGCGAAGCCGTGCGCGGCCTCCCGCCGTCGAGCGCCCGCAGGTCCGACGTGCGGTCCGTGCGGAGAAGGGCGCGGGCAGGCGGTATGACCGGCCCTGGCGTCCGCGCCCGGGCGGCCGGCGACAGCGATCTCCGAGGTCCGCACGGGGCGACCGTACGTCGCCTGCCCAGGTTCGTCTCAGCGGCGCAGCGAGCGACCCCCGTCCCGCTGCGCCGGGATCTTGGGCGGTTGCACCGTCTCCGTGATGGCCGTCAGCAGATCCGCCGGCCCGCCCATGACCTCCTCGTAGTGCCAGAAGCGCACGATGCGCTCGGCCACGTCGTTCAGCCGGAACTCATCGTCGGAGAAGCACCCGGCCGCGGCGAGGCGGGTGATGACGGCCGCGTCGTCCGGGAGGTCCGCGGCGTACGACGCCGCGTCGAGCAAGGCGACCGCGCTCCGCGCGTTCCGCCCGTCATCGCGTGCGTCGGCTCGGTTCAGTCGCCACCAGGCGTGACGACGCAGGCATTCAGCGATCATGCGGGACTTCCGCATGCGGCCTCCTTGGAAAGGCGTTCAGTCCGACCAATCGCGCACAGTAGTCGACAAAGGACCCACTGTCACCGCCAATGTCGGGCGACGGCCCGAAACACACCGGCCCCTTGCCTTTCGATGATCCCCCGTTGCCGCTCGACCCCACCTGACCGGCAGATCAGGCGGGAGAGACGAGGCCCTTGCGGTAGGCGTACGTCACGGCCTGCGCCCGGTCGCGCAGCCCCGCCTTGGCGAACAGGTTGGTGATGTGCGTCTTCACCGTGGCCTCGCTGATGAACAGCTCCCGGGCGATCTCCGCGTTCGACTTCCCCTCGGCGATCAGGACCAGGACCTCCGCCTCCCGCTGAGTCAGGCCGTCCGGCAGGTCCCCCTTGCGGCGGCGCTGCGGTTGTCCGCCGGCGGCGAGCGCGTCGACGAGCCGCCGCTGGACGGACGGGTCCAGCTGCGCCGCCCCGTCGCGAGCGGCCGCGATGGCCCGCGCGATCTCCTCCGCGCCCTCGTCCTTCGTCAGGTACCGGCGCGCGCCCGCCTGCAGGGCGGCGAACACCGACTCATCGTCGCTGTAGGTCGTCAGCACGACGATCTGCACGGCCGGGTGCGCCGCCTTGATCCGCCGGGTGGCCTCCACCCCGTCGACGCGCGGCATCCGCAGGTCCATGAGCACGACCTCCGGCTCGTGCTCGGCGACCAGCCGTACCGCCTCGTCCCCGTCGGCAGCCGATCCGACCACGTCGATGCCGGGCAACAGCCCGAGCAGCAGCACCAGACCGTCCACACCGGCTTCCCGCCCCGGATGGCGAACGAGAAGCTCGGTGACCGCGACCGCGAACCGGCACAAGCGACGCGAAGCAACGGGCCGGTGAGGGCCTTCACCGAACATTCGGTTCGCCCGGCCCGGGCGCCTCAGATGTCGATGCGGGAGTCGTCGAGCTCGGCGGCGCCGGCGGCGATGAATTGGCGGCGCGGCGCGACCTCCGACCCCATCAGCAGGCTGAAGATCTTTTCGGCCTCCTCGGCGTCCTCGATGCGGACGCGACGCAACACCCGGTGGCGCGGATCCATCGTCGTCTCGGCGAGCTGATCGGCGTCCATCTCACCGAGGCCCTTGTAGCGCTGGATCGGCTCCTTCCAGCGGATGTTGCGGCGCTCCAGCTCGACGAGCTTCTTGCGGAGCTCGGTGTCGGAGTAGGTGTAAATGTGCTTGTCCTGGCCCTTCTTGGGCTTGACCAGCTCGATCCGGTGCAGCGGAGGGACGGCCGCGAAGACGCGCCCGGCGTCGAGCATCGGGCGCATGTAGCGGTGCAGCAGCGTCAGCAGCAGGCACCGGATGTGGGCGCCGTCCACATCGGCGTCGGCCATCAAAATGATGCGTCCGTAGCGCGCGGAGTCGAGGTCGAAGGTGCGGCCGGAGCCGGCGCCGATGACCTGGATGATGGAGGCACACTCGGCGTTCTTGAGCGTGTCGGCGACGGACGCCTTCTGCACGTTGAGGATCTTGCCGCGGATGGGCAGCAGCGCCTGGAACTCGGAGTTGCGCGCCAGCTTGGCGGTGCCGAGCGCCGAATCGCCCTCGACGATGAACAGCTCACTGCGGTCATCGCTGGTGCGGCAGTCGACCAGCTTGGCGGGGAGCGCGGAGTTCTCCAGGGCGCTCTTGCGGCGTTGGTTCTCCCGCTGCTGGCGGGCGGCGATGCGCGCCTTCGACGCGGCCACGACCTTTTCCAGGACGGCGCGCATCTGTTGCTTCTGGCCGCGCTTGGGGCTGTCGAATGCCTCCTTCAGCTCCCGGGAGACGACCTGGGAGACGATGCGGGTGGCGGCCGAGGTGCCCAGGACCTCCTTGGTCTGGCCCTCGAACTGCGGCTCGGGCAGGCGCACGGTGACGACGGCGGTGAGACCTTCGAGGATGTCGTCCTTGACGACCGGGTCGTCGCCGTTCTTGAGCAGCTTGGTGGCGCGAAGCTGGTCGTTGAGCACCTTGACGAGGGCGCGGTCGAAGCCGGTGACGTGGGTGCCGTGCTTGGGCGTGGCGATCACGTTGACGAACGACCGGGTGATCGTGTCGTAGCCGCTGCCCCACCGCATCGCGACGTCGACGTCGATGTCGCGCTCGACGTCGGTCGGGGTGAGGTGGCCCTGCTCGTCGAGGACCGGGACGGTCTCGGTGAAGTGCCCACGGCCCTGGATGCGCAGCACGTCGCAGACCGGCGGGTCGCTCGCCAGGTGGTCGCAGAACTCGCTGATGCCCCCGTCGAACCGGAACTCGTGCTCGACGGGCTCCTCGCCCCGCTCGTCGCGGACGGCGATGGTCAGGCCGGGGACCAGGAAGGCGGTCTGCCGCATGCGGTCGACGACGGTGTCGCCGCCGATCTCGGCGTCCTTCAGGAAGATCTGGCGGTCGGGCCAGAAGCGCACCCGCGTGCCGGTGATGCGCTTGGCGACCCGCTTGGTCTGGTGCAGCCCAAGCTGCTTCGCCGGCTTCTTGGTGAACTTGGCGTTGGGCCCGTCGGCGGCGAAGTCACCGGGGAGGCCGCGTTTGAAGCTCATCACGTGGGTGTGGCCGTCGCGGTCGACCTCGACGTCGAGCCGGACGGACAGGGCGTTGACCACGGAGGCGCCGACGCCGTGGAGGCCGCCGGACGCGGTGTAGGAGATGCCGCCGAACTTGCCGCCCGCGTGCAGTCGGGTCATGACCAACTCGACGCCGGTCAGGCCGGTCTTCGGCTCGACATCGACCGGGATGCCGCGGCCGTCGTCGCGGACCTCCATCGAGCCGTCGGCGTGCAGGAAGACGTCGATGCGGGAGCAGTGACCGCCGAGCGCCTCATCGACGGAGTTATCGATGATCTCCCACAGGCAGTGCATGAGGCCGCGGCTGTCGGTCGACCCGATGTACATCCCGGGCCGCTTGCGGACGGCCTCGAGACCTTCGAGCACCGACAGGTGCCGCGCGGTGTACCCGTGCGGGTCCTCAGCGGTGATGGTGGCGGCGGTCAACGGCTGTGCTCCTCGGGGGTAGGGCGTGCGGGCAGCAGGCTACCCGCCGGGGCCGACATTACGCGGACCGGCGCGCCGTACGGTACGTCCTCCATCTCAGGGAGGAGATACCGCAGAAGGGTCCAGACGGCGGAATCCACCAATAGGAGGGTGATCGGCGGTCAAAGCCTCCCTATGGTTCAGCCATGCCCAACACGATTGTCGCCAAGGATCTGCGAAAGCGCTATGGCGACGTACGAGCGGTCGACGGAGTGACGCTCTCTGTCGAGGAGGGAGAGTTCTTCGGCATCCTCGGACCCAACGGCGCGGGGAAGACGACCACCATCAAGATGATCTGCGGGCTGCTGGCGCCCAGCTCGGGCACGGTGCGGGTCGGCGGCTTCGACTCGTCGACCCAGCAGGCACGCCAACTGCTCGGATACGTCCCGGATCAACCTTACCTCTACGACAAGCTGACGGGCCGGGAGTTCCTCAAGTTCGTCGTGGAGATGTACGGGCTGGAACGGCGCCGGGCTGTCCAGCGGATCCACGAGCTGATCGCTACCTTCGAGATGGGCGACTATGTCGACGAGCTGTGCGAGAGCTACTCGCAGGGCATGAAGCAGCGGGTCGTCTTCGCCTCGGCCCTGGTCCATGACCCGACGGTCCTGGTAGTCGACGAGCCCCTCGTGGGCCTCG
>JBJMIW010000354.1:0-4636 GCA_045806665.1 Actinoallomurus sp.
CGCGGCGGCTGCGCTTCCACGGCTCGACGGACAAGACGACGTTCACCGAGGTGGGCTACAACTCGCGCCTCGACGCCCTCCAGGCGGCGGTGCTGCGGATCCTCCTTCCGGACCTCGACGGCTGGAACGAGGCGCGCCGGAACGTCGCGCGCGCGTACGCGCAGAACGGCCTCGGCGACGTCGACGGCATCGACCTGCCGCGCTTCGAGGACGAGGAGCACGTCTTCCACCTGTACGTGATCCGCAGCGACCGCGCCGACGGAAGAATCCACAACATCCCACGCTGTGTTTTCGGCAGCGTACGCAGGAACCGCGCCGCGTCCACAGCAGCAAGCCGGGCGCGCGGTTCGAATGTCGAGCAGATCGCCTGGACTTCGGCGAATCCGCGCAGCCATCGGTCCGGGAGCGGCACCTTCCGCTCGACCGCGGTCCCGTCGAAGGTCGTCACCGCCAGCGCATCAGGGCCCACCTCCAAGCGCAGCGGATCGGCGCCGCGTACCCGCGCGAGCGCAAGCCGAAGCGGGTCGTTCACGTCGACATTCGTCGTCCCGCGAGCCAACCGCTCACCGTCCAACGCCTCGCTCAGAACATCGAGACGCGCATAGACACCACAGCAGGCCGAGAACGCCTCAAACCGCAACCGCTCCCCGTCGCAGGTGACCACGGGGTCCCGCATTCCCGAGAGCCGCGGTCTGTAATAGCGGGTGCTCGCCACGTTCGCCAAGGCCAGCAACGCCACTGCCGCAGGCTCGGCCTCCGTCAGGAACCCCGAGAAGAACCGTGGGTGTGCCAACTCCCCGCAGCTGCTCATCCCACCCGAGGTCTGCAGATCAAGCCCGCCTCTACTGGAAAGGCCGGACGCTCGCGTGTACGCATACAACTGGGAATTCGATGACACGATCCGGACTATAACGACGCCTGCCGACAATCTCCGCTCAACGAGGCAGGCCTAGCGACCAGCACAAGCTGAACGTGCTCGCCAATACTGCGCCGTCGCGGGACGGCCATTCGCAAGGCGCTGGTGTTCGGCGCCGTACCGGGGGAGATGAGGCCGAAGCGCGAGACAACCTACGGCACCGGTCGCAGGCTCTGTGGCTCGACCCCCGACCAGTTGCGCCAAAGCTTCCTGGTCGGCCCACCGGGCAAACACGTCGAGCGGTCATAAGGTTTCATCAAGAGACCGATCCGCTCATGCCGCTGGTCGGGCGTCGGCGATCCGCGTGCGGGACACGTCCGGCTCTGCCGATGACCGGACGTTCGGCCGTCAACGGCTCGAGGCTCATCCCCGGCATGCGAGGTCGGCAGTTACGGCGAGATCAGCGGCGACGTCAAACAGATTGCGCTGGCACCGGCCCGTCGCCGAACCCAGGAATACCGGTGTCCGCGGCCCGGTGTCGCGTCAAAGATTTACGTCATGGTCTCCATGGAAGCTTGGTCAGGCCCCTCCGAGACGCGGGCGAGCCGGGGACGAAGGCGGTCCACAGCTCACGCGGCCCGGAGGGACCGACCCACTCATCTCAGGACACGGCCCTGAACTCCGATGGTGACGTAGCAGGATTCACACGTAGAGGGGTCGTCTGTCCGTGGACCCGGATCATCTCGTGACCGGGCGCCGGTGGTCAGTGCTTGGTGATCCGCCAGGTGAAGGTGACCGATCCGGAGGCGTTGGTCGTGTCGATGGCGGTGACGGTGACCGTACTTGTGCCGGTCGTTGTGGGCGTCCCGGTGATGAGACCGGTGGCCGGGTTGATCGACAGGCCGGCGGGAAGGCCGGTGGCGCTGTAGGTGAGCGTTTGCCCGGCAGCCGAATCGGTCGCCTGGATCTGAAGCGAGACCGCGGTGCCCTTCGTGGTCGACTGGTTGCCTGGGTTGGTGACGGTGACCGTGTTCTGCCCCCCGCCGGCCCCGAATACATCAGTGATCGGGCTGGCGTTCGCGCTGTTGCCGGCGTACGGCAGGTTGTAGAAGTCCTCGATCGTACGGAGCACGTTGTCGTGGGTGATGTGCTCGCTGTAGGTGCCCGGGGTGACACCGGCGCCGACGAACAACGTCGGGATCTGGTTGCCCATGGTGCTGTCGTCCTCGTCGAAGGTGAGGATGAGCAGGCTGTTGTGGGTCTTGGCCCACTGGGCGTAGGCGTCGATGTTGTTCTTCAGCCATGTGTCGCCGGTGCTGATCGAGCAGTCGTGCATGTCGTTGCACAGGTCCGGCACGACGAACGAGGTGGTGGGCAGGGTGGTGTAGTCGGTGGGAAACGCGGCGAACGTGCGGTTGTCGGTGGACGGCACGTTGGTGAAGTTCACCCACGGGTTGTGCTTGCGCGCGTACGTCCCGCTTGTGCAGCCGGTGTAACCGTCCGAGGGCATGTTCTCGGAGTAGCCGGTGAAGGTGAGCCCGGCGCCGATCAGCTCGGAGCCGAGGTTGGGGGTGGAGAAGGTGTGCGGGCAGCTGTCGTCGGTGACGCCTTGCGTCGAGCCGGAGAACAGCTCCAGGTAGTTGGGTTCACTGGGGTGAGTGACCGCGAACGACTGGCTGAAGTTGGCCCCCTGACTGGCCAGGGAGTTGATGTACGGTGCGGACGAGCTGCCGATGATCTCGGAGTAGGAGTGGTTCTCCATGACCACGACCACGACGTGGTCAGGACGCGGAAGCCCCGCGGCGGCGTTGGCGGGAGCCGGCGCGGCCAGTGCGCTCAACAGCGCGAGGCCGAGCAGCGCGGCGGTACGGAAACGGGACACGGCATCTCCAGCTCTGAGGGGATGTTGCCGCCCCGAGGGTTTGCCAGATCCATCGTGCAAGCAATGCCCGGCCCCCGATGTTCTGCCAGTCTTGGCCTGCAGGTACGTTACTTGGCCTGCCGGTTAAGAAACAGGGGCGACTTGCCGTGGGGCACACCGTACGGACACGCGCCGCGCTCGTCGCACTCGCGTGCTCCCCGCCACGCCGCCGTCAAGACGTGCTGGACGACCTCTTCCGCCCGGCCCGCATGGCCCGACACAACGACGTCCGCTCATGCCGCGGACAGCGCGCATGACATCGAGCGTGAGTCGCTATCACGCCACATGCCGATGAGCGGTCGGCTAGAAGTACGACCGCCTGCGCAGTTTCATCCCCGGTGGGCGGATGGGCTCTGGCATGTACTCCACGTGGTAGCTCGCGCCGAGTTCGTCTTGAAGCCGCGAGACGAGTTGCTGCCCAGCGGCTACGAACCTCTCTACGTCGTGTTCCGAATCGAATCCACCCGCCACGGGTCAACCCGACAACGCGGCAGCGAAATATGCGTCCCACCGAGCGAGGTCGGAACGAAGGCCGTCGCTGATTTTCAGTGTTTCGGGTTCGACCTCGTTGTTGTCGGGACCCGTGCTCTGTGTGAGCGGAGATCGTCCCCGAACGGCCATCAGTTTGATCCAGCGTCGAGGTGCTGGCCGAGCCAGCAGTTCTCGCGCAGCCGCGACCATATCATTCTCGATTTGTTCAGCGTCCTCTGGGTGATCATCCAGCATGGATGCCAAACCCACAAAGACCCGCAGGTCCCCGTTGTCCCGTACCTTCCGATACGCTAGCCAGAGTTCGGTGGCACCGTGGGCGGGCCTGATTCGTCCGGCCACAATGTCGCCCGCGGCTCGCCTGGCCAGGTACCACTGCGCGCTGTCGGCGTCGGGAAGATCGATGTCAAGTTCATCGAGAGCAACGCGGAACAGCTCCGCCGAGTCTCGGACATCGTCCCGCGACTGTCCGGCGAGAACACGAAGAGCAGGACTATCCAGGCCCCGGACAAGCGCCTCGGTCGCGATCTCGGGTAGATCTTCGGATGCGAGGCTTCCACTCGCCATTCGCCAGGCGGCCACTTCCAGCGGATCTGCCTCAGTCACGAGCCCAGCTTAGGTACGCCTCCTTGTTGAGGCGATTCGTCTGCGACACCGTCCACGTGTCGGCGTGCGGCCCACGCTTGGTCCACTCCGGTCGCACTCATCTGCCGCGAGCAGACGCGGTGGACAGAACCGGACGAAGATGAGCAATCGCCGTCGTAGTTGAGCACTGGACGAGCAACGGTCGAACTACTTGAGCAGTGCGCTTAGCATCGTCACGCTGAGCGATCGGCGTCATCTGTCGCATAAGGTCGTCGACAAGTCCTCCGGACATGCCGACGGTCGGTCAGGCGGAGTGCGAGCCCAAGGCACCCGCCAGTGCCCTGCGAAACGGGATCTGTCGGCGCGGGCGAGCCGACGCCCAGCAGTTCCTTCACCCAGCTGGTCGGGGTACGGCTGCGCGACCTGGACCTGGAAGATCCAAGATCGCGCCGAGCGTCCGCGCTCCCGTGGAGACGGTTCGACGCAGCCTCCGAGTGCCAGGAACGTCACCAGCCCGGCAATGCCTGGCGCCGTCGGTCTGATGCCCAGGGACAGGACCGCTCAGACCAACTCGCCTCGTTTTCTACTCAGGTAGGCGCGCTCGGCGGAGTTCTGGGTGGCGGCGATTGCGGCGTCGTATGACTCTTTCGCCTCGGCGCTTCGGCCGAGCCTGCGGAGCAGGTCGGCGCGGGCGGCGTGCCATGCGTGGTAGCCCGTGAGTGGCAGCCGGTCGACCTGAGTGAGGGCGACGTCCGGGCCGTCCAGCTCGGCGACCGCGACCGCGC
>JBJMIW010000355.1:0-6074 GCA_045806665.1 Actinoallomurus sp.
AGATGCGCCGCGAATTTCCTCCCCTCGCCGGTGTTCCCGCCCGCAAGTGGGACTCCTACTGCGTCCGCGCGAAGCGGCCCGAGTCGCTCAACGAGCTGGCGATCATGGCAGGCACCCAGGCGATGCCCCGGATGGCGCCGTACGGTGCCTGGGCGCCGGGTGCCTACAGCGCCGGCGTGGCACAACGCGCGAAGATGAAGCCCGTCAGCGGAACCTCGGGCAAGGGTGCGCCGTACGGCACGGGACCTCTCATCGTGAACGACCCACGGTACCCGGAGGTGAACGGGCTCGGCCTCGTGTACAACTCCGGACGGGTGGACGATTTCGCCTACGACCCGGCAGGGAAACGACTGTTCGCCGCCGTCGGCACCGGCGGGATCTGGTCGTCGACGGACTGGGGCAAGACCTGGCAGAACGCCAGTGGCGACCTGCCCACCTCGGTGACCGGCGCGGTCGCCTGGACCAGCGCGGGCGGCGGCACCCTGCTGGCCCTGACCGGAGAACCGACGTTCGGCGCCGCCGCCTACACCGGAATCGGCGCCTACTACTCGACCGACGGTGGCGCGACCTGGACCCGCGCCGCCGGCGTACCGGACGGCGCTCTCGGCTTCCGGCTCGCGGTCGATCCCGCCGATCCGGCCAAGGTCTATGCGGCGACCCAACTCGGCCTATTCGCCTCCACCGACGGCGGAAAGTCGTACGCCAACGCCCAGCTGCCGACCGGCTCGTGCGCGGGAGTGACGGACGTGTCGCCGGGCGGGAAGCCGCAGTGCGCGCTCGCGAACGTCGTCACCGACGTGGTCGTGGTCACCCCCGGTGGTATCGGCACCAAGACGAACGCGGGCACGGTGCTGGCGACCGTCGGCTGGCGGGGTGGGAACCGAAAGAACGCCGACGGGTCGGTGCAGTCGCCCAACAACGGCGTCTACCGCTCGCCCACCGGCGCCCCCGGCTCGTTCGCCAAGTTGTCCCCGGACGGGTTCGCCCCGCAGGACAACATCGGGCGCGTCGAACTGGGCGCCGCCACCGGAGCCAAGCAGAACCACGACGTGCTCTACGCGATGGTGCAGGACGCCAAGCTGCTTAACAACGGCGGCGTGATCGGTGTCGACATCTCCGACACCAACACGACGTCGCCGCTCGGCACGACGGTACTGAACGGCCTGTATGTGTCCACCGACTTCGGATCCACGTGGAAGCGGCTCGCCTCGGGCACGGAGCTGGCGGCCGATCCGGCGAGCGGCTCGGCGCTGTTCGGCACCGGCACCGCGATCGGCTATCAGCCGGGGGTGCAGGGCTGGTACAACCTGTACGTCCGCCCCGACCCGACCAAGGCGAGCGCCACCGGCGTGCCGACCCGCCTCGTGATGGGACTGGAGGAGGTCTGGGCGCCCGAGACGAGCCTGCAACCCCTCGACGGGTCGCTCCCGGTGCACTTCAAGGTGGTCGGCAAGTACTTCGGTGGTTCAAGCTGCCTGCTGCTCAAGCTCGGCCTGCCGGCCTGCCCGACCGATCGGGAGCCGCTGGATCCGAACAAGCAGACGACCCATCCCGACCAGCATGCCGCGATCTGGGTTCCGGACTCCGCCACGCCGGGCGGAGTACGGCTCCTGGTCGGTAACGACGGCGGTGCCTACCGGTACCGGTTCGAGGAGGACGGCGACACCGAGCTGGACAACGCCCACTGGGGTCCGGGCGACAACGACGGCTTCGGCACCCTGCTGCCGTACTACGCCGCGATGGCCAAGGATGGCACTGTGTGGGCCGGTCTGCAGGACAACGGCAACCTGCGGATCGACCCGGTCACCCGCAAGCAGTACGAGACGTACGGCGGGGACGGGTTCTTCAGCGCGGTCGATCCCGACAGGTCCAAGGTCGCCTATGAGGAGTACACCAACGGCGCGATGAGCGTCACGACCGACGGCGGCACGACCTGGAAGGACATCGACCCGGGGCTGACCGCCGCGAAGTTCTCCAACCCGTTCGCCATGGACCCGGTGGACGCCGGCCATCTGATCACGGCGGGTCGCGAGGTCGTGGAGACCACGCATGGCCCGGACACCGCCAGTGGCCATGACGGCAGCGGCACACAGTGGACGCAGGTGTTCGACCTGGGTACCCGCGGCCACCCCGGTGACCCGGGCGCCACCGCGGGCAGCACCGATCCGGACAACTCGATGAGCGCGGTCGCGGTCCGCGGCGACGCGGCGTACGTCGGGTTCTGCGGGCAGTGCGACACGCTGAACAAGCTCGGCCCGACCAGCGAGGTGTTCAAGAACGGGCTGGCCACCAACGTCGGCGGGTCGGAGCCGCCGGCCAAGGGCACCTCGAAGGGATGGCACATCGTGCCCGCCAAGGGGTTGCCGAACCGCTACATCACCGCGATCGCGATCGATCCGCGCAATCCGAAGAACGTGTTCGTGACCCTCGGCGGCTACACCCGCCGCTGGGTGCCGCCGGGAGCGGTGGGGGACACCAACGCCACGCTGGGCACCGGGCACCTGTACCGGTCGACCGACGGCGGGCAGACGTTCACCGACGTCTCCGGCAACCTGCCCGACGCGCCCGCCACGTGGGTGACGCTGCGCGGAGAGCAACTGCTGGTCGGCAGCGATGTCGGGGCGTTCGCCTCGAACCCGCGCGGTGCCTCCGCCGACACCCCGCAGTTCGCCCCGCTCAGTGACGTGCCGACCGGGCCGATATCGAGCATCGAGCTGAAGCCCGGCGCGCCCGACACGGCGGTGATCGCCACCTACGGACGGGGAGTGTGGACCTACGTCTTCGACAAGAAGGTCAACCTGCCCCCTCCTCCGGAACCGACCCCGCCGCCGACCATCACCGAGCCGTACGCGACCTATGACTTCGAATCGGGCGCGCAGGGCTGGACCACCACCGGGCCGACCACCTGGAGTCGGGGCGCCCCAGGGGAGAAGAACGGTAACGATGATCCCGCCGGGAACGCGTACGCGATCAGCGGCCTGTCCTATGTCGACATGATGGACTCGTCGTTCATCTCCCCCCAGGTCACGACCAAGGCGGGCACCACCGTCGTGCGGTTCGCCCAGAAACTCGACACCGAGCCCGGGTACGACGGCGTCGACGTGGACTGGTCGGCCGACGGAAAGACGTGGACGACCATCGCCACGCTGTCGGGACGCAGCGACGGCTGGCCCGCCTGGCAGACCAGGTCCGTGGCGTTCACCTCTCCCGGTGGTCCGGTACAGGCACGGTTCCGGTTCCACTCCGATGAGCTGTGCTCCGGCGCCGGCGGACCGCTCTGCTCCAGCACCGGGGGCTGGGACGGTGCGCACATCGACAACGTGGTGATCGGTCACTGACGGGCGGGGCACCCACCGCTTCCGCATGCCGCCCGCCGAGCACTACCGCGCTTGGCGGGCGGCGGACGTGCCCCGTCACGATCCTTATGGGGATTCCAACCTTACGTTCCCTCAAAGGATTACTCATAAAAATGAACTGATGCCGCTATCTTGTCGACGGTCTTCCGGTATCGGTCTGGCAGTGCGGCAACCGTCATCATCAGCCGCGTTTTCGGCAACCACCAAATGCGCGGATTGAACGTGAATCCTGTTTCGCATTCTGCGTGATACTCATAATAAACCGCCGACCGGTCCCCGAGCTTTCGTAGGCCGTTCCGCAATGTCACTTTGGTGTTTATGCCAGCGATGTATTGCCCGTTAATCCGGAAGCACTGAGGAAGGCTGCCTGCATCCTCGCCGCCCACCCATGCCTCAGAATCGTCAAGATTCGGCTCATCATTCGAATTAGACCAACGCTCAATGGAGACGCCTTTGCTCTGGCAGCTACTGTTCTTGCCGCTGTGCGGCATGTAAATGCAAAGAGACGGTCCCATCAGGCCCTGCCCGCTCGAAGCGGACCAGCCTGCCGGGATGACCACGGAAACCCCTGCGTCCGAATCAAGACGGGTGCCGCGCAATGGAGGTTCCGCAGTCGGTGCCGCTGCTGATGAAGGGGTTTTCACCGCGCTTGTGACCGTGCCGACGGACGGCGATCCAGACACCTTCGTGGTCTGTGCACCGTGCCGCGATGGGGTGCCTAGCGCAGGGAGAAGTCCCGCGATGACGGCGGCAGCGGCGATGACCGCCATGCCGCTCAGAACGAGAATCGGTCGGCGGCGTAGCCTCTTCGGCCGAGGCGGCGCATCCGACGTCATGGGCACCCAAGGAAGGTCCTCGACGCCCGGCATCACCCACGTGCGTTCGATCAGTACGGTGGCGGCGTCGGTTTCCGGAAGGTCGCCGGTCTCCACGTCCGTTCGGCGGCGCCATGCCGCGGTGACGGAGGCGAGTACCTCTGGCGCGGATGGCCGGTTCTCCGGTGCCTTGGCGAGCGCGTCGGCCACGATGACGCGCAAGTCCGGGTCCAGGCCGGTCAGATCGACCTCCTGCTGCATGACGCGGATCGCGAGCACCTCTGGCCGCCCGGAACCGAACGGCAGCCGGCCGGTCGCCGCGAAGGCGATGAGAAGCCCCCAGGCGTGAACGTCGGTTGCCGGGCCCACCTCGTCGTCGCGGTAGTTCTCCGGGCTCAGCCACGCAGGCGAGCCGATCAGCACGCCCGTGCGGGTTACCCTGGTCTCGTCCACAGCACGCGCGATGCCCAGGTCGACGACGCGCGGACCGGAGGGCGACAGGATCACGTTGGCCGGCTTCAGATCCCGGTGGACCACGCCGGCCGCATCGATCGAGGCCAGAGCCTCGGCGAGCCCAGACGCAAGGCCGTAGAGCTCATCGTCGACGAGCGGCCCTGCGGCGTGTACGTGTGCGTCCAGGGTAGGGCCGGGGACGTATTCGGTGGCCAACCATGGTCGGGGCGCATTCGCATCAGCGCTCAGAACCTTCACGGTGCAGGCACCGCGGATCTTCCTGAGCAGGGCGATCTCCCGCGCGAAGCGGGCACGGAACTCCGGATCATGCGCCAACTCGGGATGGACGACCTTGACTGCGACGCGCTCACCGGCTGCGGACAATGCCGCATAGACGACGCCCATCCCTCCTGCACCCAACCTCCCGATCAGGCGGTAGGGACCGATCTGCGCCGGATCATAGTCGAGCAAGGGCATGACTCCGGGGAGGGACGTCATTCGATGCCCCTCGTGCGACCGTCGTCAGCCTGCAGGAGGTGAAAATCGAGTCGATTCAGCTGAGTACTCCTCAAGATTTCAGCTAACGCTCCCTCGTCGAAGTGAAGGGACCATAGCGCCGCGTACCGACAAACGACGTATCTTCGGCCGGACCAGGCCAGACCGGCCGTCCGATGCGGAAACTGGTCCGCGGTTGCGGTAGTCCGGATCACTGCGGTTCGCGTCCTTCCATGCACACAGTGCCGTCCATGCGAGGGCGTGGGATCGTATCCTGACGGGCGCATGTCGGCGGAGAAGGGGGCGAGGGGTGTCGAACCGGTGGTGGGGTCCGCGGTCCGACTTCCCGTGGGAGGAGGACGCGCTCAAGCACATCCACGACCTGATGCCCCCGGCCGAGCAGTACCGCGCCTGGCAGACCTTCACGTTCACCGCCAGGTCCGGTCGCGTACGCGAGGTCGACCTGCTCGTCGCCGCGCCGGCCGGCCTGTTCCTCATCGAGATCAAGAGCCATCCGGGCCGCGCCACCAACCACGGCGGCACCTGGACGTTCCGCGGTGACCGGGTCCGTACCATCGACAACCCGCTGCACCTGGCGAACCTGAAGGCCAAGGAGCTGAAGGACCAGCTCCGCTGGGCGGCGCGCGAACTCGGCATAACTTCCTGGCGCCCCGCCATGCCAACTCGTGGCCGCCGCTCCAAAGCAGGCATGCGTTGATCGGCTCGATCTTGCCGGGAAGGAAGCGACCTCAGACGAGGTCCGCGTTCTCCGGCAGGGCTCCGGTTCGCCACGCAACGGTCGCGGCAGCGTTCCTTGCGATGGCCGGGTGCTCTCAGCACGAGGCCGACCGAACGGCTCGGGCTGCATCGTCCAAAGTGATCCCTACGCCGACCGCCGTCGCCTCGACCCCGACCGTGGACCTTCAGCTGGCGGTTCGCCGGTGGTACCGGCGAG
>JBJMIW010000356.1:0-20798 GCA_045806665.1 Actinoallomurus sp.
AGACCATCACCTTCTGGTGCTGGCGGCGTTCGAGGACGGCCTCCAGGCCCGCGCACAACGCCATCGCCGACTTTCCCGTACCGGCCCGCCCGCCGAGCGAGATGATCCCGATGTCCTCGTCCATCAGCAGGTCCAGCGCGATGCGCTGCTCCGCCGACCGGCCGTGCAGGCCGAACACCTCGCGGTCGCCGCGCACCAGCTGCACGGACTTGTCGGGCATCACGCGTCCGAGGGCGGAGCCGCCCGCCGAGATCAGCCGCAGCCCGGTGTGGCACAGCAGGTCGCGCGCCTCCTGCAGGTCCAGCCGGCCCGTGTCGTACAACTCCTCCATCTGTTCGGAGCCGATCTCCAGCTCGGCCATGCCCGTGTGGCCGGTCTCCACGACCGTCTCGGCGCGGTACTCCTCGGCCGTGAGGCCGACCGAGGCGGCCTTGACCCGCAGGGGCAGGTCCTTGGACACGAGCACGACGTCGTGCCCCTCCTGGGCCAGCGACAGCGCCACCGTGAGGATGCGGGTGTCGTTGTCGCCCAGCCGGAACCCGGCCGGCAGGACGGACGGGTCGGAGTGGTTGAGCTCGACGCGGACCGTTCCACCCTGGTCACCGATCTGCAGGGGCTCGTCCAGGCGGCCGTGGGCGACCCGCAGGTCGTCCAGAGTGCGAAGGGCGTTCCGTGCGAAGTAGCCCAGCTCCGGGTGGTGGCGCTTGGCCTCGAGTTCGGTGATCACGACGATCGGCAGCACGACCTCGTGCTCGGCGAACCGGGTCAAAGCCCCAGGGTCGGCGAGCAGAACGCTGGTGTCGAGGACGTACGTGCGCCGGGTGGCGGCAGGTGTGGCCACTCGTTCTCCTTCGGGCGCCTGCCCAGGCGGGTCGCCTGGGAGAGCGCCCTTTCCTCAGGGGGACCTGGTACGACGCTAGGCCAAGGGAACCGCCCGAGAACAGATGCGCACCGAGTGGTCGACCGGCCGAAACCGGCCGTTCGGCGACGCTCTACAGAGGGTTCAGAAGCCGTAGCGCCGATGCCTCGCGGCGTAGGCACGAATCGCCCGCAGGAAGTCGACCTTGCGGAAGTCAGGCCAGAAGGCCTCGCAGAAGTAGAACTCCGAGTGGGCGCTCTGCCAGAGCATGAAGCCGGACAGGCGCTGCTCTCCCGACGTCCGGATGACCAGATCCGGGTCGGGCTGGCCGCGGGTGTACAGATGCTCCGCGATGTGCTCCACATCGAGGATCTCGGCCAGCTCCTCGATGCTGGTGCCCCTGCTCGCATGCTCATGCAGGAGTGAGCGCACCGCATCAGCGATCTCACGTCTACCTCCATACCCAACCGCGACGTTCACAATCAGGCCAGGAGCGTCAGATGTGCTCTCGGCGGCGTGCTTGAGCACACGTGCGGTTTTGTCGGGCAGGAGATCGAGCGCTCCGACCGGCTGAACACGCCAGCCCTGAGCGGCCAGGTCCTCCACCGTGTTCTCGATGATCGCCACTAGTGGCTCGAGCTCCTCCGCCGGCCGGGAGAGGTTGTCGGTCGACAGCAGCCACAGCGTGACCACCTCGACGCCCGTCTCCTGGGACCACTGGACCAGTTCGGAGATCTTGTCGGCGCCCCGCTGGTGACCCGTGGCGACGTCGGCGAGCCCCATCGATCGCGCCCACCGGCGGTTGCCGTCCAGGATCACCCCGATGTGACGTGGCGTGGTGTCCGGGCTGAGCCTCGTCTCAAGCCGTCGCTCGTAAAGCTTGTAGACCAGGTCTCGCAAGCCCATATGCCAGCACCTTCTTCGTCGACGCCAGGGGGATCAGTAGTCAATTATCGCCCCGAAAGGCGCACGCCGGGCGCGTACCGGTGAACTCGCGAGGACGTCTCCGTAATCGGCGCCCATGAGCCGCGCCTCGCCGACCAGGGTCCCCAGGAAGTCGGCGAGTTCCGCCGACGTCAGCACCACGCGGACCCCGCGGCCATCCGTACCCCAGGCCTCGAGGACGGCCCGCCGGGACCGCCGCCACTCGCCGCCGCGGTCGTCCGGGCCGGACAGCCAGCTATAGGACGTGCGCAGCGTGCACCGCAACTCGCCGGTGCCGGGCGTGTCCCCGCGAGCCGGTGCCGGAAGGCGAACAGTTCGGGCTCTTGGGAGACGAGCCGGTGATCCCCGGTCGTGCCCGCTGCTGGGGGGATCAGGCCGACCGTTTCCCCGATCCGCCGGTCCCCGCGAGCCGTCGACGCAGCGTAGTTCTCCCACATTGATAAGCGTAGGTTGCTGTTTTGCTGGAGATCGAGACCTGTCGGGATCCTTGACCGGAGGCTGACTCGATCCAGGGTGCACGGACGCGAATCCGGGGCTGCGCCCGACGCGGATCCGAGGTGCGCGGACGTGAGACGCCCCGGCGGCGGGTGTACCCGCCGCCGGGGCGTGCCCGTTCCCCGAGTTGGCTCAGCCGATCGACTTGACGATCGCCTCGTCCAGCCCCGCGAAGGATGAAAGGTATTCCCGACGCTCGGCTTTCAAACGCTCGACCATGGCGTCGTACTCCTCCATCCGGCCCTGGCGTTCGTAGAGCCGCCGGGGCTGGAGGATCTCGATGTCGTCGATGCCGGGTACGGACGTCGCGATCTCGTAGCCGAAATCGGGGTCGTCCTCCCACTCGATCGTTCCCTCGACGATCGCCTGCACGATCGCGGAGGAATGCGGGATCTTCACCTTCTTGGCGCGGTCGTCGCCCTCGCCGCCTCCGACGCGCCCGGTGTTGAGGACGAACACCTTCATCTCGTGGCTGTCGAGTAGCTCGAGCATCCGGTTGCCCATGTCGGCCATGTCCCGGGGGAAGAACGGGTTCGTCCCGGGCACCCGCAGGAACTTGCCCTCCTCGTCCTTGCCGCCGGCACTCGTGCCCGTCGTCTCGCCGAGCATGAAGTACGCCGCCGCCTGCGCCCGGTCGAGCCGCGCGACGCCCGGGACGATGTTCTCGTTACGGTTCAGGATGAGCAGGAACTCGGCGGGCTCCACCTGGTCGGCCGGCCACGGGTCGACGTACTTGAACGGCCACGTCGTCCGGCCGTTCTTGGTGTAGGAGGTGTCGAAGAAGTCGACCTTGCCGTCGGCGTCCACAGAGACGTTCTCGAGATAGGCGTCTGGCTTCACCGTGGCGTGGTAGATGGTCGGCTCGAATTCGGGATCCAGGCCGAAAGTCTTGGCGAAGCAGCCGTTCTCGGTCGTGTAAACACGCCCTTCCGGCATCAACGCGATGAAGTCGTCCTGCACGGGCTTACTGCCGAGCTGCGTGGTGAAAGTCGTCGTCGTCTTGCCCGTGCCGGACAGGCCCACGATGAGCACCGTCTTGTTGTCACCATCCACGGGGATCACTTTGCAACCCGCGTGCAGGGAAAGGCCGCCGCGCTCATACACGATGTTGTTCCACATCCGCAGGCCGCCCTTCTTGGACTCCCCGAAGTAGTCCGAATTGAAGACCCGCGTGATGCCGGCATTGAGGTCCACGGCGATCAACCGGTCGTTCGGGTAGCCCTCCATCGGAAGGTTCGGGGTGTACACCACCGTCGTGTCGGGGTCCCATGTCGCCGGGTCGTAGTCGTCCTCGACCGGGTAGTAGAGCTGCTTCTGCATGCCGGCGATGTTGGCGTTCGACGCCTCGATGACCAGGCGTGCCCTCGTGCGGAAGGCGGGGTCGCTCCCGATGTAGCCGTCCACCACCACGACATCGCACCCGGCGAGGTGGTCGTCCTGCGCACCGGCGACGCGGTCGTACTCCGCCCGGGTCATCGTCTGCTTGGTGGTGTTGGTGGAGTCCTCAGCGATGTAGGTGGACTTGGCGCTCCGGCTGTCCACGCGGGCCTTCACCACCACGTTGCCGAACTCGGTCACCTGGGAGTTGGGCATCTTCTCGGTAAGTTCGCGGAGTCGGGCCGCGGTCGGATTCCACTCGACCGACCTGGCCTTGACCTCGTACGCCACGATCGCTCCTTCGCACGGGGACACCCGATGGGTTGATGCCGGGATTTGGTGAGTGTACCCACATGCGGCATTTTGAACATCCCCCCGTCAAAGTGATCTCAACGACGGGAAGGTCATTCATGGAGCATTGGTTTAGACCTTTGGATTAGACCAATGGGCTGGACCGCCGCGTGCAATTCTTGCTTGTTTCGAGGGTGTTGCCGAGTATTGTCGGAAACCATGCCGGGTCAGACCTGAGGGCCGGCGGCCCGCGCGCGCTCGACGTGCAGCAGCGCGTCCCGTAGCTCGGCCAGCCACTCGTCGGCGTTCTTGCCCACGAGACGGACACACCAGGCGAGCGCGTCACTGCGGCTGCGGGCGACGCCCGCGTCGACCAGCGTGTCCAGGACTCTGCGCTCGGGCTGGCGGAGCCGGGTCATCACCGGCACGGACAGCGTCGTGAACATGACCTTCTCGTCGCCGCACTCGACGCCCCAGGAGACCTTCCGGGCGAAGCGGTGCTCGGCCTCCCGGGCGATGGAGACGCGGTGCTCCCGAGTCTCCTCGCGGAAGCGCTGGATCTGACCGGCGATCGCCTCGGACCGCTCGACCTCGGAGGCCCCCTCCGCGAGGTCGGGCTCGGCCAGCCGGCCGATGACGCTCATCTCCTCCCGGTCGAGGACGACCCGCGGCGGCCCTTCGAACCACCCTTCGGGCAACCTGCCGGAGAACCACCCGCGGAGCTTCTCCTCCGCACCCTCAGTCGTAGTCATGTAATCATGATTACACAGCTTCCCTTCGCCGCCTAGAGTGTCCGCGATGTTGACAACCGCTCCTTTTTGACAGTTAGTCCTCACCGCCGCCTGGCTGACGGCCGCAGGCGTCGGGAGGGGACTGATGCTGCCCGCGTCGATGACCGCAGCCATGAACGCCCTGACGGCCGAGGAGGCGGGCGTCGGATCCGCCGTCGTGATGACCGTCCGTCTGGTCGGAGGAGCGTTCGGAGCCGCCATACTGGGCAGTCTGGGCGTTCGGCGCCGCGGTCATCGCCGTCTGGGAGACGACCATCCTGGCCTGGGTGGGGCGGGGCGGCGAGGGGGATCTCCTGGAACTGCTCGACCGCGGCATCGACTTCCTCAGCGCCGGCTGCCCACTCTGACCCCGCACGCCGCTCACCCGGCGTGCGGGATCCGAGTGTCAGGCCTTGGTGCCGGCGAGCTGGGGGTTGACCCGGATGGCGCCCCAGAAGTTGTTCAGGTAGACGTCCTGGATCTGGATCAGGGTGCCGGTATGCCGCGCGACGACCATCTTGTTGTTGCCGAGATAGATCGCGATGTGCGAGACGCCGTTGAAGGTCGGGTCGTTCTTCCAGGTCAGCAGGTCACCCGGCTGAGCCTGGCTGTACGGCAGCCGCCAGCCGGTGAACGCCTGGATGTCGGCGGTCCGCGGCATCCTGATGCCGGCCTGGGCGAAGGCGTACTGGACGAGGCCGGAGCAGTCGTAGCCGCCCTCGCGGTCCGACTCGCCGCCCCAGACGTACGGCATGCCGATCTTGGACTCGGCGGCCCGGATGACCGTGTTGACCTGCGGGGCAGTCATCACGCGCCCCGGGGCGCCGCCGACGGCGCCGCCCGGGACGGTCGGGCCGTCGAACCGCGACTCGAGCGTGGCCATCTTGGTGCCCTTGGGGAGGATCTTGGCCAGCTGCTTCCGGAGCTTGACGAGGTTCGCGTGCGGGGCGCTGACCAGCAGGGCGTTCCCGGACGGCATACCGATCGTCTGGGCGGTGTAGTGCGAGACCACGGCGTCGACCTGGTCGATGCCCATCGTGGCGTAGGCGCCGACGCGCACGGACGTCTGGTGCGTCTGCCCGCCGATCTGCGTCTGTGAGGCCAGCGGGATGCCGCCGTCCTGGCCCATCGTGAAGGAGATCGCGACGTCGCCGCCCGCGATGTTGTTCCACAGGGCGTCGGACCTGGCGCTCGCCTGGGGGGTGTACGCCCGGAACGTCGACGGTTCGACGCCCAGGACGCCCACGCGCTTGCCGCCCACCAGGGCGCGTGCCGCGTCGACGACCTCCAGGGCCTTGACGCCCTTCGCGTGGCGGACCTTCTCGATGGCGTCGGCGGGCATCGTCTGCGAGGAGGCGACGAGCAGGTGCGGCGTGATGGCCTGCTGCAGGCCCGCGACGCGGTAGCTCGTGCTCTGCGCCGCGGCGACGAGACGCCCGCCGGCGAGCGGCAGGGCCGGGGGGTGGAACGGCCCGGCGATCACCATCGCCAGGTCGGCGGCGATGGTGGTGGCCAGTGAAACGCCAACGACCGTCGGCAGCATGCGGCGGCTCGGCCAGCGCACGGCGCCCTCCCTCGTCCCCAGTGCGTTGTACGACTATGACCTACGACGGCGATGGTCGTCCAGATGCCCATACGCCCCGTCGGTCACCGGTGTTCGCCCGAGGCAGGAACGTTCGGGCGCTCGTTCTGAGGTAACACGTCCATAACGCAAAGATCAAGCCCGCAGCGGGTCAATATTGACATTGATTCCAATGAGCCGCGCTGGAACCCTTCGCGTCACCGCACGGACGCGGACCGGATCTGTTCCTGGAGGGCGCCGACCTCCGTCACCGGAAGCCGGCAGGTGAACTGACGGCAGACGTACGCGGCGGGCCTCCCGTCGACCGGCGCCCGGCCGTCCAGCAGCGGCACCCCGGAGCCGACGGCGACCACCGCGGGCAGCGGGCTGAGCAGCGCCGCCCGGTGGAGGTCCCGCGTGCGCGGATCGTCGGCCGGACCCGCGATGGCGATCTCCAGTGGACCGGCGAGGGCCGCCTCCGCGACGGCGAGCCCCCAGCCCGCGAAGCGGGCGTGGCGCTCCGCCAGCGGCGTGACCGGGCCCAGAGCGCCGAGGGCCGCCTCCCGGTGCCGGGCCGAACCGGTCAGCGCGGCGTACGACAGGAGCGCGCCCGCCGCCGCGAACCGGCCGGACGGCGTGGCGTTGTCGGTGGGGTCCTGCGGACGCTTCCACAGGCGCTCGGCGTCGTCGGCGGTGTCGTAGAACCCGCCGCGCCCGTCGGCGAACCGCTCCAGGACGACGTCCAGCAACTCACCGGCGAACCGCGCGTGGTCGGCGTCACCGGTCACTCCGTACAGCGCGATGAGCCCCTCGGCCAGGTCGGCGTAGTCCTCCAGGACGCCGGCGTTGGTGCCGGGGCTGCCCGCGCGCGAGGTCCGCAGCAGCCGGCCGTTCCGCCAGTGCGTCTCCCGCAGCAGCCGGACGGCCTCCTCCGCGGCCTCGACGAGGTCCGGCCGGTCGAAGTACGCGCCGGACTCCGCCAGGGCCGCGATGGCCAGGCCGTTCCAGGCGGCGACGATCTTGTCGTCGCGGCCCGGCGGGACCCGCCGCGAGCGCGCGTCCAGCAGCGCGGTCCGGATCCGCTCGTACCGTTCGGGGTCGTCGGGATCCGCGCGGAGTTGCAGAACGGAGGCGCCGTGCTCGAACGTGCCCATCTCGGTCACGCCGAAGAGCCGTGCGGCGTACGCCCCGTCCTCCTCGCCCAGCACCTCGGTGAGCTCCTCGGGCGTCCAGACGTAGTACGCGCCCTCTTCGAGGCGGCCCTCGGCGTTCTCGCTGTCGGCGTCCAGGGCACTGGCGAACCCGCCCTCCGGCGTGCGCAGCTCCCGGAGCATCCAGTCGCACGTCTCCAGGGCGATCCTGCGGGCGAACGGACCGCCGGTGAGCCGCCACCAGTGGGCGTACACGCGGGCCAGCAGGGCGTTGTCGTACAGCATCTTCTCGAAGTGCGGCACCACCCAGCGGGCGTCCACTGAGTAACGGGCGAACCCGCCGGCCAACTGGTCGTACATCCCGCCCCGCGCCATCGTCTCGAGCGTGCCCTCGGCCATCGCCAGGCCGTCACCACCCCGCGCGGCGTGGCGGAGCAGGAACTCCAGCACCATCGACGGCGGGAACTTCGGCGCCGTGCCGAACCCGCCGTTCGCCTGGTCGTACGACCGCGCCAGGTCGCGGACCGCGGCGTCGAGCGCCTCCGGAGCCGGGGCGCCCGCACCGCCGATGGCCGCCTGCGCGGCCAGCGCGCCGACGACCTTCTGCCCCTGGGCCATCACGTCGTCGCGCTTGTCGCGCCAGGCCTGGGCCACCGCGCGCAGGAGCTGCTGGAAGTGCGGCCGGGGGAAGTAGGTGCCGCAGTAGAACGGCTCGCCGCCAGGCGTCATGAACACGGTCATCGGCCAGCCGCCCTGGCCCGTCATCGCCTGGGTGGCCTCCATGTAGACCGCGTCCACGTCGGGACGCTCCTCGCGGTCCACCTTGACGCTGACGAACAGGTCGTTCATCAGCCGCGCCGTCTCCTCGTCCTCGAAGGACTCGTGCGCCATCACGTGGCACCAGTGGCAGGCCGAGTAGCCGACGCTCAGCAGGATCGGCACGTCTCTGCGGCGGGCCTCCTCGAACGCCTCGTCGCCCCATGGGAACCAGTGGACGGGGTTGTCCGCGTGCTGCAGCAGGTACGGGCTGGTAGCGTCCTTCAGTCGATTCATGAGTGGTCCCGCCGGTCGATCGGTGCGTCCGTACATCCGGGTCCGGACGCCGCTCTGCCGTGCGCCGCCCGCACGGTGAGTCGCGTCATCGGTTCTGTCATGTCAGTTCCACGCGTCCCCTGCCCGGGCAGCCGACCGTGAACCATCTCCACCGTATCGACGCGGGCTGCCGCGTTCGCGGGCACGGACCCGGCCGAGGACTTAACCTGTCGGCAGAGTCGAACAACGGTCGGAGTGTGCACGGTGGATCCGCTCTCGGTATCAGCGCTCGACACACTGTTGTCGAAGATCTTCACCGGGACCACCGACAAGATCGGTGAGCAGCTGTGGGACAACCTGACCTCGGTCGTACGGCGTACCTTCGGCCGCCGCAGCACGTCCGTCGAGGCGGCGAAGCGCCTCGGTGAGCGTCCCGGCGACCCGGACTCCATCAGGGCACTGGCCGAGGCGCTGATCGCCGAGTCCGACCGCGACCCGCAGGGGGCGGTGCAGATCCGCCACTGGGTCGCCCAGGCCGAGCGCGCCATCGCCCAGGGCGGGACGGTCAACACCGGCGACCGTACGGTCGCCGGCCAGCTGTTCCAGGGCCGCGACGTCAACGGCGACATCACCTTCTGAGTCGCCCCGGCGTGGGGACCGGAGTGATCCCGGAGTCCATCTCCAGCACGCCGTCCACCACCTGCAGCGAGTCGCCGAGCGGGCGTACGACCTGCTCCAGCACGGGTCCGCCGACGCAGTCGAGCTCGTCCCGCTGCAGGAGGTACCGCGCGTTCGGGAAGGCGGGGACCCCGTCCGCCACGGCGCCGCCGGCGTGGTCGCTGTGCAGGTGGGTCAGCACGACGGCGTCGACGGTGCAGCACCCACTCGGCGGTGTCCACCTGCGCCCAGTCATCGGCCGTCGCTCCGAGGAACGTCTCGTCGAGCGGCCGGCGCAGCGCGGGCCCCACCGGGCCGACCGCGTCGCAGAGCGGGATGACCTCGACCCCCGCGAACACCTTGGACGGATGCGGCATCAGCGGGCTCCCGAAGAACAGGTCACGCCCGCACGATAGCGAGGATCGCCCGGGTGGACGCGGGGCACGGCGAGGCGGCCTTCGTTGGAGCAACCTTTCAGCCAGGTCGAAGGCGGGCTGCAGGAAGATCGGCCATCATCGCGGCCCATGCGAATCCTCCACGGCGGAGCCATGCTGGCGGCGGCCGCACTGTTCCTCTGTGCCGGCTGCGGATCCTCAGGCGGCAAGGCGGCCGCCGCGCCCTCCGGGTCGGCCGGCACGACGGGCGCGGGCGGCTTCGCGGCGTACGCCGCCTGCCTGCGCCAGCATGGCGCGAACATCCCGACGGCCCGCCCCAGCGCACGGCCTTCCGGCCAGGCGGGGCAGCGGGGCGGCGGGTTCGGCCGCGGCTTCGGCGGAGTGAGCCAACAGGCGCGGGACGCCTGTCAGTCGCTCATGCCGCAGGGACAGCGCCGGGGCATGCAGGAGATGCAGGCGTTCCGCAGCTGCCTCGCCGATCACGGCGTGACGCTCCCGACTCCGACGCCCGGGGCCGTGCGCTCGCCCGGCCCGAACCGTACGCCCGGCGTTCGCCGCTCTCCCGGCATGCGCTTCCTCAGCGGCCTCCAGACCTCCGACCCGAAGGTCGCCAAGGCGCTGCAGACCTGCCGTCCGCTGCTCCCGACCCTCTCTCCCCGCCCGTCATCAAGCTGAGCCCGCGAGCCCGCCTTCCGGTGCCCGCCCCCTGGCGCGGGCACCGGGAGGCGAGCATGTCCCTCAGGGGCTCTGTGTCACCGTCGTCGCGGCCACGCTGCCGTCCTGAGCCGGCGTTCCCTGAACGACCACCGAAGCGCCGGCCTTGAGGTCCTTGAGCTTGGCGCTCTTGGTGACGGAGACCTTCGTGGCGCCCGTCGTCTTCACGCGCACGATGCCGCCGGGGGTCTGGACGTAGATGATGTCGCCGTCGACGAGCTTGACCGTGCCGGTCGTACCGGGGGCCGCGCCGCCCTGGCCGGAGCCCCCGCCCTGGCCGAAGCCGCCACCCTGGCCGTACGCTCCGCGGCGGCTGGTTCCGCCGCCGAGGCCGGGGTAGCCGCCCCCGCCCTGTCCGGCGGCACCGGCGAGCCGGCCGAACCCGGTCGGGGTCTGCTTCGTGCCCCAGTGCTTGTCCGCCTGCACGCCGCCGACGAATCCCGCGACGACCAGCACCCCGGCCGTGAGGAACAGGGTGGCCGAGGGAATCCGGCGACGATCCTGTCGTGGTTCGGCGGCCGCCAGCTCTTCGGCGAGGTCCCCGTCGAACGGTGAGGTGCGCAGCAGCTGTTCCGGTGGCACCTCGTCGACCGGTGCGTCGCTGTCCTTGCGCCGTGTTCCCGGCAAGGTTTCTCCCTATCCGTACTATTCGTGGCGAAGTGCTTCGATGGGCCGGAGCTTGGCCGCACGGTTGGCGGGGTAGCTGCCGAAGAACAGCCCGATCGCGACGGACACCCCGAGTGCCAGCGCGATCGAGCTCGGCACGATCACCGGCCGCACCCCCATGACCGTGAACTGACTGCCGACCACGCCCGCGGCGACGCCGAGCAGCCCGCCGAGGAGGCTGAGGACCGTCGCCTCGACGAGGAACTGGCCGAGGATCGCGCCCTTCGGCGCCCCGATGGCCTTGCGGATCCCGATCTCGCGGGTGCGTTCCGTCACGGTGACGAGCATGATGTTGGTGATGCCGATGCCGCCCACCAGCAGGCTGATGGCCGCGACCGCGCCGAGCAGCACGGTGAACGTCCGGCTGCTGCTGCTGATCGCCGACTGCAGGCTCGCCTGGTTCAGGATCTGGAAGTCGGCGCTGTTGGCCCCCGAGATGTCGTGCCGTTGGTTCAGTGTGTCGGTCACCTCGGACTGGGCGGCGTCCACCGTCTTGGGGGACTTGGCCTCCACCACGATCTGGTTCAGCGCTCCATAGCCGGTGAGGCTCTGCTGAACGGCCGGCAGCGGTGCGATCGCGACGTCGTCGGCGTCCTGGAAGCCGGAGGAGCCTTTCGTCTTCAGCACCCCGACGACGGTGAAGTTCACTCCGCTGACGGTGATCTGCTTGCCGAGCGGGTCGACGGTCCCGAACAGGTCCTGGGCCACCGTGTTCCCGATGACCACGACCTTGCGGCCGTTGAGCACGTCGTCGTCGGTGAAATAGGTCCCCTGGGCCACCGGGTCGTTGGAGGCTTCGAAGTACGCCGGGTAGGTGCCGACGAACTGCTGAATCGCGTGCGCGGTCCCCTCGTACGTCGCGTTCGCGGACTGCGCCGTCACCACGGGCGAGACGCTCTTCACCGAGGGGGCGTTCGCCGGGTCGGCGAGGGCGCGGGCGTCGTCGACGGTCAGGCTCTTGGCCTGCGTACGGGGCCCGGTCTGCTGCCCGCTCCCGCCGGCGCCCCTGCCGCCACCTCCGCCGAGCAGGCGGGCCAACCCCCCTCCGCCCCCGCGACCGCCCATGGTGGACGGCATGACGGTCAGCGTGTTGGTCCCGAGGCGCTCGATGTTCTGCTGCACCTGCTGGGACGAGCCGTTCCCGACCGCCACCAGCATGATGACGGCGCCGACGCCGATGAGGATGCCGAGGGTGGTCAGGCCGCTGCGCAGCTTGTTCGCGGCCAGGCCGCGCAGGGCGAACCTGAGTACTTCCAGCGTCATCGGTGGTACGCCCCCGTCCCCGCCCGTCCGGGCGGCGGGCCCGCCACCGGGGCCGTGCGACGGTCCTCGACGATACGACCGTCGACCAGCCGGACCACCCGCTTGGCGCGGCCGGCCACGTCGTCCTCATGAGTGATCAGCACGATCGTGCGGCCGTCCGCGTTGAGCCGGTCGAGCACGCCCAGCACGTCATCGGTGGAGCGCGTGTCGAGGTTCCCCGTGGGCTCGTCGGCGAGCAGGAGCGCCGGGGACGTCACCAGCGCGCGGGCCACCGCCACGCGCTGCTGCTGCCCCCCGGACAGTTCGTTCGGCTCGTGGTCGACACGGTCGGCGAGGCCGACCTGCCCCAGAGCGGCCAGCGCCCGCCGCCTCCGCTCCGCGGCCTTGACTCCGCCATACGCCAGCGGCAGTTCGACGTTGGCCAGGGCGCTCATCCTCGGGATCAGGTTGAACGACTGAAAGACGAACCCGATGCGCCGGTTGCGCAGGATCGCCAGCCGCCGGTCGTCGAGCGCGCCGACGTCCAGCCCGTCGAGGAGGTACCGGCCGCCGGTCGGGACGTCGAGGCAGCCCAGGATGTTCATCAGCGTCGACTTGCCGGAGCCGGACGCCCCCATGATCGTCACATAGTCGCCCTCGTCGACCGCGAGGCGGACACCGCGCAGCGCGTGCACCGCCGTGTCACCGTCCCCGTAGACCTTGGTGACGTCCTGGACGTCGAGGACGGTCATCCCTTCCCTCCGACACGGGCGCCGCCGCCCAATCCGCCTCCGCCGCCGACGCCGGGGAAGCGGCCCGACGGGAATCCACCGGTGCCCGCGGTGGCGCTGAGCGTGAGCAGGACCTGGTCGCCTTCCTTGAGACCTGAGGTGATCTCGGTGCCCTGGTCGCCCTGCACGCCGATCTGCACCACCCGGAGCACCTGTTTGCCGCCCTGCAGCACGGTCACCGTGCTACGGCCGCCGGCGGTACGTACGGCGGCGGTCGGGACGTAGAGCACGTCCTGCGCCTGCGCGGTCGTCACCCGTACGGTGGCGGTGGCCCCGATGCGGAGCCCGGCGGGCGGATCGTTGAGCGAGACCGTCACGCCGTACTGCACGACGTTGTTCGAGGTCGTCGCGGTCTGGTCGATCTCGGTGACCTTGCCGGACGCCTGGGCGTTCCGTACGGCATCGAAGGTCACGGTCGCCGCTTGACCCTTCTTGAGCTTGGCGACGTCGGCCTCGGTGAATTTGCCGGTGACCATCAGCTTCGAGGTGTCGGCGATCGTCATGAAGCCGCTGCCCGAACCGCTCGACGATCCACCCGAGGTCGTCGAGCCCCCAGAACCGCCGGAGCCCGCCGATCCGCCGGCCCCGCCGCCCGCCGATCCACCGGTGCCGGAACCACCCGATCCGCCGGAGCCCGACGATCCGGAGGATCCGGAGGATCCGCCAGAGCCGCTGGAGGATCCTCCGACGGTGCCGTTGACCGCGACGACCGTGCCGCTGAACGGGGCGACGAGCTCGGTCCCGTCGAAGGTGCGCTGGGCGCTGTTGTAGGACGCCTTGGCCTGCACGTAGCTCGAGTAGCCCGAGGCCGTCGACGTGTCGCCGGCCGCCGCGGCGTTCAGCGCCGCCCGCGCGGCCTCGAGGTCGTCCCGCGCGTTGGCGTCATCGACGGTGGCGAGCACCTGGCCCTTCTTGACCTTGTCGCCTACCTGCACGTTGATCTTGTCGACCGTGCCGCTGGTCGCGAAGGACAGATCTCGGGACCGGGCGCTGGAGACGGTGCCGGAGGCCGACACCGAGGCGACGACGGTGCCACGGCTCACCGAGACCGCCCGGCCCGGAGACGACGCGCCCGCGTCATCGCTGAGCGAGAGGTACGCGGTCCCGGCACCGCCCAAGAGGAGAACGGCCAGGGCGCCATTGATCAGCACGCCACGGCGACGGAGGAGGGATTTCACCCGCCAAAGCGTCCCGGAGGCTGCTTGGGCTAACCTGATCCGATCCTGAGAGGTTTCTGTGAGCCGGTACCCGGTCGCGCGGGCGCCCGAGGCCCCGACCAGTGGCCGACCGCGATCGGAGAGGCCGCCTTCAGCGAACTTTGAGGATGGGCTCGGGTAACCGTGACCTTCGCCCGCCAAGATCTGGCGCGTGAACCGCCCGACCATTCGCGATCTCCGGACACCACCGTTGCTCACCGCCGGCGCGGTGGTCATGCTCACGACCGGGGTGGTGGCCATCGGCGACTCGGCCGCCAGCGGCGCGGCGTACGCCGTGGTGCGCCGGGGGACCGTGACGGCCACCGCGGGCGCCGCGGGGAGCGTGCGGAGCGCCGACACCCGCGAACTCGTCTTCGGCACGTCCGGAACGGTGCAGGAGATCGACGTCACCCCGGGAACCCGGGTACACGCGGGGCAGGTCCTCGCCCGTCTCGACGACATGCCGGCCCGCGAACAGGTGGACGTCGTGACGGCCGAACTCGCGGCTGCTCAGCAGACCTACGCCGACGCGCTGCAGGGCGTGTGCAAGGGCTCCGGCGGAACCGGGGCCGGCGCGGGGGGCGCGGCGAGCGGGTCGAACAGCGGCGGCACGGGAACGGGTGGCGGAGCGACGGTGCGGCCGGTCGGTCTCCCGCGTCCTCGGCCGACACGGACGCCGGCCCCGGCCAGCACCTCGCCGACCCCGACGCCCACGCCGTCTCCGACCCCGACCTCGCCGCGGCCGACGCCGACCACTCCCACGCCCACCCCGCGGCCGACCAGGCACCCCACTCCGACGGGACGGCCCAAACCCAGCGGCCATCCCAAGCCGAGCGGTAAGCCCAAGCCGAGCGGCCACCCGCGGCCGAGCGGCAAGCCCGGCGGCAAGCCCGGCGCGGGCGGTGGCCGTCCCGGCGCAGCCAAGGGCGGTAACACCGCCTGCCCGGCCGGAGCCGCCGAGCAGGCCTCGGCAAAGGTCACCCAGGCGGAGGTGACCGTACGGCGGTCGGAACGCACATTGGCCGCGACGACCCTCAAGGCGCCCATGGCCGGCACCGTGCTGTCGATCGCCGGAGCGACCGGCGACCAGGTCGGCAGCGGCCGCGGCGGCTTCATCACGCTCGGCGACCTGAGCGACCTCCAGGTACGGGCCCTGTTCTCGCTCGGTGACGTGGACCGGCTGAAACTCGGTCAGCAGGCGACGATCGGACTCGGGATGTCGACGACCGGGCGGTACTCCGGCACCGTCACCGGCATCGACCCTGCGGCCACCACCAGCGGTAACCTCGCGCGGGTCGGCGTGAACATCTCCCTCGACGACCCCCCGGCCGAGGTTCTGGTCGGCATGAGCGCGACGGTCCAGGTGGTCACCGCCCAGGCGCAGAGCGTGCTGTACGTGCCCGCCGGCGCGGTGCGCCCCCGGCCGGACGGCACGGCCAGCGTGGTCGTACGGCACGACGGACGGACGATGACCCGGACCGTACGCCTCGGCGTACGGAGCGACCGGGACGTTGCGATCACCGAGGGCCTGTCCTCCGGAGACGATGTCCTGCTCCCGACGGGCAGCGGCCCGGACGGCTTCCCGGACGGCTCCTTCCCCGGCGCCTGAGACCCCGGACGGGCCCTTCCCGGCGCCTCCCAGCCTCCCTGGCGGGGCCTTCCCCCGCGCCTCCCGGCCGGATCCCTTCGCCGACGCCTCACAGGCTCCCGGACGGGACCTTGCCGGCACCCAACAGCTTGCCGGGCCGGTCCTTCCCCCGGTCCGGCACCTGAGGACTTGCCAGGCCGGCGCCTGGGGACCTGCCGGGGTCCGTTTCCGGGCTTGGCCGCTTCGACGCCCCCCGCAGGCGCCGACGTCACGAACGGCGGTCTCATCCGGTGCGTCGCAGCCCCGTGCCGAGGCGACGCGCGGTGGGCTTTTCTCTGGGCCCGAAGACGCGTCTGGGTCTGCCCGGCGGCCGGTGAGTCCCGAGTGCTGCCGCCCGCAGACGCCGGCGGCCCGGCCGAGACGGTCCCTGATCGGGAACCTCTCCACCGGGCCGCCGTGACGGGCGCCCATCGGGCATGCGTCTCTCAGGTCAGTTCCCCGAGTTCGAGGCGAGGGTCACGCTGATCGTGTGCTTGGCGCCGCCCCGTACGTAGATCAGCGAGATCTTGTCGCCGGGCTGGTGGCCGCGGATCGCCGCGGACAGGGTCTGGGCGTCCTGGACGGCCTTGCCGTCGACCTGGGTGACGATGTCGCCCTCCTGGAGGCCGGCCGACGCGGCCGGGGTGGCCTTCTGCACGCCCGCGATCAAGGCGCCCGGCTGGTCACCGGCCGCGTCGGACAGCGAGACGCCGAGGTAGGCGTGCGTGGCCTTACCGGACTTGATGAGCTGGTCGGCGACCTGCCGGGCGGTGTCGATCGGGATCGCGAAGCCGACGCCGATGTTGCCGTTGCTGCCGCCGGAGGTGGCGATCGCCGTGTTGATTCCGATCACCTGGCCGGAGGCGTTCACGAGCGGACCGCCGGAGTTGCCCGGGTTGATCGCCGCGTCGGTCTGGATGGCCTCGCCGATCGTGGCTCCCGAGCCACCGGACTGGCTCTGCCCGCCCCCCGGGAACCCGGGCGGCTGCTGCTGCTGGCTGTCGCCCTCGTTGAGGGTGCGGTGCAGCGCGCTGACGATCCCGGAGGTCACCGAACCCTCGAGGCCCAGCGGGCTGCCGATGGCCACCACCGGGTCGCCGACCTGCAACTGATCGCTGTTGCCGAGCGTCGCGGGCTTCAGCCCGGACACCCCGGCCGCCTTGATCACTGCGAGGTCCGTGGACGGGTCGGTGCCGAGGACGGTGGCCAAGGCCTTCTTCCCGTCGTTGAAGTTGACCGAGATCTGGCCGCCCTGGACGGCGTCGGCCACGACGTGGTTGTTGGTCAGGATGACGCCGTCGGAGCGCAGGATGACCCCGGACCCCTCGCCCTGACCTGTCGGGGTGGTCACCGTGATGGACACGACGCTCGGCTGTACCGCCTGGGCGATGGCCCCGACGCCGGTGGCGCTCTTGCGGGACGCCGCCTGGACGGCGGTCGGGCTGGCGTAGACCGTCCGGCCGTTGTCGACGAGCGCGGCCACGGCGCCGCCGGCGATCCCGCCGGCGAGGACGAGGGCCAGTGCCACACCGCCGGCCGCGGCCTTGCGCCGGGCCGTCCACCAGCCGACCGGACGGTGCTCGGTCTGGGACGGGTACCCGTACGGGTCCGGCTGCGCCCCATAGGGCGGCACCTGGCTCCCGGCGGCGTACGGTCGTCCGGCGGGGGGCGGCTGCTCCCCCGGCACCGCCCCGTACGCGGCGGCTCCCGCGCCGTGGGCAGGCTCACCCGTCGACCCGTACGCCGCCTCCTCGTGCGCGCCGTACGGCTGATCGTCGCGGCCACCCTGTGCCCGCGGCCCCTGGGGCCCGTACGACGGCGGCTCGCCCTGGGTGTCGTAGGCCGCCGGCGTCGCAGGTCCGGCCTGCTCGCCGTACGGCCGCTGCTCCGACGGTGGCCAGGAGCGGACGTCGTCGGGCCGCTGTGCTTCGGATGTGGACGAGGAACCCGGCCGTGACTCCACGGCTGGTGTCGTCCCGGCCTGCGATTCCTCGGAACGCTCGCCCGCGGGCCGGTCGTGGGTTTCCATCGCTTCGTCCCCCAAAGTCGGTACTTTGTCTGACACTTAAAGGATGGCCACCCGGCCTTGAACGCTCCTGAGCCCAGCCTGAAAGTTCGCCCAATAAGGCCCTGATAAAAGCCGAAGGCCGCCGCGTGCGCCCCCTACGCGCTAGGCGCGGACCGCCTCGGCCGGGTCCGCGTCGATGGCGTCCGGGTCGAGCGGAAGGGTGATCAGGAAGGTGGCGCCCTTACCGGGAGCCGTTTCGACCTCGACCGTGCCGCCGTGCGCGTGCACGAGGCCGGCGACGATCGCCAGCCCCAGGCCGGTGCCACCGCGGCTGCGCGCGGGATCGGCCCGGTAGAACCGCTCGAAGACCCGCTCGGCCGCCTCCCGGGGCATTCCCGGTCCCTGGTCGGCGATCTCCAGCACGGCCGCCGGGGAGTCGCCCAACCGCCCGGAGCGGACGGTGACGTCGACCGGCGTGCCGGCCGGGGTGTGCTGCAGCGCGTTGGTCAGCAGATTGCGGATGACCTGCCGGAGCCGCAGCTCGTCACCCGTGACGATGAACGCCGAGCTGCTGCGCACCGACAGCGCGATCTTCCGGTCGCCGTCGAGGACGCGGGCGTCGTGCACGGCGTCGGCGGCCAGGGCGAGCAGGTCGACCGGGCGCATGTCGAGGGGACGCTGCTGGTCGAGCCGGGCCAGGAGCAGCAGGTCGTCGACCAGCGCGCCCATCCGGACGGCCTCGTCCTCGACCCTGCCGATGAGCCGGTCGAGTTCGGCGCGGTCGACGTCGTCGCGCTGCCGGTAGTACTCCGCGAACCCTCTGATCACGCTGAGCGGCGTGCGGAGCTCGTGGCTGGCGTCGGCGACGAAGCGACGCATCCGTTCCTCGGACTGGCGGGCGGTCGCCTCCGACCGCGCCTGCGCGTGGAAGGCCGCCTCGATCTGGGCGAGCATGCCGTTGAGGGCGTCGCCCAGGCGACCGACCTCCGTCCGCGGGTCGGCGTCGGGGACCCGGCGCGACAGGTCGCCCTTCGCGATCGCGGCCGCAGTGTGCTCGATGTCCTCCAGGGACCGCAGGCTGGCACGGACGATCGCGATGCCGAGCCCGGCGACGAGGACGACGACGACACTGCCGACGACCACTTCGACGCCCACGAACCTGCGGACCGTGCGGCCCACCTCCGTCAGGTCGGTGGCCGCCACGACGTAACCCGTACCGGCCGACTCCACGTACACCCGCCAGCGGGCGTCCCCGGAGACCGATCCGACCGTGAGCGGCTTCTGCGCGTGCTCGTCGAGCCAGGTGGGGTCCTCGGGGATCTCGGGACCCGGCTGGACCGTCCCCCAGGGCGCCACGCCGGTGCTCTGGATCACCTTGCCCTGGGCGTCGCGGACCTGGACCAGGGACCAGCCGCCCTGTCCGGGCAGGGGCTTCCCCGGCACGGCGAGGGAATGCTGCGCCCGGTGGATCACCTCCTGCAACTGCAGGTCGGTGCGCTGCAGCAGGTAGTCGCGCATGAGTGAGACGCTGGCGACGCCGACCACGATGAGTGCCAGGGTCACCAGCGTGAGCACGGCGGTGATGAGCTTGATCCGCAGCGGGGTCCGGGCGGACAGGCGCCGCACCGAGGCGGCCATCAGCGCTCCGGCGGCAGGCGAAGCACGTAACCGACCCCGCGCAAAGTGTGGATCAGGCGGGGGCCGAGCTTGTCCAGTTTGCGGCGCAGCACCGAGACGTAGGACTCGACGATGCCGGTGTCGCCGCGGAAGTCGTAGTCCCACACGTGGTCGAGGATCTGCGCCTTGGACAGCACGCGGTTGGCGTTGGTCATGAAGTAGCGCAGCAGCTTGAACTCGGTGGGCGACAGCTGGATCGGCTTGCCCGAGCGCCAAACCTCGTGGCTCTCCTCGTCCAGCTCGAGGTCGGCGAAGCTGAGCCGGGGCGGCGGCTCGGCGGGACCGCCCTGGGCACGGCGCAAGACGGCGCGGATGCGCGCGATGACCTCCTCGAGGCTGAACGGCTTGGTCACGTAGTCGTCCCCGCCGAGCGTCAGCCCGCGGATCTTGTCCTGGGTGGCGTCCCGGGCGGTGAGGAACAAGACCGGGATGTGCGCACCCCCGCCGCGCAGCCTGCGGATGACGTCGAAGCCGTCCATGTCGGGCAGCATCACGTCCAGCACGATCAGGTCGGGCCGGCGCTGGAGGGCGACCTGGACGGCCTCGGTGCCGCCGGTCGCCGTCTCCACGTCGAATCCGGCGTAGCGCAGGCTGCCGGACAGCAGTTCGAGGATGTTGGGTTCGTCCTCCACCACGAGGAGTCGCGCTTCACTCACCCCTCCATAGTGACCTGCGGAGTTGAGGACTACCTGAAGAGGCTCTGAGAGCCTGCTCGGGAGACGCCCCGTAGCCCCTGGGCTCCCACCGGGAATCCCGAAAGTACATGTACGTCACACATAACAGCGGTTCGGAAGGGTACGGACCGACCTCGAGCAGGGGCACGACGGCGGAGGGGGTCCCGCGTTGGTGACGAAAGTTCCCCGGGCGTACGCGGCGCTGCCCAAGGCGTTTCCCGCGATCTCCGTCCGGCCACGTAACCGCTGGTGGCGGGAGGTGCTCCTCCTCCTCGCCGTGTACCTGATGTACGACGCCGTGCGCACGCTGGTGGCCGCCGGCCACGGGCAGGCGTTCGCCGACGCGCATCACGTGCTGGGCATCGAGCGAGCGGTGCACCTCGCCCACGAGCGGACGGTCAACCACGCCGTCTCCGCCCAGCCGGTCCTCGGGATCGCGATGTCGTACGCCTACGCGACCCTGCACTACCTCGTGACGCCGGTCGTGCTGATCTGGCTGTGGAAGAGACGCCACTGGCAGTACGCGCGGGCCCGGACGACGCTGGTCGCCGCCACGTTGCTCGGGCTGGTGGGCTTCTGGCTGTTCCCGACCGCCCCGCCGCGGATGCTGCCCGGCTTCGTCGACACCCTGGCGAAGTATCACCAATGGGGCTGGTGGTCGGGGGACGCC
>JBJMIW010000357.1:0-8072 GCA_045806665.1 Actinoallomurus sp.
AGCAGGCCCGCGCCGCGCGGTTCTCCCTCGTTCCCGACCTGGACATGGCCGGTGCCCGCGGCGCCGCCATCGCCGCCCGCGACGCGCTGCCGGAGTAGCACCGGGCCGCACTCGCCGGGAGTGCTGGGCGTGTCGCGCATCATCGCAGGTCACATACCCTTTCCGGCGTGACGGGGCGGTGGCGTGCGGCAGACGGCTGGTTGATCGAGGCGATCGTGTTGGACGACCGCTCCTGCCTTCGCGTCAGCCGGCACGGCTATCTGGTCGGCGACGGCTACTGCTACCACTTGGCCGAGCTGGAGCGGCTGCTGCGGCGGCACGGGATCGGCTTGGACGACCTGAGCGAGGACGGGCCGCCGACCGAGCCGGGGCGGTAGGCGGCCCCGCAAATCGGTCTGATCGAGTGGATCACCTGAATCGGACCGTGGGGTGATCAGGGGGATCGGTCGGCCTGGTCGGTCAGGCCGTGGTCGCGGGTGTGCGCCGACCGAAGAGGCCGTCCACACTGATGCGGCCGGCGCCCACCGCAGCCAGGGACAGCGTCGCGGCGGCGAGGGTGAGAACGAGCTCGTAGCCGCCCTTGTCCACGAACAGGCCCTTGTCGACGTGCACCGTCAAGAAGGCGCCGACCATGTCAAGGAAGAGCAGCACTCCGGCGATGGGCGTGAACAGCCCGAGGATCAGCAGGATTCCTGCCCCGAGCTCGGCGAACGTGGCGTAGTAGGCCGACAGCGTGGGGGCGGGGACGCCTATCGCCCCGAACGCGTGCCCGGTCGCGGTCAGGCCGTTGGTGTGCAGCTTCTGCCAGCCATGGGCGACGAAGACGACGCCGATCGCCACACGGGCGACGAGCAGGGCCGCATCGCTCACGGGCGACGGGATTCGACGGGACATGAGGCGGACTCCTCCTGGATAGCAGTTGCTTGAGCGTTCAAGTAACCTGGCAGCTACTTGAAAGCTCAACAAACGGGATAGGATCGCGGGGATGAGTGAGACGCGATGGCTCAGCCCGGACGAGCAGGACACCTGGCGGGCGTATCTCAACGCGCACCGCCTGCTGCTCGACGCGGTCGACGCGCAGCTCCGCCGGGACTCGGGCATCCCGCACACCTACTACGAGATCCTGGTGCGCCTGTCGGAGACTCCCGGCCGTGCACTGCGGATGTCCGTGCTGGCCGAGGGCACTCGTGTCTCCGCGAGCCGGCTGTCCCACGCGATCGCACGGCTGGAAGAACGCGGCTGGGTGCGCCGGGAGGACTGCCCGACCGACAAACGCGGTCAGATCGCCGTCCTCACCGACGCCGGGTTCGCCGCCTTGGCCGCCGCGGCGCCGGGGCACGTCGAGGCCGTCCGGCGGGCGCTGTTCGACGCACTCGATCCCGAGCAGGTCCAGTGGCTCGGCGCCATCAGCCGGACTCTCGCGGACCGCCTCGGCACGACCGGTGGCCGTTCCGTGGAGCGACCCGTCAGGGAGTCTTGAACCGCAGGGCGAGTGCCGGGCACATCTCGATCGCCTGATCGGCCTGCCGGAGCAGCCGCTGCGGAACCGACTTGCTCTCGACGACCGGGAAGCCGTGTTCGTCCAGGCTCACGAGGTCGGGCACCAGGTGCCCGCACAGCCCGTGCCCGGCGCAGCGCGTCCAGTCCACCGTCAGGCGCAGCCCGGTGTCCTCGGACTCCTCCGCGGCGGCCTCCTCGCCGTCGATCGGCAGCAGCCCGCGTACGGGGCGGCCACAGGTCCCGTCGGCCAGATGGACGGCGACGTCCTCCTCGAAGACCTCGAGCGCCGAGGCGATGAAGCGCGACGTGCCGTCCGGGTGGTGGCAGGCCCCGCGCCCCTTGACGACCTGCATGCCCTGCCGTACGGCCGACAGCGCCTCGGACCGCGAGTCGCCCTCCGCGAGCGCGCGCAGCGACCGGGCGAGGGCCGGCAGCCCCAGGCGGCAGGGGCCGCACTGCCCGGCGGTCTCCATGCCCATGTACACGGCCACCCGGGCGACCTCGCCGAGGGGACAGACGTCCGCGGCGAGCGGCAGGATGATGCCCGCTCCCAGGCCGGCGCCGGCGCGGGCGATGTCCTCGCGCGAGACCAGGGCCCGGTTCGCGGCGACGGGCGTGAGCCACGCACCGTGGTAGCCGCCCATCAGGACGCCCTGGCCGACGTCGGCCCGGCACAGGTCGAGCACCTGGAACAGCGGCGTGCCGGCCGGGGCCTCGACGACGGTCGGTCGTCCGCCGGGCCCCCAGACGGTGAGGAGGACGGTGCCCGGCTCCTCGGCGGTTCCGATCGCCGCGTACAGGTCCGGGCCGAGCTGGGACAGCAGCGCCAGCTGGGCGAACGTCTCGGCGTTGGACAGCAGGGTGGGCAGCCCGTCCACGCCGCGTTCGGCCGCCCTGACCTTGCGGCCCGGAGGGAGCGCCGGCGCGCCGTTGACGCCGTTGACGAGCGCGCCGCCCTCGCCGGTGACGAACCGCTCGGGCAGGCGGACCACGCGGATGAACCCGCCGAGGTTGCTCTCCACCACCGCGCTGCGGATGGACCGGCCGGCCCGGCCGGCGTCGGTCACGCCGATGACCACCTCGCGGGCGCCCAAGGCGAGAGCGGCGAGCATGGCGCCGTCGAGGATGAGATGCGGGGCGCGGGACATGAGCAGCTTGTCCTTGGCGCTGGCGGGCTCCCCTTCGGTCGCGTTGACCAGGATGACGGTCTGGGCGTCCTGCCGGCGCGCCGACGAGACGACCGCCTTGAGCTTCCGGGCGAAGGGGAAGGCCGCGCCGCCACGGCCGCGCAGGTCCACCTGCTCGGCGAGTGCGAGCAGTTCGCGCAGGCTGCGCCGCCGGAAGTCCCCGTGGATCTCCCGGTGGGCCGTCTGGTCGAGGCGCTGGTGACGGTCGAGCCCGCGGCCGAGGCGCGGCGGGCCGACGTGCCGGTAGTCCATCATTTCCGGTCACCGAGCCACGGCGTGGTCTCCGCGCGCAACGCCGCCCAGAACTGTTCATCCGGCAGGTCGCCGGTGTCCGCGGTGGCCCGGGCGCCGGCAGGGACCCGGTCGCGGGGGTCGGCCCTACTGTGGCGGCCGCCGGCACCGGTGACCCGGCCGTCGCCCCGGGCCTTGCGCGCGCGCAGCATGTGCCGGTCACGGGCCAGGCGCGGCAGCCGGCCTGTCGCCGCGATCGACACGAGGGCGGCGCACACGATGTAGCTCCAGGTGACCCACGCCTTCGGCGGCCGCCCCGCGGTCAGGCCGTGGAGGATCGCCACCGCCCACATGACGTACGCGAGGGCGTGCACGGTGCGCCAGAGCCACGGTCGGGGACCGGTGACGAAGCGGCCGCGCATGATGCCGGTGGCCACGATGACGATCAGCAGGTCGCCGGCGATCGTGCCCAGGCCTACCAGGACGGCGTGCTCCCCGTGGCCGGTGAAGGGCAGGAACGCGTCGAAGACGGTCGCGTGCGACTCCATGACCTTCAGCACGATGTGCGTGATCAGGAAGCCGACGGCCATGAACGCGGTCGCGCGGTGGGCGCCCTGGGCGAGGATGCGAAGTCCGATCGGCAGGATCCGCTGCGCCGCGGCCACTCCGGCGACAACGGCCGCGGTCGCGGCCAGGAGGGTGAACACGCCGACGTAGAACTCCAGGAACTGCCGCAGCCGCTCCACCGCGGCGGCGCCCTGAGAGGTCCGGCCGACGATGAGGACGACGACGAGGAGCACGAGGGTGAGGAACGTCACCCGGGTACGCCCGGGTCTTCGGGTGGGGCGGCGCCGCGCCCGGCGGCGCCGCGCCCCGGGTTCCCGGGGAGCGTGGCGCGGCGCGGCGGTGGCCCGCTCAGAGACCGGCATCGGGGCTCCCACCGGGCAGAGGGAGGCTGGGGACGCGCACGCTCGGCCGGCCGGACTCCGGCGCACCGCTGGGCGACGGGCTCCCGGACGGCCCGGGGGTGGGGGACGCGGGCATGGCTCCGAAGTTCAGGAGCGGATTCCCCGCGTCGACGCGGACGCCGGCGCGCTCGGCGAACGTCGCCGCCACCGTCTCGCGCATCGTCCAGCCGCCGATCTGGAAGTGGTCGAGCCGCATGATGCCGGTCGCGTCACTGATCGCGAACTGCACCATCCGCTGCGGTGCGTCCCCGCCTTCGCACGGCTGCTCGGTGCCGGTGCGGCCGAGATAGTCGCCGCGTTTGACGAGGCTGCCGTCGCGGACCGTCGTCACGTCGGACATCTGGTAGTACTGCGTGGCCAGTCCGTTCGGGTGGACGAGGAGCACGAGTCCGTGGCCGGGCGAGGAGGAGCACAGCCGGTAGATCCGGCCGTCGCCCGCGGCGACGACCCGTCCGTCACCGCCGTCGAAGCCCGACACGCCCTTGTCCGTGGCGAGGAGAGCCCAGGACTGCCCGACGCCCCAGGGCAGCATCAGGCCGGTGTCCAGAGGGGTGTCGGCGGCCGCGCTGAACTTCTCCAGCACCGGCCGTTCGGCGGCCGGCACGACCGAGGCCGGCGCCTTCCGCAGGAGCGTGGTGAACTGCGGGGTCCCGGCCAGGGCCACCTGCCAGCCGGTCCCGGTCCGCTGCGCGACGTACAGCGAGGACTCGGGCATGACCGTCATCCCGCGCGGCGGCGGGATCGTCTCGGTGCCGAACGCCCAGACGTGCCCGTTGTCCATCCTGCTCAGCCGCACGATCGGTGCGGACAGCGTGCCGACGCCGTAGTCCCGGCGCGCGACAGGGCTGCGCTGCGCCATGACGACCGTCTCGACCTTCTGGCTGAGCTGGGCTGCGGGGCTCATCGGAGCTCGGGACACCGCGGCGTGGGACGGGACCGGACGAGGCGTGCGCGAGTGCGTGGCCCGTACGGGGCGCCGTTCGGCGACCGGGTGCCGAGCAGACGGTGGCATGACGGACTGCTCGACGATGGCGGCGAGCGCCAGGCCCACCGCGATGACGACCACTCCGCCGAGGGCGGAGATCTGGTCGCTCAGCGACGGCGTCAGCCTGCGGCGCCGCGGCGGAACGAGCCGTCCTTGCCTTTGCTGCGTCCTCGGCATCGACCTGCCTCTCCAGAGGACGATCTTCATGTGATCGAAACCGGATTGCGTGAGGAGTGTAGGGCTTTATCGCGTTTTTAAGGGATGAAAACGTGAAAAGACGTCACGGACAAGGGCATCTTCGCGTCGCGAAGAACGGCTCCTGCGCGGAGCGGAATGAGACCGTCACGCCACGCCGCCGATTGTGCGGGGCCTCGGGAATCGGGCCATTTCACAGGCCCCTCGGCGAACCGCCCGGTGCGCGTTTCCGCTGAAAGACGACCGCGAGAGCCGTCCTTCCGCCGGAAACGCGCCACCGGGCGGTGTCAATGGTCCAGAACCGGCCGGTTCCGGACCGTGCGAAATGTGTCGCGCAGAGTATCAGCCCCGTGCGGGAACGGTCATCCCGCCGAGGTTCCAGCCGGCGATTCCGACCACGGGGGTCGCCCCCCGCAGGTCCGCGACGCGGTACTGCGCGCTCAGCGTCTGGCTCTGCCCCGGCCAGAGGGTGACGTCGTTGTCGCTCCAGCTGATCGGCAGGACCTGGTCGTCGCCGCCCAGCGCCCGGCCGTCGCCCGTACCTCGGCGAACGTCGGCACGGGTGAACACCGCGGGCACGGGCTTGGAACCCACGTTGCGGATGGTCACCGTGGTGGTCGCCTCCCCGCCGCTCCGGCGGGTCGACGCGGACGCCTGGACCTTCGCCGCGGGCAGGCTCTGCAGCCCCGTCAGGTCCGCGTAGCCGCCGGGCTTGAACGTCGCTCCGCTGCCCTGGCCGAGGGTCTTGGACCAGTCGATGTCGTCCGCCTTCGTCGACAGCCAGTAGACGTTACGGCTCACCGTCGCGCCGGGGCGGGTCAGGGTCAGTTCCAGGAAGTACGTCTTGGAGATGCCCGCCGGGACCTTCGGGGTCAGCACCGTGCGTACGTCCTGGCTCCCCAGCGCGGGGAGGGCCCGCCGGGCCGTCGCCCGTACCGTGCCGTTCAGGTCGATGAACCGCGCGGTCGCGGTCAGGCCGTTCTGGTGGGCGTTCGTCAGGTTGGCGACCTTGACCGAGCCGTCGGCGTAGTCGTACATCACGTGGACGGGCTCCCCGGCCTTCTTCGCGCCGAAGTACACGCCGGGCTGGTCAAAGTCGTAGTTGTACAGGTTCCAGTGCAGCGACGGCCAGGCCTTGTTCATCATCCAGTAGATGACGCCGGTGCTGGGATTGACCGGGTCCTTCGAATGCCCGAGGTAGGCCTCGAACTGCGCCCGCGTGACCTCGTACCCGCCCATCTGCGCGATCCGCTGGTAGGAGGCCATGTCGGACCAGTGCCCGTAGCGGTTCCACAGCGGGGTGTTGTACTGCCCCATCCGGGCGGTCTTCGTGTAGCTGTTGTACTTCGGGTACACGTGGTAGATGTCCGGGCCGGACCCCGGCCCGTTCGCCGTGCTGAGGTCCCAGATCCTCTGCTGGTCCGCCGGCGTCAGGAACCGGTTGAGGGAGTCCTGGGTCGGCACGGTGTTGCCGGCGCTGGTCTCGGTGCCGTACGCCCAGGCGCTCCCCGCGTTGGTGTAGGTCGGGTCGCCGGCGTCGACCGTCTCCGGCCCGTTCGCCCACCAGTAGCCCGGCGGGACGTAGTTGTACGGGCCCTCCTTGGAACCGGACGGCCCGAGCTTCGGCGACGACTTGTACTCCGCGGCGGCGACCTGTGGCGTCGGCCAGTCGGCCGCCGAGAACGCCGCCAGGTAGATGGCCTCCTTGGCCGCGTCGGGCGCCTCGTCACTGCCCTGGTAGAACGTGAAGACGCTCGGGTGGTCGCGCAGCCACTGCGCGACGTGGCTCGCCTGGTTGGCGGCGTTGGCCTTGAGCCCCTCCGGCCACTTGGACGACGGGTCCTCCCAGCGGTCGCAGCACTGCCAGCCGGTCATGGCGAGCAGGCCCTCGCGGTCCATCTGGGCGAACATGTCCTCGGGCGGCAGGTTCCCCTCGAACCGCAGGGTGTTCAGCCCCAGGTTCTTGACGTAGGTGAGCTGATCGTGGATGTTCTGCGACGAGTAGCGCATGAACATGTCCGGCGACCAGCCGCCGCCGCGGATGACGAGCGGGACGCCGTTGATCACGAACTGCCGCGAGCCGTGCGAGGCGTGGGTGCCCGGCTTGACCGGGGTCAGGTACGAGGTGACGGTACGGACGCCGAAGTCCTCGTCCGTCCGGTCGGAGACCCGCCCGTTCACCCCGGCGCTGGCGGTCAGGTGGTAGAGCGGCTGCCCGCCGAGCTGGTACGGCCACCACACGGCGGGGTGCGCCAGGTGCAGCGCTCGGTGGTCCGCCGGCGTCAGCGTGACCGTCCGGGTCGACTTGGCGGGCACCGTGGCGTCCGCCGACACGGCGATCCGCGTGCTGCCACGTGTGATCGTCGTATCCAGCCGCGCCTTCTGCTCCGCGTCGGTGTCGTTGCGCAGGTCGGCCTTCACGGTGAGGTCCGAGCTGCTGAGGTCCGCGGCGTTGTGCTGGACGACGTGCACGTTGCGCAGCGCGACCGGGCCGGCCTGGGCGAGTTGCGGCGCGAAGCGCAGGCCGGTGTTGCGGTCCGGCGCGGGCGGGTTCCAGTCCAGCTGGCTGTCGGTCAGGTACGTCTTCGGGTCGTTCTTGGCGATGTCGAGCGCGATGGCGTTCTGGCCGTCCCGGACGTACGGCGTGATGTCGTACTCCAGGCGAGAGTAGGTGCCCTGCAGCTGGGACCGGTCGGCGACCTTGGTGCCGTTGACCCAGAGGTCCGCCGTGCCGAGGACCCCGTTCATGATCAGGACGGTGCGGCCGTCCTTTCGCGGGTGGACGGTCAGCTGCTCGCGGTACCACCAGTCGACGTTGAACTGGTCGGTGGGGACCTTCGCCAGGTTCTCGGAGTAGAAGATGTTCGGGTAGCGCCCGTTCTCGAGCAGCCCGGCCATGACCGTCTCCGGACGGCTGATCGGCAGCCAGCCGGTGGTCGCGTAGTCGGGCCGGGAGATCGTCGCGCCCGACCCGCCGGCGACGGCCGAGGACTGGATCTTCCACCC
>JBJMIW010000358.1:0-9492 GCA_045806665.1 Actinoallomurus sp.
CGGGCCACTGCGCCGTGGCGCGGGATCGATTCCGGCATTCTTCAAGATCTCCCACACGGTCGAGTACGCGATCTTGTGGCCCGGCCGGGCCAGTTCACCCTGGATACGACGATGCCCCCACCCGGGGTTCTGCCGAGCCATCGCCACCACCAACCGCGTGACCGACACCGGGGTGGCCGGTCGGCCCCGAGCCGCCGAGCGTGGGTAGGTCCATCGCCAGGCGACCAGCCGACGATGCCACCGCAACAACGTCTCCGGAGTGACGCCGAATACCTGAGCCCAACGACGCCGAGGGAGCAAGCGGGCCAGCGCAGACAGCCATATCCGGTCGGCGGGCTGATACCGCACCCGTTTCACCTGACGGCGCAGCACGGCATTTTCATGACGAAGGACCAATAGTTCAACGTCCTTGGACACCTCGCGTCGCACAAGGACCGTCACTGCTGCGAGCACGAACCTCGTGATCAGGTAAACCAACGTGAGAAGCACCCCGCGAGACTCCCAGCCTCAGCAACCGCTCCGCAGCAAGACCTCGCAGGTCAACACCCCGACCCTATTTTCGTGCGGCACAGGGAGCGACGGTGCGGTCCGTAGCGTGAAGCGAAGCCTGCGGTGTCGTTACTCAGCCTGCCGTGTGGGTGGGACAAGCGAGTGCCGAGCCCTTCGAGATCGGGGTGAAGGCCATGGAAGCGGGGTAGAGCCTGGATGTGCAGCCGTGAAGGACTCCCCGGCGTATGGGTGCGGAACGTGCCGATAGTGGCGGCGGGAACTGGGGAGGCCCTCTTCGGCCCGGTGATCTGCGGAATCGTGTCATCGGAGCGTGGCGTCCTATAGCCGGACCATCCGGGAAGTGGATCGCTGGCCGGGTGGGCGTCGGAGGTGGCCGTAGTACCGCTGGAGCCGTCCGGACAACATAACCGGCGGTGTGGGAAGGGCCACTACTTCGTCGATGCGTGTCGCGGTAGTTGGAGGTGCCCGGTGAGTGCCGATGTTTCGGCTAGTCCCGCCGCAAGAAGGTCCCGTCTGTTGGATCCGGTGCGTGCCCTGCAGCACACGCTTTACCGGACGGCCAAGGCCGGTCCCGGGCGTGGGCGCACGAGAAAACCTCAGTCTCCGATTCCTGCGATTCAGTGCTCGCGGCATATCGCTCTTGTTCCCCGCGAGCGTTTCAACGTCGCTTCCGTACACCCGTACGCGGACCTTCCCGGCATGGCGAGTTCGCAGCGGAGTCAGCGACCATAATAGATATGCCCGCATACTGGAGGGTGATGCGCCCGTTATGTGCCGCTTGAGGAACGTGTGATCTTCGCGTCGGGCGGGCGGAGCACTCCATTTTCATGCCTTCACCGCGATTTTCCCGGCCCGTGCGTAACATCGTCGTCTTCTCCGGGTATGCTCAGCCGGGAGCACTGATGAGCACCACACCCATCGCCGACCTCGCGTTGGTGTCCGATCGCCATTCCGCCGGCCTGATCAGCCGGGACGGATCGGCCGAGTGGCTGTGCTTCCCCCGGTTCAACGGGCCGTCCGTCTTCGCTCGCCTGCTGGACGACGAGGCCGGGCACTGGGCGATCCGCCCGGCCGTCCCGTACGAGACGACGCGCCGCTACCTACCGCAGACGATGGTGCTGGAGACAACCTTCCGCACCGGGAGCGGCACGGTCGTTCTCACCGACGCCCTGCTCACCGGCCCGGACGACGGCGGCCACCGGCTCGGCGTCGGTGTGCCGCACCTGCTCGCCCGACGGGTGTCCGGCGTCGGCGGCGAGGTGCCGATGGAGATCGAGTACCGGCCCCGGCCGGAGTACGGCCTGATCTACCCGATCCTGTCCGTCGTCGACGGCGGCGTGACCGCCCGCGGCGGCGCCGAGTGGCTCGTGCTGACCACGCCGGTCCCCCTCGGCATCGGCGACTGCAGCGGATACGGCGTGTTCACGGTGCGAGAGGGCGAGACACGGCACTTCGGTATGCACCGCTCGACGCTGCAGGAGACTCCCGCGCGGGTGTGGGACCAGGCGGAACTGGCGGCCCGGCTGGACGACACGATCGTCGCCTGGCAGTCGTGGTCCAGCCTCCACCAGGCCTACGACGGCCCGTGGCGCGACCTGGTGCACCACAGCGGGCGAGTGCTGCAGGCGCTGTCCTTCCAGCCCAGCGGCGCGATCGTCGCGGCCGCCACAACATCGCTGCCCGAATGGGCCGGCGGCGAGCGCAACTGGGACTACCGGTACACGTGGGTACGGGACGCGTCACTGACCATGGGCGCCCTGTGGGTCGCGGCCTGCCCCGACGAGGCGAGCGACTTCTTCGCCTTCCTCACCACCGCCGCCCCGTCGCTGGGCAAGGACCGCGCGCTGCAGATCATGTTCGGCATCTGCGGCGAGCACGACCTGAGCGAGCGCACCCTGCCGCACCTGCGCGGCTGGCGCGGCAGCCGACCGGTACGCGTCGGAAACGACGCGTGGAACCAGCGGCAGATCGACGTGTACGGCGAGCTGCTCGATGCGGCCGTGCGCCTCGAACAGCAGATCGGCGACATCGACGACGACGTCCGGCGCTTCCTCGTCACCTGTGCCGACACCGCGGCCGAGCGCTGGATGGAAAAGGACCAGGGCATCTGGGAGATACGCGGGGAGCCGCGGCACTTCCTGTACTCCAAGCTCATGTGCTGGGTGGCGCTGGACCGCGGCATCGCCCTCGCCGGCCTCCTACAGGCGCAGGACCGTGTCGAGTCCTGGCAGCGGACCCGCGCCGAGATCCGCGAAACCCTGCTGCGCGAGGGCTGGAACAACCGCGTGGGGGCGTTCACGCAGGCCTTCGGCTCCGACGAGCTGGACGCCAGCGCCCTCATGGTGCCGATCGTCGGCTTCCTTCCCGCGGGTGACCCGCGAGTGCTGTCCACGATCGACGCCGTCGCGGACCGGCTCACCGACGACCAGGGCCTGGTCTACCGCTACCGCACCGCAGACGGCATCGACGGCCTCGCCGGCGAGGAGGGCACCTTCCTGCTGTGCTCGTTCTGGCTGGCGCAGGCGCTCGCCATGTCCGGTCAGGCCAGCCGGGCCAGGCAGGCATTCGAGCGAGCCGCCGCGTACACCAACGACGTGGGCCTGCTGTCGGAGGAGGTCGACCCCAGGAGCGGCGAGCTGCTCGGCAACTTCCCACAGGCGTTCAGCCACATCGGGCTCATCAACGCCGCCTGGGCCATCGACGAAGCCGAACGAACCGCACGGGCCGGCGGGGCGACCGGCGCGGGCCGCGGGAACGGCGATGGCCGGATGGCGTGAGATCACCGCCGAGTTCGCCGGCACGGCGCTCCTGCTACTGCTCGTCGTCAGCGCGATCGTCGCAGGCTTCGCACCCGGCTCGCCGCTCGTCGATACGGTGCCGAACGAGGACCTGCGGCGGCTCCTGACGGGCGTCCTGACCGCCACCGCGGCGGCGGGGATCATCTACTCGCCACTTGGCCGGATCAGCGGCGGCCACCTGAACCCCGCGGTCACGACCGCGTTCTGGGTGCTGGACAAGATGACGTCCGGTTCGGCGCTGAAGTACTCCGCAGCGCAGGTGGCGGGCGCGATCACCGGCGCGCTGGCGGCGCTTCTGATGTGGGACGGCGCGGCGGCCAGCGTGCGGGTCGGCGCGACTGTACCCAGGCTCGGCGGCGCGGCCACCGCGCTGGTCGCCGAGACCGCGATGACGTTCCTGCTCCTCACGCTGATCCTCACCTTCGTCGACCGCCCGCGCCTGATGCCGTACACCGCGGCCGCCGCGTCATCGCTCGTGGCCGTACTGGTGTTCACCGAGGCGCCGGTGTCCGGCACCAGCCTGAACCCCGCCCGCAGCATCGGCCCCGCGCTGGTCGGCGCCACCTGGACGGGACTGTGGGTATACCTCGTGGCACCGACACTCGGCGCGCTCACCGCGGCGCTGCTGCACCGGCGCTTCTGGGGGACCGTGGCCTGCGGGAAACTCCTGCACGACGACGCCTACCGCTGCCGATTCCTGAACTGCGCCTACACCCCGCCCGGCGACCGCGTCCGACGGCCCGGCCGCGCCCGCTCCGCGGCTCCGCCGCCCGTTCCCCCCAGCACCGGCCGACAGCGACCGGACGGTCATCACCACCGCTCGCGGAGGGAGCACCGAAGATGAAGGCGATCGCCGTATATCCCGAAAAGGCGGACAGCGCCCACATCGCGGACGTACCCAGGCCGGCCGTGACCGACGCCCCGGACGGCCGCAGCGTGCGCTTGCCGGAAGGCGCGTGGAGATCGACACGCATCGCCGGATCTCTGCCGGGCGGGGCTTGCTGCTCAACATGGCGATGGGACGGCAATTGGGAGTCAGTGAATTTGGTCCCCATCTGGTGGATGCGGACGCAGATGCGACCGACAGGGCAGGCGCGCGCCGGGTTCTTAGTCGGGTGTGGCGAAGGCGGTGATGAAGTGGCCGAGGTCCCGTCGGCGGGAGTTGGCAGGCCAGGTGGCCCAGGTGCGGCGGATGAGCGGGTGGCCGACGAGCGGGGACCAGGTGGTGGACTCGGGCATCGGTTGGGACCAGTGGGGTGGGGCGAGAGCGAATCGCAGGGCGGTCAGCTGGGCGGCGGTGGACAGGTGGCGGGCCTGGATGCGGGTGGCCGGGTAGGCGGTGGCCAGGAGGGGGTCATGATCCAAGCAACGCGCCTGCTCCTGGCCGACGTCGACAGGACTCTGGTCACACCGGACAAGATCCTCACCGACCGCGCGTGCCAGGCCGTCCACAGGCTCCACGAGGCCGGCATTCTCTTCGCGATCACCAGCGGCCGCCCGCCGCGCGGCGTGTCCATGCTCATCGAATCCCTCCGGCTCAGTACGCCGATCGCCGCGTTCAACGGCGGCCTGTTCGTGGAGCCCGACATGTCGGCCACCGGGCAGAAGGTCATCCCGGACGCCATGGTCGCCCCGGTGATCTCGCTTCTGGAGTCGTTCGATCTCGATGTCTGGGTCTACCGGGGCACCGAATGGTACGTGCGCGACCCGAACGGGCCGCACGTCGACCGGGAAGCCTGGACCGTGAAGTTCGCACCCACCACCACGAACACCTTCGAACACGCCCGCGAGGTTGCCAAGATCGTCGGCGTGAGCGACGACCTCGACGCGGTCGCGAAGGCCTCCGAATCCGCCCACGCGCGGTTCGGCGACCACGTCTCGGCGGCCCGCTCCCAGCCGTACTACCTCGACGTCACCCATCCCGACGCGAACAAAGGACAGGTGGCGCGATTCCTGACCGAACGGTTCTCGATCCCCGTCGCCGAGATCGCCACCATCGGTGACATGCCCAACGACGTGCTCATGTTCGCCCACTCCGGTCTCAGCATCGCGATGGGAAACGCGAGCATCGAGGTCCAGCGAGCGGCCCGTCGGATCACGACGTCCAACGAGGACGAAGGCTTCGCCAACGCCGTCGAGCGCTACGTTCTGCGATCGTCGTCCTGAAGCGCACGGGGCGTTCGAGGGTCACATCGGAATCGGTGGCCTGTTGGAGGAGAGAGCAACGCGGGTATCACGGTCGGGCATGGACGGCGGTGGGAATCCAGTGGCCCTCCTCGGTGAGCCGGTCGGCGCTGGAGGGTCCCCAGGAGCCGCGTTCGTACCGCTCCGGCGGCGCCTTGGCGTCGAGGATGGGGGCGACGATCCGCCATTCCTCCTCCACGTTGTCTTGGCGGGCGAAGTGGCGTGGGTCGCCGGAGAGCGCATCGGTGAAGATCCGTTCGTACGCGCTGTCCATCTGACCGGGCTCGCCCCGAAAGTCGACCGACACCGGCACCTGGCGAACCGCGTCGATCTGTCCGGGGGCCTTGGCGAGCAGCTCGAACGTCACACCCGGATCGGGTTCCAGGCAGAAGCGTACGATGTTGGGTCGCGGCCGGGGCCGGTCGGCGGCGCCGGATGCGAACAGCATGCACGGCGGGCGGCGGAGCCGGACCGCGATCTCGGTGCTCGTGACCGCGAGCGCCTTACCCGTCCTGATCAGGAACGGCACGTCGGCCCAGCGCCAGTTGTCGATCCACAGTCGCGCCGCGGCGTAGGTCTCGGTGGCCGAGCCGGCGGCGACGCCCGGCGTGTCGAGATAGCCGGCGTACTGGCCGCGCACCAGGTCATCGGGGGCGATCGCGCGTATCGCGCACATCAGCCGGCGCTTTTCGCCGCGTTCGCTCTCGGCGCCGTGTTCGGCCGGAGGATCCATGGTCAGGTACGCCAGGACCTGCAGCAGATGGTTCTGCAGGACGTCGCGGACGGCGCCCACCTCGTCATAGAACGCGCCCCGGTCGGCGACGTCGAACGCCTCGGCCATCGTGATCTGCACGGCGGCGACGTGATCACGGTTCCAGATCGGCTCCAGCAGGCTGTTGGCGAAGCGGAACACCACCAGGTTCTGCACCGTCTCCTTGCCGAGGAAATGATCGACCCGTAGCAGCCGCTCCTCCGGGAAGTGCCGGTGCAGCACGGTGTTGAGCTGCCGTGCGGAGGCAAGGTCGTGACCGAACGGTTTTTCCACCACCAGCCGGCCGCGGGTGTTCAGCCCCGCGGTCCCCAGCCGTTCGGCTATCGGCCCGAACAGCGCGGGGGGCATGGCCAGATAGTGGACCGCGAACGCGTCGTCGGGAATGTGGCGCGCGATCTGCGAATAGAGGGCCGGTTCGGTCACGTCGCCGGTCACCGGCACGAGCTTGGCGACGAGCGCGCCGAATACCTCCTCATCGACCCGGCCGCAGGCGACCGCGACGCTGTCGTGCACGTGTTCGCGCAGCGCGACCGCGTCCAGCGGCCCGCGATCCACGCCGATGACTGGAACGTCGAGTACGCCGCGGGCGGTGAGCCGATACAGGGCGGGAATGATCATCTTCTTGGCGAGATCCCCGGCGATGCCGTACAGCACCAGGACCTGCCCTCGCGGAATGTTCATGATGCCCCCACTCGGGGCACTGGCCCGGCCTTGGGCGTGCCCCCGAATACGCCTGACGGGCGGCCGGCTGGGTATATGTGTTGCGAAGCCGCATGCCGGCTGAGCGGCCTAGCCGTATGCATACCCGGGAGCCGGTCACTCATATCCGATGAACCCGCCCCGCCGGGATGACCGCGCGGGCGCGGATCGTACGGCCGATTGGCGCAGGCGGGCCACCACCGATGTCGGCAGGGGGCAGCCGTGAACGAAGGACACAAGGCACATCAAGTGGTCGTGGTCGGCTCGGGGTTCGGCGGGCTGTTCGCAGTGCGGGAGCTTCGCCGGGCGCCGGTCGAGGTGACCATGATCTCGCGTACCGCATATCACCTGTTCCAGCCGCTGCTGTATCAGGTGGCCACAGGGATCTGTCGGAAGGATCGATCGCACCGGCAACACGCGAGGTGCTGCGACGGCTGCACAACGTCCGCGTGCTGACCGGCGACGTCACACGGATCGACCTCGCTGCCCGCACCGTCACGTCCACTACACCAGGAAAGGCCACGGTCACGCCCTATGACAGGCTGATCGTCGCCGCGGGATCCAGCCACTCCTACTTCGGCCATGACGACTTCGCCGAACACGCCCCCGGCATGAAGACGATCGATGACGCCCTCGCGCTGCGCGGGCGACTCTTCGGCGCATTCGAGCTCGCGGAGCTGGAGACCGACCCGGCGATGATCGAACGGTGGCAGACCTTCGTGGTGGTCGGCGGCGGCCCGACCGGAGTGGAGATCGCCGGACAGATCGCGGAGCTGACCCGCCGCATTTTGCCGGGGGAGTTCCGCACCATCGATCCGGCCCGCAGCCGTGTCATCCTCTTCGAGGCGGGCCCGGAAGTGCTGCCCGGCTTCGGCGAGCGCCTGTCCGACAAGGCCACGCGCGAGCTTCGGCGAGTAGGCGTGCAGCTACGGACAGGCACCAAGGTCGTCGGCGTGGACGAGACGGGCGTGGACGTCATCGCCGCGGACGGCACGCGGTCCCACGTAGAAGCCATGTCCAAGGTCTGGGCGGCCGGAGTGGCCGCCTCGCCCCTCGGCGCCCAGTTGGCCGCCCAATGCGGTGCTGAACTCGACCACACGGGCCGGATCAAGGTCGAGCCCGACTGCAGCCTGCCCGGTCATCCCGAGGTGTTCGTCGTCGGAGACATGATGTCCCTGAATGACCTGCCCGGCGTGGCCCAGGTCGCGATGCAAGGCGGGCGGCACGCGGCCGCCGAGATCCTGCGGAGGCTGCGCGGCGAGCCGACCCGGCGCCCGTTCCGTTACCGAGACAGGGGCAGCATGGCCATCGTCGCCCGATTCAGCGCCGTGGCCAGCCTCGGCCGGCTCCGGCTCGCCGGCTTCCCGGCCTGGCTGATGTGGCTGCTGGTCCACCTCATCTACCTCGTCGGCTTCCGTAACAGACTCACCTCACTGCTGGACTGGGCCGTCGCCTTCGGCGGCGGCGGCCGATCCGAGCGAGCCGTCACCCGCTCCGCCATACGCGGCCTCGCCCCCGAAACCCCACCACACTCGACCTCAGATCACTCCTCGGCGCATCAGACCGACGGCCGACCAAGATGATGGGATTCCTGCTCAGTCCTCCAGCTCGATGGTCTGCGTGCGGGCGCCCGGGAGCCGCGCCAGCGCGGGCGCGAGAATCATTACCAGGGCGAGGCCGGCGACCAGGCCGTACAGGCGCGGCCGGGCGGGACGATACCGCTGCTGACCAGCACCGCGGTGGCCGCGGCCGGGGCGTGGTGGCTGCCCATGACGGCCAGCGCCGCCAAGGTCACGGCGGTCGCCAGCGCCGTCGCCCCCGCCTGATCCAGCGTCGCGTTCCCCAGCCGACTCATCAGCGGGTGCTGCCAGATCCCGAAGGCCGCCGCGCACGCCAGCCCGCACCCGATCGCGACCCCATGGCCGGCAACGGCGTTGCGTACCCGCGCGGTGACCTCGTCGGGATGGGCCGACATCAGGTACGCGGTGGGCCCCACCGTGCTGGTCACCATGACCAGCCCGGCGAAGTGGCCCACGACGCCGATGACCGCGATCAACGACGCCGACTGGATCAGCAGGCGAAGCGCGACCAGGAACCGCGCGCTCGGCGGCGCGCTCGTCGGGCGTACGGGCACGGACCTAAAGCCCGTACGCTTCCAGCAGGCGCAGCCAGACCTCGCTCACGGTGGGGAACGGGGGTACCGCCTGCCACAGCGCCGCCAGCGGCAGCTCGCCGACGATCGCGATCGTGGCCGAGTGCAGCAGCTCCTGCATCCCGGGTCCGGTGAAGGTGGCGCCGACCAGCACTTGGCGGTCGGCGTCGACGACCAGCTTGCTCGTGCCGGTGATCCCTACGCCGAGCACCAGCAACCGCCCCGGCACGTCCTTGTGAGTTCCCCCGGGGTTCAGTGGGGACTTGATCAGGAGGGAAGATCAAGTCATGGCGAGGAAGTCCCCCTCCCCTGCGGAACTGCGCCGGCGCGCGGTGGCGGTGGTCGCCGAGGTCCGCAACGGGTACGACACGGAGTTC
>JBJMIW010000359.1:0-16701 GCA_045806665.1 Actinoallomurus sp.
CGCCGGATCCAGCACGGCGCGACGGCGCTGAAGCTGGTCTCCCACCCCTACCCGCAGTACCTCTACGACCTGGTGCAGCACCACGACGGCGTCATTCCCGGCGATCTGACCTACCGGCCCGGCCCGGGCGACCTCGCCCGGATCGACGAGTCCTTCCGCGACACCACGCAGGGCGACGCGAACGAGATCCGCTACGACCTGTCGACCGACTCCGGGTTGACGGTGGGTGCCGCGGGGACCACGGTCCCCGCCCAGGGCACGTCCACGGCATGGGTTACCGCCGACCCTGGTGCCAAGTGGGTCGACGAGGCAAGCGTGCCGGACCTCGCTGAGATCGGCCCTTCGACCTCGTACAAGCCGCGCGGCGCCACCAAGGAGACGTGGTTCGCCCCGGTCCAGCACCCGCGGCTGCTGACCGACAGTGCGCTGGTGACCGCCCCCACCCGGTTCGGCAACATCATCGCGGTCTTCGGAATGCCCGGCTGGGGCGACTCCGGCGGCCACGTGGGCTTCGTGTTCGACGGCGGCGTGACCGTGGACACGTCGCTCTACCAGGGCGATCACCTGATCGGGCAGGGAGGCGACTACGTCTCCGCCGACGTGGCCCCGGACCCGCTCCCGTACCGGCTCGTCGTGAACACCACCCGGAACATCGCCGACCGGCCGTACTCGACCCGCACACACACCGAGTGGGGGTTCACCTCCTCCTTCACCGACTACACGTCGGCGATTCGGCTGCCGCTCGTCCAGCTGGACTACGCGGTCGCCACCGACCTGTCCGGAACGGCGCACCGGCGGACCGCACTGACGATCACTCCATCGCAGCCGGCGGGCGGTCCGAAGGCCGACTCGATCCGCACCGTCACCGTGCAGGTCTCCTACGATGACGGGGCCACCTGGCAGAACACGAGCCCGCGCCGCCTCGGCAGCGCCTGGCAGACGCAGCTGAAGGCTCCGGCCGACGCCCGTTACGCGAGCTTGCGGGTCTCCGCCCGGGACACCGCGGGCAACAGCATCAAGGAGACCGTGGTCCGGGCCTTCGGCCTGCGGTAACCGCCCCACTCCGGTGCAGGCAGCAGTACAGGCAGGGCGGGGCCACGGCCCCGCCCTGCTGGTCGGAAGGCGAGCGGTCAGAGGTCGAGGACGAGCCGCCGGCCACAGGCGCGGCTGACGCACGGCATCATCGTGTTCCCCGCGGCGCGTTCGGTCTTCGACAGCACCACGTCGCGGTGGTCGGGGACACCGTCCAGGACCGCCGTTTCACAGGTGCCGCAGTAGCCTTCCCCGCAGTCGGAGTCGATCTCCACGCCCGCGTCGCGGATCGCCTGCAGCAGCGTCGTCTCCGGGTCGACCGTGACGCTGACGCCGGATCGGCGCAGCTCCAGCTCCACGACGTCGTCGGCGCCCTCGTCCGGTAGCGGGGTGGCGGCGCCGAAGTGCTCGGTCTCGCAGCGGATGCCGGCCGCCTCGCAGATCTTGGTGACGTCGTCGAGCAGGCCGTTCGGACCGCAGCAGTAGACGACCGCGCCGGGGCCGAGCCGGTGGATCGCCTGCTCCAAGTCGGGGCGCGGCTCGGTCGCCGTGTCGACGAACCGCACCCGCTCGCCGCCCACCGCGGCCAAGGCGTCACGGAAGGCCATGGTGTGCGCGCCGCGCCCGCAGTAGAGGGCCGACCACCGGGCGCTCCGCGCCGCGAGCGCCCTGGCCATCGGCAGCAGCGGCGTGACGCCGATGCCGCCCGCGATCAGCAGGTACTCCTCGGCCGCCACGAGCGGGAACCGGTTCTTCACCGCGTTCACCACCAGCTCACGGCCGATCAGCGCCGTACCGTGGATCTCCTCCGAGGCGCCGCGGCCGGCGGCTTCGAGCCGGACCGCGATCATGTAGCGGTCGCGGTCCCGCGGGTCGCCGCAGAGGGAGTACTGCCGGCTCAGGCCGGACGGCAGCCGCAGGTCGACGTGGGCGCCGGGCTCCCACGCGGGCAGCACGACGCCGTTCCCCGCCGACAGGGTCAGGCCCACGACACCGTCGGCCTCCCACGTCATCCGTGTGACGCGCAGGGTGAGCTTCTCCGGCGCGTTCGTCATGCCCCCCACTCTCCGTTCCTTCTAGAAGAGATCGAAGTACTCGCGCTGTTCCCAGTCGGTGACGGCCCGCTCGAAACGGGCGATCTCCGCTCGTTTGATCGCCGCGTAGTACGGGACGAACCGGGTGCCCATGGCCTGCGTCAGCTCGACGTCGGCCTCCAGCGCGTACACCGCCTCGCGCAGGCTCGTGGGCAGGCGTCCCGCCTCGGTGGTGTACGGATCGTCGGCCGACGGCCCGAGGGGCAGCGCGGCGTCGATGCCCTCCAGACCGGAGTGGAGCTGGGAGGCCATGTACAGGTAGGGGTTGGCCGCCGACTCGCCGACGCGGTTCTCCAGGTGGGTGCTGCCGTCCGCGGCGGATCCGACGAGCCGGATCATGGCGCCGCGGTTGTCGCGTGCCCAGGCGATCCGGTCGGGAGCCATGGAGTACGGCTGGAACCGCTTGTACCCGTTGATGGTCGGGTTCGCGAACACGCACGCCCCGCTCGCGTGGGCGAGCTGCCCGGCGATGAAATGCCGGCCCAGCGCCGAGATCGGTCCCTCACCGTCGGCGGGGATGAAGACGTTGCGGCCCGTCGCACCGTCGAGGAGCCCTTGGTGGAGGTGCCATCCGCTGGACTTGCTGTCGGGCACCTGCGGCCGGCACATGAAGGTGGCGTGGTAGCCGCTGCGGCGGGCGACCTGCTTGATCGTGCTGCGCAGCAGGACCATGGCGTCCGCGGAGTCGAGCCCGACGGCCGGATCGAGCGTCACCTCGAGCTGGTTCGCGCCGTACTCCACCTCGATGGTGCGCAGCTCGATGCCCATCCGGTCCAGGACCTCGCGGATGCGCCGCGTGGCCGGCTCGACCTCGTCACCGCGGTCCTCGGCGAGCAGCTGGTTCCCATGGTTGATCGGCTCGACCGGCGTCGGATGGACGCACCGGCCGATGCCGTCGGCGTTGGGGAAATGGTCGGCCCGGCGGTAGAGATGAAACTCGATCTCCAGGCCGGTCCGGTAGGCGAAGCCGGCCGCGGCGGCACGGTCCAGCGCGGTGCGGAACACGCCGCGGCTGCAGAACGGCACCTGCTCGCCGTTCTGGAAACGCAGGTCGCACAGGATCCGCACGGTGCCCTCCGCCCACGGGACCACGTGGAAGGTCGTCGGGTCGGGCACCATGACGACGTCGGCCGCGCCGGCCATCTCGGCCGCCCCCAGGCCGCCGTCGGCGTTGAACGCCGCGAACACGGTCGCTCCCGAGGTGTCCTTCGACAGCAGCGTCGACACAGACCGGATGCCGCTCTCGAACGCGGCCGACAGGCCGCTCGCCGCGATCGTCTTGCCCCGCAGCAGGCCGTGCTGGTCGACGAACGACAGGCGCAGCGAGTGCAGGTCCTCCTCGCGGACGCGCGCCAGGGCGGCGTGCGCCGCGTCCTGCTGTTCCTCGGCCCACAGGCCGTACTTCTCGATGAACCCCACGGTGCCCGCCTCAGTCCCGGTCGTACGCGTCGGGCAGGCCCGAGCGGTCCGGCTCGATCGTCGACCCCGGGATTCCGGCCGGGCCGGTGGCGAGCGCGGCCTGCAGTTCCGAGGCCCACGGGCTGGCCTTGCGCAGGTCGGCGATCGACTGCGCCCAGTACTCCTCCCACTGCCCCGTGGGCCCGATGCCGTCGAGCGGGATGGGCCCGCGGCTCTCGACGTCGGCGGTGTCCATCAGGAGGGTCTCGGGGTCGCCGCCGGCGGCGACGGTGTCGATGGCCTTGAGCGCCATCCGGCGGTAGGTGACGATCGCGCGGTCGGAGCGGCTCAGGTGCTCGCGGCTGCGGTCGTAGATGTATCCCTGGCCCTCGACGGCCATCTGGTCGTGGACGTTGATGTCCTTGCCCAGCCCGGTGTAGGTCTGGGTGCGCTGCTCGTGGTAGTCGAACTGGTAGTTGTTCGCCCGGTTACGCAGCGGCTTGTAGTCGGGGAGGGTGATGCCCTCCAGCCGCTGGGCGCGCATGGTCTCCTTGTCGACCGGCTCGTCGAGGCTGGTGAACATCGCGTACCAGTAGCAGGAGACGTCGTCGATCGGGACGTGCCACTGCGTGATCGCCATGGTGGAGCTCAAGGGGATCGTGATGCCGTGGGGGAACACCTGGTGGGTGATCCGCACGTGCGTGGACGAGCCGTCGAGCCCGTCCTCGTCGAGTCGGCGGAGCGCGACGATCCGCTGGCCGTACTCCGTGCGCGAGTTGATGATCTCCGGTCGGCCGTACTCGCGGAGGATCTTCGTCATCGGCAGGTCGGTGCCGAGCGAGGCGCCGCGGAACTGCTTGCCGTAGGAGTCGCCGGGGTCCTCGTCCTCCTCGAAGCGGTGCAGGTACGACGCGTGCGCCGGATCGATGCCGACCTCAAGGGCCTGGAGCCAGTTGCAGTCGAGGTATCCCTTGAACGCGAACGTGTACTCCTCCGGCGCGACGAAGCAGTCCAGCGCGGGCAGTTGGGGCGGGGTGCCCGGGCCCAGGTAGGCCCACACGATCCCGTTCCGCTCCGTCACGGGATAGGAGCGGATCTTGACCTTGGCCCGCAACGGGCTGTCGTCGGGTTCGGCCGGGGTGTCCAGGCAGGAGCCGCTGGGGCCGAACAGCCAGCCGTGGAAGTAGCACCGCAGGCCGCCGTCCTCGAGTCGGCCGAGGGCGAGGTCGGCGCCACGGTGGGCGCAGCGCCGGTCGATGAGGCCGAGTTCGCCGGCGTCGTTGCGGAACAGCACCAGGTCCTCGCCCAGGAGCCGGATCGGCACGACGGGCCGTTCGGTCTGCAGTTCCTCCGACAGTGCCGCCGGCTGCCAGTACCGGCGCATCCAGTCACCGCCGGGGGTGCCCGGGCCGGTCTCCGTGAGCTTGCGGTTGTCCTCAGCGCGCATGAGGGGGTCTCCTCGCCGAGTTACGTTCGATTAACGAACATATGGTTCATATGTGGGCACTGTAGGCAGCCCAGGCGATCGACGGCAAGCCCTGGACCGCCGAAAGTCGCTATATTCGGAACTTGCGTGCGGTAATCGAACAGGAGGCGGGTTGTGGCGAAGCTCAATCCACGGGACGCGTCGCGCCGCGAGAACCGCGACGTGGCCGTGAACAACCGGGCCGACTACTCCGAGGCCCTCGAACGGGGGCTTCTCGTGCTCAACGCCTTCGAGCGCGGCGAGGAGCGGCTGACCCAGGCCCAGCTGGCGCGCAAGCTCGACCTCCCGCGGGCGACCGTGCGCCGCGCGCTGCTGACCCTGACGCACATGGGCTACGTGGTGGCCGAGGACAAGGTCTACCGGCTGGCGCCCAAGGTCCTCACGCTCGCCGCGGCCTACCTCACGACGAACTCCGTGAGCCGGATCCTGCAGCCGGCCTGCGACGTCCTAGCCGACGAGTTCCAGGCGTCCTCCACCGCGGCGGTCCTCGATGGTTCGGCGGCCGTGATGATCGCACGGGCGCTCCCGCGCCAGTCCATCGCCGTCGGCCAGGGCATCGGCTTCCGTGTGCCGGCCACGCGCTCCGCACTCGGGCGGGTGCTGCTCAGCGGCCTCGACGCCGACCGCCGGCCGTCCGATGAGGGGTCCCCCGCCGACATCGACGCCGTCCTGCGCGAGGTGGCGGCCCAGGGTTACGCGTACGTCGCCCACGAGGTGGAGGCGGGCTTCCACTCGATCGCGGTGCCGCTTCGGCGATGGGACGGCCTGCCGATCGCGGCGCTGAACGTCGGCTCCAGCATCGAGCACCTCTCCCGCGAGGACATGCTCGAACGCGTGCTCCCCGAACTCCTCGCCACCGCCCGACGCCTCCAGCCTCAGCTCGTATGACGACGAGACCGGTCATTCGGCAGATGTTACCGGCCGGTCCCCTGCCTAGCGTTCTGGCATTACCCAGGTGTCCAGCGGTCGAATGGACATTGAGCCCGCTCATCGCGGGAGAGCGCTGATTCTCCCCGCAGGAGCTCGACCGCTCCCGGAGGAGACCGCGGGCCACGACGCCCGCGAACGCATCCCGGAACGCGTCGTGCATGCCCGCGGGACCACCACGTTCGGCTACCTCGAGGCCCGCACCGCCGCCGCCAAATCTCCCGGCTGACACGCGAAAGGGGCCCGACGCACCGGGCCCCTCCGCTCAGAAACCGATCAGAAGCCGCCCGTCCCGTTCGGGGTGCCGAGGCCGGTCGGTCCGTCGTAGCCGGGCCTGGCCGTGCACAGGTACGAGCCGCCGCAGATGCCGTTCGACCCGGAAGTCACGTCGTCCAGCGAACCCGTGTGCGCATACGGGTACGAGCCGTACTTCGTGCTGCCGGTGTTGCCCGCCAGCGCGTACACGCTCGCGATGATCGGCGAGGACACGCTGGTCCCACCGACCGCCGCCCAGCCGTCGAGACCCTGCACGAGGCCGAGCGAGATCAGCAGGTCACAGTACGAGGTGGTGCCGCAGCTGTTGTACGTGTCGTACACGCCGACGCCGGTGGCCGGATCGGCGACCGCGGACACGTCGGCGACCGTGCGCTTGGCGCATCCGGTGTCGTGCTGCCAGGACGGCTTGGGCTCGTACGCCGAGCAGCCCGAGCCGGCGCCCGACCAGGCGGTCTCGGTCCAGCCGCGGGTGTTGCTCGCCTTCTTCAGCGTCGTACCGCCCACCGCCGTGACGTACCGCGACGACGCGGGCCAGCTGACGCCGTAGCCGGAGTCGCCGGAGCTCGCCGTGACCGCGACGCCGGGGTGGTCGAAGTGCTTGTCGGCGGTCAGGATGGTCGAGTCCTCCGCGCCTCCGTAGCTGTTGGAGATGGCGACGACGCCGCTGGTCGCCGCGGCGGTGTCGACCGCGGTGCCGAGGGAGGTGTCGGTAGGGGCATTGGCCTCGACGAGGAGGATGTGGCAGTCCGGGCAGATGGCCGAGACCATGTCGAGGTCGAGGCTGATCTCCTCCGCCCAGCCATAGTCGGCGGCGGGCAGCGGCGACGCCTTGCCGTTCTGGTTTACCTTCTTGAAGCAGCCGTTGGCCCTCGTGCACGCCGGCAGGCCCTGGCTCTTGCGGTAGACCGAGAGGTCCGACTCGGCCTTCGGGTCGTCCTGCGCGTCGACGATCGCGACCGTACGCCCGCCGCTCTTCTTACCGGCCACCCTGTAGGCGCTCTGAAGGCCGGCCGGTAGCAGGCCGGTTGGGGTGGTGACGGTGAGCGGTGCGATCTTCCCGTTGCTCGCCCGGTGGGCGCGGATGCGGCCGAAGCAGTGCAGCTGCCCGACCTGCGAGGGCGAGGCGCACCCGAAGCCGAGGGTCAGCGGCTTGGCCGTCACGGCCGCGCCGGCGGAGGGAGCAGAAGCCAGAGAAAAGATCGTTGACACGATGGCGGCAAGGACAATCAGGGATCTTTTGCGGGGGTTCAATCCGACCTCCTGGACGAGAGGATCTCTTTCCGATCACGGCAAACGGGGGTCACCGCATATCGGCTCGCATCACCACAAACCATCCAACGAGAGCGCACCGCGAAAGTAACTCACTGATCGGTCGGGTCAACCGTCTGGCCACAACCGGTAAAGCGGCGCGCCTGGTCAGCGCGACGTCGGCCGGAAATCCCGGTGAGGCGCTCGGCCAGTGAGAAGGGATCCGCGCCGCCCGCACGGGCCGGCTGGCGCATCGTCGCCGGCGACAACCGGGACAGCGCGTACGCGGCACGGACGCCCGCCGTCACCGGCACCAGCGGCCGGTCGCGCTCGATCGCGCGGATCACCGCTCGCGCGGCCGTTTCGCCGGGGCGATCACGCAGTTGACCACGGCTCGGTATCTGAGGACGTTCCTGACCGATCCGCTGGCGGTGCCGACTGTGATGGTGCTGCTGCCGGGGGGTGACCACTCTGGCCCGCCTGGTGGCCGGGATACGTGAGGAGGCAACCGACCGGCTGCATCAGACGTTGTTCGACCTGCTCACTCCGGCGCAGCGGGTGATCCTTGAGCTGACGGTGGAGGCGGAGGCGGGGCGCGGTATTCGGATCTGGAGCGGTGGCGCAAAGACCCGGCGGTGCCGTCGTGCGTCTGCGGTGGACACCGTGCCGGCGAGTCATCGACGCGGTTTGCAGCGGTGACCAAGGGCACCGAGGTCACGGCCGGCTCAACCGAGCCCCGCGTGGCGCCGCCGGTCACCGCCGCGCTCGGTAGCGGTGACCGAGAGCGCCGGGCCGAGCCCGCGTGCCGGCTCGGTCAGATGGTGGCGAACGCGAGTCCCGCCCCGACGGCGACCATCACCGCCAGGACGACAAGGACGGTGAGCATGGCCAGCGGCCTCTTGCGGTGGGGCAGATGCACGGCCGCGGGCTTGCGGAACTCCGGCGCCGGGGCGGACGACGACGGCACCGGCTGCCGGCTCGGAGTCGCCCGCTGTGGCGGAGCCGCGGGCCGCGCCCGCGCTGCGGCAGGGCGCGCCGGTGCGATTGGCGCGGGTGCGGCGGGGGACGTGGGACGCGTCGATGGAGGTGCCGTCGTCGGCGGAGCCGTGGGCGGGGAGGCGGGTGGAGCCGCAGGCGGCGGGGTCTCTGGAGGCGCGGCGCGCTGACAGGCGCCGATGGCGAGGTGCATGTCCAGGGCGTGGAGCAGGTCGAGGTCGAGGCATACCGAGAGCGTCACGGCGAGGAGCGGCTGGGGCCCGCCGGCGCCCACGGCGACAGAAACGGGCTGGGAGCCGGCGCCCACGGCTACGGAGGCGAGTCGGGAGCCGGGGTCGTCCGCCGCGGCGAGCCGCCGATCGGCGGGTGTCCCGGAGTCGCCGAGGGCACGGCCTGCGTGGCGGGCCTGTGCCCTGTCGTGCCGGACGTGCCGGCGGCGTGGGTGGGCCTCACTCGGGTCGGCGGCGTCCTCGGAGGCACGTCCCCCGGCGGCTCGGTGCGCGGCCGGCGGCCGTACGGGGTCGGTGGCGGGCGGGTTGTCCCCTAGCAGGCCGGAGAGCGGACCGCCCGAGACCGGGCCGTCGGAGACCGGGCCGTCTGAGACCGGGCCGTCTGAGAGTGGGCCGCCCAGAAGCGGCCCCCGGGGGTGCCGACCGTCGGAAGGCCGCGTCGAGGACACCTGCTGGACCGGGCCGGCCGCCTCCGCCGCAGCCGGCCGGCCGACGGGCCGGTCCGGTGGGCGGTGCGCCCGGGAGCGGCCCGGGGACCGGGGGGATGCGGCCGACCGCTTCGACCGAGTGGACGACGCCGACTCACTCGACTCCGGGGACCCGCCCGGCGTACCGAACTCGGTCGACCGGGTCGCTCGGGTGGGCGACGCCGACCGACCCGACTCGGCCGACCGGACCGGCGTGCGGGACCGGGCGGACCGGGCCCCGTCGTCGGCCAGTGCGGGGGCCGACATCAGGCCGATGAGGGAACCCGTGGCCAGGAGGCTGACACTCCGTGCGCGCATCGGTCACCGGCTCTCGGGGATGCGGGGGAACTCCTGTTGTGCTGACGTGAAGGCGTCGGGCTTGACGCGCAGCGCGCCGTTGAAGACGTGGGAGATGTCGAACGCGAGGTAGATGCCGACGGTGAGCATCGCGGCCATCGCCGCCGCCGGGATGAGGGCCATCCCTCGGGGCCGGGCGCCGGCCAGGAACGGGAACGCGCAGGCGAGGACCCCGGCGATGACCGTGAGGGCCAGCAGGCCCTTGGGCGGGGTCGTCGCGGCGTCCACCGCGCGCTGACCGCGTGCCGCCGACATGTCCCGGATGCGGTCGAGGAGGCTGCTGCGGGCGGTCTCCGCGTTGCTGCCCGAGACCTGCAGGCTGGTGACCTGAGCGCGCAGGGTGTCCAGGCGCGCCCAGCCTTCCTGGCTGAGCCGTCCCTTCCCCATGAGCTGCCACTCGTTGTCCACGACGAACCGCACGTAGTCGCGCAGCGACGCCTGGATCTGGGTGCCGGCCGGTGCGGGCAGTGCCGCGGCGGCCCAGTATGCGTCGACGATCGCCTGGCTCTCCGTCTGGGTGTTCTGGCGGGCGGAGTCGGCCGCGGTCCACGGGACGACGATGGCGATCGCGAACGCGAGCAGGAAGAGGGAGGCCAGCATCGAGCCCGCGTGGCTCGCGGTCGTACTCTGCGGGCCACGGTCGTCGGCGCCGTGGCGCGACTTCCGGAAGAGGAACGCGGCCGCGAACACGGCCCCGGCGGCTGCGGCTATAGCGAGGGCGAACAGGAGCATGACCGTCTCCATGGCTTGCCGTTGACGAGACGTGCGTACGCCTACCTGTAGCGCACCGTCACATGACTATCACAGTACGTATCCGTTTTGTAGCTGCCATGTCCCGTCGTCCTCATGCGGCCACCGCCGCGGTCGCCGTGGCCTGGGCATAGGCGAGTTGCCGGTCGCTCCCGTGTCTGCTCGACTATTGGCGACTTTGTGTTCATTAGTGCATGATGCAAGCACGAATCGCTCAATAACGAGCAGGCGTGGAGGCAGGATTGGGGCAGCAACACGTACTGGCCGAGATCGAGAGCCAGCCTTCCTGCTGGCGGCAGGCCGCCGACCGGCTGGGCGACGCGAGAGACGTGCTCCCGCGCGAGGGTGAGCGCGTCGCCGTGTTCGGGTGCGGTACGTCGCTGTACATGGCCAGGGCGTACGCCGCGCTGCGGGAGAGCCGCGGCCTCGGTCTGACCGACGCCTTCCCCGCCTCGGAGATCCCGTTCGGCCGCGACTACGACCGGTACATCGCCATTAGCCGCTCCGGCACCACGACCGAGGTGCTCGAGGCGGTCGAGCGCCTACCGAACGTCACTGCGATCACCGGGATCACCGACGCGCCGTTCGCGCGGGGTACCCGCACGATCGTCCTGGACTTCGCCGACGAGAAGTCGGTGGTGCAGACGCGCTTCGCCACGACGGCGCTGGCGCTGCTGCGCGCCTCGATCGGCGAGGACGTGCCCGCCGACGACGCCGAGCGGGCACTGGCCGAGCCCCTGGACCCCGCGTGGCTGGCCGCCGAGCAGATCACCTTCCTCGGCCGGGGCTGGACCAACGGCCTGGCGGACGAGGCGGCGCTGAAGGCGCGCGAGGCCGCGCAGCTGTGGACCGAGTCCTACCCCGCGATGGAGTACCGCCACGGCCCGATCAGCATCGCCCAACCGGGCCGGCTGACCTGGATGTTCGGCGACGCACCGGAAGGGCTGGCCGAGGACGTCGCCGCGACCGGCGCGACCTTCGTGACCAGCGACCTCGACCCGCTCGCGCATCTCATCGTCGCGCAGCGACTGGCGGTCGCGCAGTCCGAGGCGAAGGGACTCGACGCCGACCGCCCGCGGTCACTGACCCGCTCGGTCGTGCTCAAGTGATCGTCGCTCTCGACGTCGGCGGCACGTCGATGAAGGGAGCGGTCCTGTCCCCCGAGCTCGACCGGGTGGCCTCCGTGCGCCGCCCCACCCCGCAGGGCGACGCCGCCGTCGACGCCGTGCTGGAGACCGTGGCGGAACTCGTCGAGCAGGCGGGCTCCGCGCGGGCGATCGGCCTCGCGGTGCCCGGCATCGTCGACGACGAACGCGGCGTGGCCGTCTGGTCGGAGAACATCGGCTGGCACGACGTCCCCTTCCGCGACCTGATCGCCGAGCGCACCGGCCTGCCGGTCGCGGTCGGCCACGACGTACGCGCTGGAGGGACCGCCGAGATCCGTCTGGGCGCTGCCCAGGGCGCCCGGAACTCGCTGATCATTCCGATCGGCACCGGGATCGCGGCGGCGATGGTGATCGACGGTCACCTGTGCGTCGGCAACGGCTACGCCGGTGAGATCGGGCACATGTCCGTCGGCGTCGACGAGCCCTGCGTCTGCGGCGGCACCGGCTGCCTGGAGGCCGTCGCCTCCGCCGCGGCGGTCGGCCGCCGCTACGCCCGGCGTACGGGGCGGGAGGCGGCCGCCGACGCGGTCGTCGCCCTGGTGAGCGAGGGCGATGCCGACGCGGCCGCGGTCTGGGCGGAGACGGTCGGCTTCCTCGGCACCGCCCTCGCCACCGCCACCGCGCTGGTCGCCCCCGAGGTCATCGTCATCGGCGGAGGCCTGTCGCGGGCGGGCGACCTCCTGCTCGGCCCGCTCGCCGACGACCTCGCCGGGCGGCTCACCTTCCACCGCCGGCCGCGCCTGACAATCGCGACATTCGGCGACGAAGCCGGGTGTGTGGGCGCCGGTCTCTGGGCACGCGACCTATTGGAGCGACGATGACGGTGCTGAGCGCGGACAAGGTCGTCACCCCCGACGGGGTGCTCGAACCCGGATGGGTGAGCGTCGAGAACGGCCGGATCACGCGCGTCGAAGAGGGCCGCCCGGAGCAGGCCGACCGGCACGCCCACGTGATCGTGCCCGGTTTCATCGACATCCACTGCCACGGCGGCGGCGGGGCGTCCTTCGACTCGGCGGACCCCGAGGAGGGCGTACGGGCGGCGGCCTTCCACCGCGAGCACGGCACCACGACGCTGGTCGCGAGTCTCGTGACGGCGTCGCCCGACGACCTCGAGCGGCGGGCGTCCGTGCTCGCCGAACTGGCCGACGACGGCGTCGTCGCGGGCGTCCACTACGAAGGGCCGTTTCTGTCCCCCGCACGCAAGGGCGCGCACAATCCCGCGCTGCTGCGCGCGCCCGACCCCACGACCGTGGACCGGCTGCTGAAGATCCCGCACGTGCGGATGATGACGCTCGCGCCCGAGTTGGACGGCGGCCTCGACGCGCTGCGCCGTGTCCGCGACGCCGGGGTGATCCCCGCGGTCGGGCATACCGACGCGACGTACGACGTGGCGCGCGAGGCCACGCGGGCGGGCGCGCGGGTCGCCACCCACTTGTTCAACGGGATGCGCCCGCTGCATCACCGGGAGCCGGGGCCGATCCTCGCTCTGTTGGAGGCGCCGGAGGTCGTGGTCGAGCTCGTCGGCGACGGCGTGCACCTTCATCCCTCGATCGTCGCGCACGTCGCCGAAGTCGCGGGCAGCTCGCGGACCGCGCTGGTGACCGACGCGCTGGCGGCCGCGGGCATGGCCGACGGCGAGTACCGCCTCGGTGGCCTGGACGTCGAGGTGCGCGACGGGGTGGCGCGCCTGGCCGAGGGCGGCTCGATCGCGGGAAGTACGGCGACGGCCGCGGCGGTCTTCCGGCACACGGTGCTGACGTCCGGTGTCGGGCTCGAGGACGCCGTACGCCTCGCGGCGACCACCCCGTCGGTGCTTCTCGGCCTGGGCGACCGCGGCGCCATCGCGCACGGGCTCCGGGCCGACCTCGTACTGCTCGACGAGGACCTCCGGGTCCAGAGCGTGGTCACGGCGTGATCGTCACGGTCACGCCCAACCTCGCGCTCGACGTCACGTACGAGCTTCCGGAGCTGCGGCCGGGAGGGACCCACCGGGTCGAGACCGTGCACGCCCGCGCGGGCGGCAAGGGCGTGAACGTCGCACGCGTGCTCCGGTCGCTCGGCCACGACGTCCTCGTCGTCGGCCTGGCCGGCGGGGCGACGGGCGACGCGGTCCGCGCCGACCTCGACGCCGCGGGGCTGGCGCACGACCTCGTCCCCATCACCGGGGAGACCCGCCGTACGGTCACCGTCGTCGCCGGCGGCGACGCGACCCTGCTGAACGAGCCCGGCCCGGTCATCACCCCGGAGGAGTGGACGGCGCTGCAGGAGCGGATTCCCGACGCCGACGTCGTCGTCATCTCCGGCAGCCTGCCGCCGGGCGTGTCGGCGGACGCGGTCGCCCGGCTCGCCAGGCGCGCCAGGCGCGACGTTCCGGTCATCGTCGACACGTCCGGCGAGGCCCTGCGGCATGCCGCGCCGTACGCCTGGGCCGTCAAGCCGAACGCCGCCGAGCTCACCGAGCTCACCGGTACGGACGACCCCGTGGCGGGCGCCCGGTCGCTGCGGGCGCACGCCGTCGTGGTCTCGCTCGGCGCGGAGGGCCTGCTGGCCGTCACCGGTGACGACGTGCACCGGGTGTCCCCGCCGCAGGTGGTGAGCGGCAACCCGACCGGCGCGGGAGACGCGGTCGTCGCCGCGCTCGCCGCCGGAGTCGGATCGCCGTGGCCGGACCTGCTCAAGGATGCCGCCGCCCTGTCGGCCGCGGCCGTCCTGGCCTCCGTCGCGGGTTCCTACGATCCCGCCGCCTACGAAGGATTCCGCAGATGCCTCTCGTCTCCGCAGGAGAGTTCGTCGTCGCCGGCCAGGGCGTCGGCGCGTTCAACGTCATCCAGCTCGAACACGCCGAAGCGCTGATCGCGGGGGCCGAGGCGGCGGGCCGTCCGGTCATCCTGCAGATCAGCGAGAACTGCGTGCGCTACCACGCGGCGCTCGAGCCGGTCGCGGTCGCCTGCCTCGCCGCCGCGCGCGCCGCGAAGGTCTCCGTCGCGGTGCACCTGGACCACGCGACCTCACCGGAGCTCGTACGGGAGGCGGTCGGGCTGGGCCTGGGCTCGGTGATGTACGACGCGTCCGCTCTGGACTATGACGCGAACGTCGCCACGACCGCCGAGGTGACCGCCTACTGCCACCAGCAGGGCGTGTGGGTCGAGGCCGAGCTCGGCGAGGTCGGCGGCAAGGACGGTGTGCACGCCCCGGGCGCGCGCACCGACCCGGAGGAGGCCGCCCGCTTCGTCGCGGCGACCGGCGTCGACGCGCTGGCGGTCGCGGTCGGCACCTCACACGCCATGACGGACCGGACCGCGACGGTGGACCTGGACCTGATCGCGCGGCTCCGCAACGCCGTGCCCGTGCCGCTCGTCCTGCACGGCTCGTCCGGCGTGCCCGACGCCGACCTGACCCGCGCCGTCCGCGCGGGGATCGTCAAGGTGAACATCGCCACACACCTCAACAAGGTTTTCACCGACGCGGTTCGGGCATATCTGGCCGACCATCCGACGGTTGTGGACACCCGAAAGTATCTGGCGCCAGGGCGGGAGGCCGTGGCACGAGAGGTGGCGCGATTGATCGGCACGGTGCTCACTGTGGGCTGACGGGCTCTTTATCCTCCGTGCCATAGGATCGTCAAGCCCCCGGACGCCCGGCACGCCGATCGGCACGACCGCGACCCTGACGGTAGGTTCGAGGGTTCACGCAGGTCACGGGGGTCAAGTGAGTGACAAAGACACCGGCATCCGAGCTGGTGAATTCGATATGCCCGACAGTTCGGCTGAGGACGCCGAGTCCGCGGCGCCCGGGGACGGCGCCGGACAGGCTGCGGCTGACGACGGGCAGGACACCGGACCGGCCGCGGGCGACCGCGTACGGACCGGGGACGAGTCCGCGCCAACTTCCGGTCCGGCCGGGGCGTCCAACAAGAGAGATGCCGTCGGGCCCGAGGCCGCGGCCGGACCGGAAGACGCGGCCGATCCGCGCGGCGTCGCCGCACCGGCATCTGCCGTCGAGTCCGGAGCCGCTGATCCCCATGACGCCACTCGACCCGACATCTTCCCGGCCGTGGCCGGCGAGAACCCGTCGACCATGACCGCCGTGCACGCCCTCCCCGAGGGCCAGAAGCCCACCAAGCCGAAGAGGAGCCGACGGGGGAAGTGGCTCCGGCGGGCCACGTATGTGCTGGGCGCACTGATCCTGCTGCCCGTCGCCGCCTTCATCGTCGTCTACCTGATGACGCCGATCCCGAGTTCCGCCCAGCCCGACGCCGTGAAAGAGGCGTCGGTCTTCTACTACAGCGACGGCGGTGTCATGCTGCGCACGGGCACCAACCGCCAGCCCGTGCCCCTCTCCGCCGTGCCCAAGCAGGTCCGGGACGCCGTGATCTCCGCGGAGAACCGCAGCTTCTACAGCGACCCCGGCGTGTCCTTCACGGGCACGGCGCGGGCGTTCTGGGCCACGGCGACCGGCGGGTCGCTGCAGGGCGGGTCCACCATCACCCAGCAGATGGTCCGTAACTACTACAGCGGCCTCAGCCAGCAGCGCACCGCGTCGCGGAAGCTCAAAGAGATCATGATCGCGCTGAAGGTCGGCCAGGAGAAGGACAAGTCCTGGATCCTTCAGCAGTACCTCAACACCATCTACTTCGGCCGGGGCGCCTTCAGCATCGAGTCGGCCGCACAGGCCTACTACGGCAAGGACGTCGAGAAACTCACCCCGGCCGAGGGCGCGTACCTCGCGGCGGCCATCCAGGTGCCGACCTACGCCAGTGACCTGTCGATGGGTGGCGCCCAGGCGTACATGCAGGCCCGCTGGAAGTATGTCGTGGACGGCATGGTGCAGATGAAGAGCATCACGCCGCAGCAGGCGGCGGCCATGAAGTTCCCCGCGCCGATCAAGCAGAAGGTCAAGAGCACCTACGGCGGCCAGAAGGGCTACATGTACCAGCTCGTCGAGGCCGAGCTGAAGCGCATGGGCTACACCCAGGACCAGATCGACAAGGGCGGGCTGAAGGTCCGCACGACATTCGACAAGAACCTCATGGACGACGCCAAACAGGCGGTCGAGAACGCCATGCCCTCGGGCGTCTCCAGCAAGGTGATGGCGGGCCTCGTGTCGGTGAACCCGTCGAACGGCGAGATCAACGCGTTCTACGGCGGCAAGAACTACCTCGACCAGCAGTTCAACGCCGCCTTCGACGCCAAGGTGCAGCCGGGGTCGGGGTTCAAGCCGTACGTCCTGGCAGCGGCCCTGGACGACGGGATGTCCCTGGACGACTACGTCGAC
>JBJMIW010000360.1:0-17347 GCA_045806665.1 Actinoallomurus sp.
CACGGAGCTCATCATCGCGACCGCGATCGCTCTGGTGATCCACATCAACTACCCGCTCGCCCCACCGCGCCTGGTGCCGGCGTTCGGGATCGTGGACACCATGGTGACCGTCGGCCCCTCGGCCTACCCGGAGAGCACCACCAGCGGCTTCGCCAACCAGTTCGCCGCGATGCCGTCCCTGCACGTGGGCTGGGCGGCCTGGTGCGGCTGGCAGGTCGCCCGCAACACCGCCCGCCGGGGGCTGCAGGCCCTGGCCATCGCCTATCCGATCGTCATCGCCGACGCGATCGCCGGGCTCGCCGTGATCGTCATCGGAGCCGGGCTGGCCGGCGCGGCCGACCGGCTCCGGGACCACTCCCCGCTCCCTCGGGCAGCCGCCTCGGCCTGACTAGAGCGTGTCTGATGAAGCCCGTGCGCGCAGCCGGACAGCGGATTTGTCAGACACGCCCTGGGTGCCTCGTCCGGATCGTCAGGCGTCGCGCTCGTCCGCGTCGGACCGGGCGCTCTCCTTCTGCCGCCGCTCCCAGTCGGCCTGACGGAGCTCGTCCCCGCTCGGAGCCTCGATCTTCCGGATCTGCCGGTTCATCGAACGGATGAGGAAGAAGAGCGTCACGCCCAGCGCGGCGACGATGAAGAAGGCCACCACCCCAGGGGTGACCTGGTCTTCGTTGACCGCGAGAACCATCATGGCAGGCACACCTTCTCCCGGACGCCGGCGAACAGGTCGTCCTCCGGCAGCTCCGTGTCGACCAGGGAACGCGCCAAATGGTAGTCCTCTGTCGGCCATGCTTCGCGCTTGATCTCCCTCGGGCAGGCGAAGAAGGGCCCGTTGGGGTCGATCTGGGTGGCGTGCGCGATCAGCGCCTGATCGCGGACCTCGAAGTAGTCCGCGCACGGGACGCGCGTGGTGATCTCCCACTGGAGCGGGCGGTCCTGCCAGCGCTTGAGCATCTCGGTGTACGGCGACTCGAGCCCCGCCTTGATCATCGCGGTGTGCTCGGCCTCGAAGCGTTCCTGGTGGAAGGTCATGTGGTAGTACAGCTTGAGCGGCTGCCACGGCTCCCCGGTGCCGGGGTAACGGTCGGGGTCACCGGCCGCCTCGAACGCCTCCACCGAGACCTTGTGGCACATGATGTGATCGGGGTGGGGGTAGCCGCCGTTGTCGTCGTAGGTCAGGATGACGTGCGGCCGGAACTCCCGGACCGCCCGGACCAGCGGCTCGCTCGCGACCTCGATCGGCTGAAGCGCGAAGCAGTCGTCCGGCAGCGGCGGCAGCGGGTCGCCCTCGGGCAGGCCCGAGTCGACGAAGCCCAGCCACTGCTGCTCCACTCCCAGGATCTCCCGCGCCCTGGCCATCTCCTCCGTGCGCACCGCCGGGAGGTTCTCCTTGATCTCCGGCTTGTCCATCGCGGGGTTGAGGATGTCGCCGCGCTCACCGCCGGTGCAGGTGACCACCAGGACCTGCACTCCCTCGGCGGAGTAGCGCGCCATCGTCGCCGCGCCCTTGCTGGACTCGTCGTCCGGGTGAGCGTGGACGGCCAGCAGGCGCAACGGCTCCGAACCGGTCGATCTCTCGGACAACGTAGGCTCCCCGTCAGCGTAAGGTCGTAGCCGTCGCGCGAGTGGCCCCGGTCGCCGGAGGCCGCTCGGCGTCAGACTGATTCTTCCGGAGAACACCGGGCCCCGCACGGAGATTCCCGCGCGGAGACACGGTAACGACCGCCACCGACATTCGAGGGAGGGATGCGGTGTTCGCCCGCGGCCCGGCCGCCGAGGCGGCCACGCCGCGGCGCCGATGAGCACCAGCAGTACCGCCCGCAAGGGGAACAAGGTGGCCTACGCGGTCATCGGCGTGCTGGTGGCGATCTGCGCCGTGGGCTGGGCGATCATCGTGGGATACTCCGAGGGCAGTCCCGGCGTCACCCCCGAGGTCATCTCCTTCCAACTGAGGGACCGCTCGGTGCGCGTCCACTATCAGATCAGCAAGCCGAAGGGCGACAACGTGCGCTGCGCCCTGGTCGCGTACGCCACCGACCACTCGGAACTGGGCCGCACCGAGGTCACCGTGCCGCCGGGAATCGGCAACGTGGACAGGCACCAGGAGTTGCCGACGTCATCGCGGGCCACATCCGTAACCGTCAACGACTGCCGTACAGGTTAAAAAGCGCTCCCCGCTGGGGAACAAAGATGAACGTCATAACGGCATAAAGCTCTCGTCCGTCGGCTACTGCACGTTCAAATGCCGGTAGCCTAGAGAGTTCAACGGCCGCACTTCATGTGGATGAGGAGTACCCGTGACCGAAACCCGCAACGAGAACGTCACCTGGCTCACCCAGGAGGCGTACGACCGGCTCAAGGCAGAGCTGGACTACCTCACGGGCGAGGGCCGGATCGCGATCGCGCAGAAGATCGAGGCCGCCCGCGAGGAAGGGGACCTGCGGGAGAACGGTGGATACCACGCGGCCAAGGAGGAACAGGGCAAGCAGGAGGGCCGCGTCCTCCAGCTTCAGCAGATCCTGCTGAACGCCCGCGTGGGTGAGGCGCCGCGCACCGAAGGCGTGGTCGGCCCCGGTATGACCGTCACCGTGCAGTTCGTCGGCGATGACGAGGAGGTCACGTTCCTGCTGGCCTCCCGGGAGGAGAGCGGCGCCCCGATCGACGTCTACTCCCCCAAGTCCCCGCTCGGTGCCGCGATCAACGGCAAGAAGGTCGGCGAGAAGGCCAAGTACAACCTGCCGAACGGCCGGAGCATGCAGGTCGAGATCCTCGACGCCACGCCCTACGTCGGCGCCTGAGCCGCCCGACCCCGACCGCCCGACCCCGACCGCCCGGTCAAGACCGATGCTCCCTCCACCCTGAGGACATCGGGTCGTCGTACGTCATGCCCGCACGTCCGCGACGTGTGGGCATGACGCCTGCCGTCGAGCAGCGGCAGTGGTAGGCGATGACGCTCGTCCCCCGACGGCGCCGACTCGGATGCCGCGCCCAGGGGAGAGGCCGACGCGATCACGTACGGGCCCGTGCGAGGCGGACGTCCGCAGGCCGCTTCGACGGACAGGTCGGCGTGACGACGGATCTCACGGCTGCGCGGCGGCGGCCCGTACGAGGGGCAGTGTCCGCTGCGGCACGGGTGTGGCCAGCGCGATGACGGTGGAGGTGCGCTGCACGCCCTCGACGTCGACGATCAGGTCGATGACGCGCTGGAGATCCTGGTTGCCCCGCCCCACGATGCGGCAGAGCATGTCGCCGCCGCCGGTGATCGTGTGCACCTCGATCACCTCGGGGATGGCCGCCAGCCGGGCGGCGACGGGATCATGACCGCCCGCCTGGCGGATCTCCAGGGTCAGGAAGGCCGTGACCTGATAACCGAGCGCCGCCGGGTCGACCTCCGGTCCGAACCCCCGGATGACGCCCCGCTCCTGCAGCCGGTCCAGCCTCGCCTGCACGGTGCCGCGCGCCACGCCCAGCCGACGTGAGCACTCCAGGACGCCGATCCGCGGTTCGGCGCTGAGCAGCCCGATCAGCCGGGCGTCGAGGTCGTCGATCATCTCTCCCCGCACTTCCCTGGGCAGGGTGTACAGATCCACCACTGCGCCCGCGTACTCACTGTACAAGTTGCCCACTGATTTCGGCAGCTCTTGCGCACTGTGTAGCCGACGATCGACATTGTGGGGGAACGTCGCCCACCGCAGCGCAGGGAGTAGCCATGACCGAGGTAGCCGGGCACAAGGAACTCGTACCGGAGCAGCGCGCCGACCTCGGCCGGGCACCGCAGGCACGCCGGGACGACCCGTTCCCCGTGAAGGGCATGGACGCCGTCGTCTTCGCCGTCGGCAACGCCCGGCAGGCCGCGCACTACTACTCGACCGCGTTCGGGATGCGCTGCGTCGCGTACAAGGGGCCGGAGACGGGCAGCCGGGACGAGGCCGCGTACGTGCTGGAGTCCGGTGGGGCGCGGTTCGTGCTGAAGGGCGCCGTCCGCGCCGGCACCGACCTCGGCCGGCACGTCGCCGAGCACGGGGACGGCGCGATCGACCTGGCCATCGAGGTACCGGACGCGGAGGCGGCGTACCGGCACGCGATCGCCCAGGGCGCGACCAGCGTCGAGGCCCCGCACGCCCTCGAGGACGAGCACGGCAAGGTCGTGATCGCGGCCATCGCCACCTACGGCGAGACCCGGCACTCGCTGGTGGAGCGGACGAACTACTCCGGTCCGTACCTGCCGGGCTACGTCGCCGCCGACCCGATCGTGGCGCCGCCCGCCAAGCGGTACTTCCAGGCGATCGACCACTGCGTGGGCAATGTCGAGCTCGGCAAGATGGACGAGTGGGTGGGGTTCTACCAGCGCGTCATGGGCTTCACCAACATGAAGGAGTTCGTCGGCGACGACATCGCCACCGAGTACTCGGCGTTGATGTCGAAGGTCGTCGCCGACGGCACCCGAAAGGTCAAGTTCCCGCTCAACGAGCCGGCGATCGCGACGAAGAAGTCCCAGATCGACGAGTATCTGGAGTTCTACGGCGGCCCCGGCATGCAGCACATCGCGCTGGCGACCAACGACATCGTGCGCACGGTCGACGCGATGCGCGCGGCGGGCGTGGAGTTCCTGGACACGCCGAACTCCTACTACGAGGACCCTGAGCTGCGCGAACGCATCGGCGAGGTCCGGGTGCCCATCGAGGAGCTGCGGAAACGGCGGATCCTGGTCGACCGCGACGAGGACGGGTACCTGCTGCAGATCTTCACCAAGCCGGTGCAGGACCGACCGACGGTCTTCTTCGAACTGATCGAAAGGCACGGCTCGCTCGGCTTCGGGAAGGGCAATTTCAAGGCCCTTTTCGAGGCGATCGAGCGCGAGCAGGAACGCCGCGGAAATCTGTAGTCGGCGATCACCCGGATCGGCGGAGATCTCCCGTAAGGGACAGGCAAAATTTTCTTGAAGAAGGCGCGGCCGCCGGTCCGGTCCTGCCGTTTCGTGGGCCGGATCGAGCAAAACGGCGAGTTCGCTTTATCGCCGATTTGCGGTCAGGCTGGGGCGGTGAGATTTCCCTCCTCCCGGATCACCGCAAGCGCGCTGCTCGTCGGCGTGCTCACCGCCTGCTCGTCCAACGGGGGCGCCGCCGGGTCACCGGCCGGCGCCGCGGCGGCGCCGGCCGTCGGTGCCGCGAGCATCGGAGACGCCTACGTCCCCGGTGACGGCAACGGCGGCTACGACGTGCAGCACTACGACCTGGACCTGCGCGTCACGCCCCGGGCCACGCCGGAACTGGTCGCGACCGCAACGGTCACGGCCGTGGCGACCAGCCCATTGACACGCTTCGACCTGGACCTCACCGGGCTGAACGTCTCCGAGGTCACGGTCGACGACAAGGCCGCCTCGTACACCCGTACCGGCAGCGAACTCGTCGTCACCGCGCCCGCACCGATCGCCCCGGGCAAGAGGTTCGCCGTCCGGGTCGGGTACTCCGGGAACCCCCGTCAGATCGACGATTCGGCGCTGGGCCGGTACGGCTGGCTCCCGACCTCGGACGGTGTCTTCACCGGCGACGAGCCGAGCGGGGCGCACACGTGGTTCCCGTCCAACGACCACCCCGGCGACAAGGCGACGTTTGGCTTCCGGCTGACCGTGCCGCGCGGCCTGACCGCCATCGCCAATGGACGGCCGACCGGCACCAGCACCACCGGGAACTCGACGACCTACAGCTGGCGCGAGGACGCCCCGATGGCGACCTACCTCGCGATGGTCGACGTGGGACGGTTCAAGGTCCGCACCGGCCGTACGCCCGGCGGCGTCCCGGTGTACGCGGCGGTCGACCCGGCGGTCACGACGACCACGGCGGACAAGCTCTACGACACGACCGCACGGGTCGTCGACGCGTGGGCGAAGCTGTTCGGACCGTACCCGTTCGCGACGGCCGGAGGCGTCGTCGACAACGTCCAGGTGGGGTTCGCGCTGGAGACCCAGACCAAGCCGGAGTACGGCGCGACGATGGGCGCCGACCCGACCACGATCGCGCACGAGCTGGCGCACCAGTGGTTCGGCGACAGCGTCACGATCACCCGATGGAGTGACATCTGGCTCAACGAGGGCTTCGCGACGTACGCGGAGTGGTTGTGGGGCGAGCGGAGCGGCACCGGGCCGTCCGTGCAGTCGCAGTTCGACCAGCGCTACCGGCAGCTCGACAGTCCGGACCTGTGGGGCGTCGCCCCGGCCGCGCCGGGCCGCGCCCAGCTGTTCGGCCGCACGGTGTACGAGCGCGGCGCGATGACCCTCCACGTGCTGCGGCAGAAGGTGGGCGACGCGAAATTCTTCGCGATCCTGCAGGCCTGGACGCGGGAGCACCGGGATGGCAACGCGACCACCGCGCAGTTCATCTCGCTCGCCGAACGCGTCTCCGGCAAGGACCTCGGCAGGATGTTCCAGGTCTGGCTGTACGGAAAGACACGCCCGACCGCGTGGTGAGAGCGCCCTTGTGGACCATGGTGCAACAGAGCATGCTGTGTCCGCGTTACCCCACGGGCGTCGCGCCACAGAAGACAACTGGAGAGTTGCATGGCAAGGCTTACCCCACGAGCTCTGTCGATCGCCGCCGTCGTGGCGGCGGCCGGCCTGCTCACCCCCCTTTCCGCCGCTCAGGCCGAGACCGGCTTCACCCCAGGCGCGCCCGGCGCCGGAGACCCGTACTTCCCCGACATGGGCAACGGCGGCTACAACGCCCGGCACTACAGCCTGTCGCTCGCGTACGACTCCGGTACGAAGGCGATCAACGCGCACGCCACCATCTCCGCTACTGCGACGCAGAACCTCTCCCGGTTCGACCTGGACTTCCTCGGCCCGCTGAAGATCAGCAAATTGAAGGTCGACGGACAGGCGGCGGAGTACCGGCGCACGGGCGCGCAGGAGCTGATGATCACTCCCCCGCACGGCCTGCGCAAGGGCCGGTCGTTCACCGTAGAGGTCGCCTACTCCGGCGTGCCGCAGATGATCAATGACAAGGCGCTCGGCATCTCCGGCTGGATCCAGACACACGACGGCGCCGTGGCGCTGTCCCAGCCGTTCGGCTCCGCGACCTGGTACCCAGTCAACGACAGCACCGACGACAAGGCGACGTACGACTTCACCATCACGGTACCGAAGGGCCTGCAGGTGCTGGCCAACGGCGAGCCGGCCGGCACGCACATGCACGGGTCTACCACGACGTTCCGCTGGGTGGACCGGCAGCCGACGGCGAGCGAGCTCGTCATGGTGGCGATCGGCCACTTCGACGTCAAGGACACGCGCACCCCTAGCGGTCTGCGCAACATCACCGCCGTCGACCCGACCGCGGTGGAGTCCGCCACGGCCTCGGACGACTTCAACCGAGCGACCTCCGACGTCATCGAGTGGGAGCAGAAGCTGTACGGCCGCTACCCGTTCGGCTCGGTCGGCGGCATCGACGTGCTCGCCCCGAAGGTCGGGTACTCCCTGGAGACGCAGGGCCGTCCGGTGTACGCGCGGCGGTCGGCGGGCGCGATCCCGAGTGCGGACCTGCTCGCTCACGAGCTGGGACACCAGTGGTTCGGCGACGCCGTGACCCCGGCGCAGTGGAAGCACATCTGGCTGAACGAGGGGTTCGCGACCTACTCCGAGTGGCTCTACAGCGAGCAGCACGGCGGTCAGACGGCACAGCAGCTGTTCGACCAGGCGTACAACTCCCCGAGCACCGACTGGAGCGGCAAGGTCGCCGACCCAGGCCGTGACCACATCTTCGACGACCTCACCTACACGCGGGCCGCGATGACGATCCACGAGATCCGCAAGGCCGTCGGTGACAAGGTGTTCTTCCAGCTGATCAAGGCGTGGCCGGCGGAGCACCGCTACGGCAACGCCACGACGGCGCAGTTCATCGCCTTCACCGAGCACTTCACCCACAAGAACCTGGACAAGCTGTTCAAGGCTTGGGTCTACACCGAAGGTAGGCCCGCCGTCTCAGCAGGGCTCTGACAGCAGGCCCGCCGTTTGAACAGGGCTCTGACATCCGGCGCGCTCGGCGGCGCGCCGCACCCGACGACCCGGTGGCCTACGCGTAGGTCACCGGGTCGTCCGGTCGCTGAGCGATTCTCCCGTAGCGCTGCACCGATGCAGCGGTTTCAGCGGCTCGCGGCCTTGCGGTACTGGCGGACGCCGAGGAACAGGAACACGAGCGTGATGCCGACGATCCAGGCGAGCGACTGCAGGGTCGGCGCCGCGATCGCCCGGCCGTGACCGTAGAACAGGGCACGGGACGCGTCGTTCATCGTCGTCACGGGGCTGTACCGGACGACCCCCTGGAGCCACCCAGGCAGGCTGCTCATTGCGACGAACCCGTTGCTCAGGAAGGTCAGCGGGAAGATCCAGATCATGCCGGCCATGTTCGCCGCCTCAACCGACTTGACCCCCAGGCCGATCACGGTCCCGATCGAGGAGAACGCGAACGCGAAGGCGATCAGCAGCAGGATGCCGCCGATGGCCGGTACGACGCCGTTCTGGAACCGGAAGCCGACGGCGTATCCGGCCGCCACCATGATGAACAGCGTCAGCGTGTTACGCGCCGCCTCCGCGACCAGCCGGCCGACCAGCACCGCCGACCGGGCCATCGGCAGCGACCGGAACCGGTCGATCAGCCCCTTGTGCAGGTCGTCGGCGAGACCGACGGAGGTGCCCGCGGTCGCGAACGCCATGGTCTGCACGAAGATCGCGGGCATCATGTAGTTCTTGTAGTCCATGCCCGGGATCTTGATCGCGTTGGCGAAGACCACCGTGAACAGCAGGATGAAGATGATCGGCTGCATGATCGAGAAGAACAGCAGCTCGGGGATCCGCGTCGTGTGCTTCAGGTGACGACGGGTGATGACCGCCGCGTCTGCGACGGCGTAGGGAACGCTCATGGGGCTACTCCTCGTCGGCGGCGTGACCGGTCAGAGACAGGAAGACCTCGTCGAGCGTGGGGCGGCGCAGCGCCAGGTCCTGCGCCTCCACCCCGGCCGCGTCCAGCTCGCGGACGACCTCGGCGAGGGAACGGGTACCGCCGGTGACCTGGACGGTCACCAGGTGGCTGTCCTCATCGACGACGGGATCGTCGGCCGACACCCGACGCAGCGCGTCGGCGGCCTTCGCCAGCTCCGAACGGTCGGCGACGGTGAGCTCCACGCGCTCGCCCCCGACCTGCGCCTTCAGCTCGTCGGCCGTGCCCTTGGCGATCACCTTGCCGCGGTCGATGATCGCGATGTCGTCGGCCAGCGCGTCGGCCTCCTCGAGGTACTGCGTGGTGAGCAGCAGCGTGGAACCCTCGCGGACCAGCTCGCGGATGACGTCCCACATGCCGAGGCGGCTGCGCGGGTCCAGGCCGGTCGTCGGCTCGTCGAGGAAGATGACCTGCGGCCTGGCGACGAGGCTCGCGGCGAGGTCCAGGCGGCGGCGCATGCCGCCGGAGTAGGTCTTCGTGACCCGGTCGGCCGCGTCGCTCAGGGCGAACTGGTCGAGCAGCTCTCCGGCACGCTCGCGAGCGGTCCTGGCGCCGAGGTGGTAGAGCCGGCCGACCATCTCGAGATTCTCTCGGCCGGTGAGGTGCTCGTCCACCGCGGCGTACTGCCCGGAGAGCCCGATGATCTTGCGGACGGCGCCCGGCTCGCGGACGACGTCATGACCGGCGACCGACGCGTGGCCCGCGTCCGGTCGCAGCAGCGTGGTGAGAATGCGGACGGTGGTGGTCTTGCCGGCGCCGTTGGGACCGAGCAGACCGAGAACGGTGCCGGCCGGCACGCGAAGGTCCACGCCGTCCAGCGCGATGACCTTTCCGTAGTGCTTGGCCAGTCCTTCAGCAACGATGATGTCGGACACTGGTTCCCCGCATCGAACGATAAGTGGGATTGTGCACCGGTCGTATCAGACGCGTACGACACTCCGGCGTGGCGATCGCGCCACGACCGTACGTTGCGCCCGAATGCGGGCACAACCGATTAAGCCAGGATCGAAGTGGGATGCCGGGTCAGGTCGACCGGAGAGTCCGACCCCGGGCGGAGTTGAGACCTATCCTCGGCGCGGTCAGCTGAAGCTGAGGCTGTAGCCCTCGGCGCGCAGGCGGCCGAGCACCTCGTCGCAGTGGTCCGGGCCGCGGGTCTCCAGGTGCAGCAGCACCTCCGCCTCGTCGACGTTCAACCGGGCGGCGGTGCGCTGGTGCACGACGTCCAGGACGTTGACCCCCAGCTCGGCCAGCTCGCTGAGCAGTGTCACCAGTGCACCGGGCCGGTCCGGGAGCCGGACGCGGAACATCAGGTAGCGGCCCGCCACCGCCAACCCGTGGCGGAGGACCTTGGACAGCAGCAGCGGGTCGATGTTTCCCCCGGAAAGCACCGTCACCACCGGCGGCTCGAACATCTGCGGCCGGTCCAGGAGCGCGGCGACGCCGACCGCACCGGCGGGCTCGACGACCTGCTTGGAGCGTTCTAGGCAGTTGAGCAGGGCCTGGGACAGGGTCTCCTCCGAGACGGTGACGACCGAGTCGACGAACTTGGAGACCAGTTCGAACGTGAGGTCTCCCGGCCGGCCGACCGCGATGCCGTCGGCCATGGTGCCGGCCGGCTCGACGGCCACGGGACGGCCCGCGGCCAGCGACGGCGGGAAGGCCGCCGCGCGCTCCGCCTGGACGCCGATCACCCGCACGTCGGGGCGAAGCTCCTTGACGGCCGCGGCGATCCCCGCGATCAGGCCGCCGCCCCCGACCGGGACCACGATGGTGCGGACGTCCGGGCACTGCTCGAGGATCTCCAGGCCCACCGTGCCCTGCCCCGCCACCACGTCAGGGTGGTCGAACGGGTGGATGAAGACGGCGCCGTTGTCACGGGCGTAGGCCTTGGCGGCCGCCAGGCAGGCGTCCACGCCCGGCCCGCCGAAGACGACCTCCGCGCCGTACGCCCGGGTCGCGGCGACCTTCGGCAGCGGGGCGCCCTCGGGCATGAAGACGACGCTCTTGCAGCCGAGCAGTGTGGCGGCCAGTGCCACGCCCTGCGCGTGGTTTCCGGCACTGGCCGCGACCACGCCGCGCGCCCGCTCCTCCTCGGTCAGGCGGGCGATGCGGACGTACGCGCCGCGCGCCTTGAACGACCCCGCGCGCTGGAGGTTCTCGCATTTGAGCAGGACCGGGCCGCCGACCTTCGCCGACAGCGACCGGGACTCCAGGATCGGGGTGGTGACGGTGACATCACGCAGCACCTCACGAGCCGCATGAACCTCATCGACGCTGACGGGACCGTTCATGGCATGAGTCTCCCACGGCGACGACCTGGGTCGACGTGAGCGTGCCCCTGGCGGTGTCGGGCCTGCGCGGCACCGTTGCACGAAAATGGGTCAGTCCGCGGTCCAGTAGCGGTCGGCTGCGAGGATGAACGCCGCGGCTCCGACAATGCCCGCCATCTGCCCCAGCGCGGCCGGTACGACCCGGACCTGCCGAGCGAACTCCATCCGGGCGTGCGCCCGCAGCGTGTCCTCGAGCGGCCGGAAGAGCAGCGGTCCGGCCTGGGACAGTCCGCCGCCGATGGCCACCACCTCCAGATCGCACAGGTGCGTCGCGGAGGCGATGGCCACGCCGAGCGCCCATCCCGCACGGTTCATCGCCCGGACGGCGATGGGGTGTCCTCGCGCGGCGTCATCGGAGAGTTCCTTCCCCGTCTCGCCCGGCCAGCCCTGCTCGCGCGCCCAGGCCGCAAGTCCGGGTCCCCGGGCGATCGCCTCCAGGCAGCCACGACCGCCGCACTCGCACGGTGGGCCCTCATGATCCACGATCACGTGGCCGATGTGCCCGGCGTTGCCGCTCACGCCGTCGACGAGGCGGCCTCCGAGGATCAGCCCGCCGCCCACACCGGTCGAGACGACCATGCCCAGCATGTCGTCGCGCCCGCGACCGGCGCCGCGCCAGTGCTCCCCGACCGCCACCGCGACCGCGTCGTTGTGGAGCCGGACCGGCAGGCCCGGGAAACGCTCCTGGAGCCGCTCGCGCAGCGGGAACCCCCGCCACGCCGGCATGTTCAACGGCGAGACCTTCCCGCTCGGCCAGCTCATCGGCCCGCCGCACCCGACCCCGACACCGGCGAGCCTCTCGGCCGGCAGTTTGTCGATGACGCTGAGCACCGTCCGCCAGAGGGTCTCGGCGTCGGCGTGCGGCGGCTGCGGCGTCGCGATCCGCTCGTACGCGGCGATCCGCCCGCCCGGCTCGACGAGCGCGGCGGCCATCTTGGTGCCGCCGACGTCCACCGCGAGGACACAGCCGGTCACGCGCTGCCCTCCTCGCTCCCGAGGAGTCCCGCGGTCACGCGGGGCCCTCCTTGCCGCCAGGCCCGAAGGCCAGGATGGACGCCGTGAAGCTGTGCACGTGGTTCCGCCCGGCGACCGGTCCGATCTCTCCGGCGGCGAAGAACCCGCCGATCCCCGGCCTGCCCAGCACGTCGCGGAGCGCGCGCACGTCGTGATCGGAGTCGGGGAACATCGCCCGGCCCCGGCCCGAACACGAGAACAGCAGCGCGCCCTCGATCGGTGTCAGGTCCAGATCACCCAGGAGATGGGTGAGATCCTCGTCCGCTGCCCCGGCGTCGCGTACGTGGAAGCGGACGGTGCGGCCGACCTCGATGATCTCCCCGGCGGCCAGCGCCCCCACCTCCGGATCCGCGCCGATCACGCCGCGGACCAGGAAGTCGCCGCGCTCATGCTGATCGGCGTACTCGTCCATGGCAACGCCGATCAGCAACCCCGCCTCGACCAGGCCGCGCTCGCCGTCCGGCAGCCCGGCCACGACCTCCTCGAGCTTGGCCAGCGCGGGCATGCCGGCCAGCTCGTACAGGACGTTGTCCTCGGCCTTGGTGACGACCATCGGCGGACCGATGGGCCGGGCGCCCTGGCTGACCACGGTCGACATCATCAGCGATCCGCCGAGGAGCACTCCGACGGCCCCGGAGTCGACGATCTCCCCGTCCGCGAAGAGCCGAGTCGTCCCGCGGCCGCCATGACCGGTCGCCAGGCCACCCACGAGCGGAAGCCCGGGCAACACCTCGCCGGACCGCTCGACGAACGCGTCGACCGGGAAGGTGTACGGGTCGGCCAGCAGCACCGCCACCACGTCGTCGTCCCGGGTCTGCGGCATGCCGACGACCGCCAGCCGCGGCAGCGACTCGGTCTCCGAGGCGGGGAACTTCAGCGTCTCCAGCCGGAAGGGCTCGATCCGGGCCTCGGGAAGCCGGGCCGCCCAGGCGCTCACCGCGCTGGCGCCCTCGACCCCCTGGTTCCCGCCGATCACTCCCGAAGCACCACAGCCGATGACATTCGGGGTGCCCGCCACCTCTATCGCCCGCCGTGCCGCCGGCTCGACGGCGTCCGGGCTCGGCGCGGACACGAAGACGAACAGCAGGTCCGGCGGCCCGTCGAGAGGCGCGACCGCCTGCATGACCGCGGACTCCGCGGCCCCGATCAGGTCCGGTCCGACCGCCAACCCGTCGCCGAAGCGTGCCATCGCCCCCCTCCTCCCCCATGGGTCCGATGCTTACGGTCTACCAAACCACAGTCACCGGCGGAAGCCACGGTGTCCATGATCGTCTCGGATGACCGGAACGGGCCTCGCCGACAGGCGGGAACGGTCCCCGCCGCCCGTGACCGGTCGGCCGCCTGTGGGCGACTCGCCCCCTGGTCAGATGCGACGGTGAAGATCCCGGCATAGGGTCGACGGGGAGCGACCCCGACGAGCGAGCGGAGTGGGCAGCCGAGAAACCAGACTGCCCGCGAAGCGAGTGAGCAGGGTGAGCAGCAGTTGAACGCGGCGAGCCGGACACAGCGAGCGGACCGGGTGGCCGGTGGTGCTCGACCGCGTGGCTGCGCCACGACGAGCGCCGGCCGTCCAGCGAGTGAGGAGCGGTACCCACAGTGAACACGCGACCAGCAACACTCCGCGAGCTCCGGGCCGGCGGCCATGTCCACCGGTCCGTCAAGGCCGAGATCCGGCAGAATCTGCTGACCCGGTTGCGTTCCGGGGAGTCCCGGTTTCCGGGCATCGTCGGGTTCGACGACACGGTTCTGCCCCATGTGGAGCGTGCGCTTCTCGCAGGGCACGACTTGGTCCTCCTCGGTGAGCGCGGGCAGGGCAAGTCGCGGCTGATCCGAACGCTCGGCGGGCTGCTCGACGAGTGGACTCCGGTCGTCGAGGGCTGCGAGATCAACGATCACCCGTACGCCCCGGCGTGCGTGCGCTGCCGCCGGCTGCTCGCCGAGGCGGGCGACGACCTGCCCGTCGGCTGGACGCACCGGGACGACCGGTACGGGGAGAAGCTCGCCACCCCGGACACCAGTGTGGGCGACCTCATCGGTGACATCGACCCGATCAAGGTCGCGGAGGGCCGTACGCTCGGGGACCCGGAGACGGTCCACTACGGCTTGGTCCCGCGCACCAACCGAGGCATCTTCTGCGTGAACGAGTTGCCGGACCTCGCCGAGCGCATCCAGGTCTCGCTGCTCAACGTCCTGGAGGAACGGGACGTGCAGATCCGCGGCTACAACCTACGGCTGCCGCTGGACATCCTGCTGGTGGCGAGCGCGAACCCGGAGGACTACACGAACCGGGGTCGGATCATCACGCCGCTGAAGGACCGCTTCGGCGCGGAGATCCGTACGCACTACCCCCTGGACGTCGACGAGGAACTCGTGCTGATCGGCCAAGAGGCCGAGGTCGCGGCGGCGGTTCCGGTGCACCTGATGGAGGTCATCGCACGGTTCACCCGGTTGGTCCGTGAGTCTCCGGCAGTGGACACGCGGTCCGGCGTGTCCGCGCGGTTCGCGATCGCCGCCACCGAGACCGTCTCGGCCTCCGCGCTGCGCCGTGCGGCCATCGCCGGTGAGGAACAGCCGGTCGCGCGCGTGTGCGATCTGCCGTCGATCGTGCCGACCCTCCTCGGCAAGGTGGAGTTCGAGGTCAGCGAGGAGGGCCGGGAGGAGGAGGTGCTCGCGCACCTGCTCCGCAGGGCCACCGCGGAGACCTGGCGGCGCACGCTCGGCCCCGTCGATCTCAGCGGCCTGGTCGACCGGTTCGACCGCGGCGCGACGGTCGATTCCGGCGAGGTGGTGGCCGCGGCCGAGCTGCTCCACCGGATCGGTCCCGTTCCCGGGCTGGCGCGGATCCTGGACAGCCTCGGGATGGAGGGCGAATCACCGGGACACGCGGCGGCCGCGCTGGAGTTCGCGCTGGAGGGGCTCTATCTGATGCGCCGGCTGTCCAAGGACACCGAAGACGGAACGACGACGTACCGGACCTGACGTACCGCGGCGATATAAGGTCCCGTGACGTCGCGTTGGCCCTGATCTGGCAGAGGCCCGACTTGGCGCGGGCCCTGACGTAGCGAGGGAGGAGGTCGCCGTGGCCGAATACCGCTACGGTCCGTACCACGAGGGGCCGGACCCGCTCGCGCCCCCGTACGACGTGCGCGCCGCGCTGGACGCCATGGGCGATTCGATGCTGGAGGGCACCAACCCGGGCGACGCGCTGCGCGACCTGCTGCGCCGGGGGCTGCCCGGCGCGCAGCGACGGCGCGGCCTCGACGACCTGCTCCGGCAGGTCAGGTCCCGCCGCCAGGAGTTGCGCGGACGCGGACGCCTCGACGGAACGCTGGACGAGGCGCGGTCCCTGCTCGACCGGGCGATCGGCCAGGAGCGCGCCGCGCTCTTCCCGGACCCGAGCGATGACGCGCGGCTGCGGGAGGCCGAGCTCGACACCCTCCCGAACGACACCGCGCAGGCCGTACGGCGCCTGGCGTCGTACGACTGGCGGTCGCCGGACGCCCGGCGGACGTTCGAGGAGCTCAAGGACCTGCTGCGCCGTGACGTGCTGGACGCGCAGTTCCGCGGGATGAAGCAGGCGCTGAGCGACCCTGACCCGGCGGCGATGCAACGGGTCAAGGACATGATGGCCGCGCTGAACGACATGCTGGAGAAGGACGCCCGGGGAGAGCACACCCAAGAGGACTTCGACGCATTCATGCGGGAGTACGGCGAGTTCTTCCCGGACGACCCGCAGAATCTCGAGGAGCTCGTCGACTCCCTGGCGCGGCGCGCCGCGGCCACCGAACGGCTGCTCGCCTCGCTGACCCCCGAGCAACGCGCGGAGCTCGCCGCGCTCATGGCCCAGACGCTGGAGGACGCCGGTCTGGCCATGGAGATGGAACGGCTCTCGTCCTCGTTGCGGCAGCGCCGGCCCGACCTCGACTGGTCCGGATCCGAGCGCATGTCCGGTGACGACCCGATGTCCGTGGGCGACGCGACGACCGCCCTGGAGGAGCTCGCGGACCTGGCGGAGCTGGAGGGCGCGATTCGGCAGGACTACCCCGGCGCGCGGCTGGACGACATCGACGAGGAGGCGGTGCGCCGGGCCCTGGGACGGCAGGCGGTCGACGACCTCGCCGAGCTTCGCCGCATCGAGGCGGAACTCGAGCGCCAGGGCTACCTCAAGCGCCGGGGTGGTTCTCTCGAGCTGACGCCCAAGGGGGTACGACGCCTCGGGGAGACGGCGCTGCGCCGGGTCTTCGCCCAGTTGGACACCGCTCGGCGCGGCGATCACGACCAGTCCGACGCGGGCCAGGCCGGCGAGCTGACCGGCGGCAGCCGCCCCTGGCAGCACGGCGACGAACAGCCGATCGACGTCGTACGGACGGTCTCGAACGCGCTGCGCCGCGGTGCGCACCGATCCGGGAGGCCCGGCGTGCGTCTGACGGTGGATGACTTCGAGGTCCTCGAGACCGAGCGTCGTACGTCCGCGGCGGTTTGCCTGCTCGTCGACCTGTCGTACTCAATGGCGCTGCGTGGTACGTGGGGTTCGGCGAAGCAGACCGCGCTCGCCCTGCACACGCTGGTGGCCGGCAAGTACCCGCAGGACGTGATCCAGGTGATCGGGTTCTCGAACTACGCGCGGGTCCTCCCGCCCACCGAACTGGCCGGCCTGGACTGGGACATGGTGCAGGGGACGAACCTGCACCACGCGCTGCTCATCGCGGGACGCCACCTCGAGAAGCATCCCGAGCACGAGCCCATCGTCCTGATCATCACGGACGGCGAACCGACCGCACATCTGCTGAGGGACGGCCGCTCGTCCTTCGACTGGCCGCCGTCCCGCGAGACGCTGGAGTTGACGCTCGCCGAAGTGGACAAGATGACCCGGCGGCGCGCGACGCTGAATATCTTCATGCTCGCCGACGACGAACGCCTGGTGTCATTCGTCCAGGAGGTCGCGCGGCGCAACGGCGGGCGCGTCTTCGCGCCCACGCCCGACCGGCTGGGCGAGTACGTCGTACGCGACTACCTGCG
>JBJMIW010000361.1:0-12639 GCA_045806665.1 Actinoallomurus sp.
CGGGGAACTTGATCCCGTCCTGAATGAAGAACACCGGGATGTTGTTGCCGACCAGGTCGAAGTTGCCCTGGCCGGTGTAGAACTTGGTGGCGAACCCGCGGACGTCGCGCACGGTGTCGGACGACCCTCGCGAGCCGCCGACGGTCGAGAAGCGCACGAACACCGGCGTGCGCAGCGACGTGTCCCGAAGGAACTCCGCCGTGGTGTACTCGGTGAGCGGATCCGTGACCTCGAAGTGGCCGTAGGCGCCCGCGCCGCGTGCGTGCACGACCCGCTCCGGGATCCGCTCATGGTCGAAGTGGGTGATCTTCTCACGGAAGTGGAAGTCCTCCATGAGCGTGGGACCCCGCTCTCCCGCTTGGAGAGAGTTGTCGGTGTCGTCAACCGGGATCCCCTGGTCGGTCGTCAGCCGTGAGCCGTGGTTCGGGTTGACGCGGACCTGATCGAGTTGACGGTCCTTGTCCTCCGGCGCTGTCATGACGTCCCCCTCCGATGTCGAAGCGTCCGGTCTCTCGGGAAGCCATGTCCGGGCCGAACGCGTTTATGCCCGATCCGAGCGTCGAATCGCCGTCGTGTGCACGCTGCTTCCCGACGGAACCTGGAAGGACTCCATGAGCCCCTCGGCGATCAACGCAGCCCGACCCGCCGCCTGGCGCGGCGGGGCCGGACGGTTGTCAAGGGCTTTCCTCCTCGATTCGCATGGCCTGCTCCTCGGGGAGGAAGCCGGCCCGGTCGGGTCCGACCTCCTCGGCGACGGCGTCCTTCTCCGTGTCGGTGCGCACACCCTCGTCCGGGGCGACCAGCCGGCCGGCCCGGCGCGGGGTCTCGTTCTCCCGGACGGGGTCGAACTCGCGTGCCTCGGCGTCCGGCCAGTCCTCGCCCCGGTGGGGGGCGCCGAGCGCCGGATCGGGCTGCTCTCTTCTCAGGCGGCCCTCCAGGGACTCGCCCTCACGTTGTTCTTCCGCGGTCGTCCCGAACTCGTCGAGGCCGACGGGCTCGTCCTGCGGAACCGGCGCGCGCTGCGGATCCTCCGACCACTGCCGCTCCGGGTAGGACTCCTCCAGATCTGGGATCCCCTCCTCCAGCTCCGAGTACGGGTCGGGATCCGGATGCGGGTGCGTCATCGGTCTCTCCATCGTCCGTCAAAAGGGTCTCCAGGCCCATGCCCCCGATTCGGCCCTCCTCACCTGCGCCGGACAGGTTTGGGGAGGTTTGAGACGACGACCGAGGGGCACGCGGACATGTCGTCAGCGAGCCGAACTCGGCGGGAGGAGTTCCCCATGACCGAACGCGCACCGAACGACGCCGGACGCGATCCGGAGGACCTGAACCAGGAGGGCGCGCCGCGGGCCGACGGGCCGGACCCCGCCCTGGCCGGACGCGACACGCAGGCGCTGACCCAGGACGAGATGATCGTCTACGAGGCGATCGCCACCGTACGTCGGCCCATGAGCCTTGGCGACATCGCCGCGACGACCGGCATGGACGAGGAGACGGTACGGGCCTGCCTCGACACCCTGGCGGAGCGGGAGATGATCGTCGATGGGCGGGACGGGATCGTCGTCGGGGAGAACGACTGGGACGTTCGCGGCGCCCGTACCTCGTAGTCCTGCCGAGCGTGCCGCCGCCGCGATTCGCGTCCCGTCCTCACGGGTGCCGCCGTCCCGACGCGGGTTGCCGTTCTGAGGAGGGTGCGGCCGTCCTGACGGGCAGGTCAGGAGGGGGTGACGAGGCGGAATCGGACGCGCTGTCCTGGGCGGAGCTGCCCGGCGCGGCTCAGGTCGGCGATCGTCAGGACGGCCGCGACCGGATAGCCGCCGGTGGTCGGGTGATCGGTGAGGAAGATGATGGGCCGGCCGCTCGGGGGCACCTGCAGCGCTCCGGTGACCATTCCCTCGCTCGGCAGTTCGCCCTCCCGCCGCCGGGCGAGTGGTGGCCCCTCCAGCCGTACCCCCACCCGGTTGCTGTGCGAGCTGACCTCGTACGGCCCTTGGACGAGCGGTTCGAGGCTCTCGAACCAGTCGTCGCGCGGCCCGGCGATGATCCGGAGCACCGGTTCCTCCTCCGGCTCGTAGCCGGGCGCGACGTCCACGGTGATCGGCTCGGACGAGCGGCCGATGGCGAGCCGGTCCCCGGCCGTCAGCGGAGCGGGCCCCAGCCCGGACAGCAGGTCCGTCGAACGGCTGCCGAGAACGGGCGGGACGTCCAGACCGCCCCGGACGGCGACGTACGTACGGACACCCGCGGGTGGCGTCCCGAACTCCACCGTGGCGCCCGCCGGAAAATGGCAGGGAGCGTTCATCGCGCCCGGGCGCACCCGTACCGGGGCGCCGGTCACCGCGATCCAGGCCGCCGCGTGGAACCGCAGGGCGGCGCCGCCGAAGGTGAGCTCGAGCGCGGCGGCGTCCTCGGGGTTGCCGACCAGGCGATTGGCCAGCCGGAGGCTGTCGGCGTCCGCCGCGCCGGACTGCGGTACCCCGAGGTGGGCGTACCCAGGCCGACCGAGGTCCTGCACCGTACAGAGCGGGCCGGGACGGAGGACTTCGATGGTTCCCACGCGGCCGCCTCAGCCTGCTCGAACCCGGTCGAGGTCCCCGCCGCGGGCGGTGGCCCGCTCCGGGGCGAACCGGACCCGCGCCCCCGGGTACAGCAGCGCGGGAGGCTCCCGGTCGATGTCCCACAGCCTCATCGTCGTACGCCCGAGCAGCCGCCAGCCGCCCGGCGACGGTGTCGGGTAGACCGCGGCGTACGGACCCGCGATCGCGACCGAGCCCGTGGGCACGGCCGTACGCGGGGAGTCCCGGCGGGGTAGGTGTAGGGCCTCGTCCAGCCCGGTGAGATAGGCGAAGCCGGGGGAGAACCCGAGATAGGCGACGACGTATTCGACGCTCGAATGGCGCGTGACCACCTCCTCGCGGGACAGTCCCGTGAGTTCGGCGACCTCGTCCAGGTCCTCCCCGTCGTAGACGACGGGGAACCGCAGTGGCTCGCCGGAGATCTCGTCGAGCTCCGGCAGCGACAGGTCGGCGAGCAGCGGACCCAGGCGGCCCAGCTCGGTGCCCGACCTGACCGTGACCAGGACGGTACGGGCTCCGGGCACGACGTTGACGACCTCCGGCAGCGCGAGCGCCCGCACCGCGGCGTGCAGGCGGTGCGGCGCCTCGCTCTCGATCAGCAGGGCCGCGTCGCCCGCGCGTCGTACTCTCACGCGAACGACCCCAACGGGACGTCGGTGTTCTCCAGGGCCTTCCGGACCGCCTGCGCGAGCTCGACGGCCCCGGGCGTGTCGCCGTGTACGCAGATCGACCGGGCGTTCACCGGGATCTCCGTCCCGTCCGTGGCCTCGACCACGCCGTCGACGGCCATCCGCAGGGCTCGCTCGGCCACCTGCGCCACGTCGTGGATCACCGCGCCGGGCTCGCGGCGCGGGACGAGTCTGCCCGCCGGCGTGTAGGCGCGGTCGGCGAAGCACTCGTTGACGATGGTGAGGTCCGTCACGTCGTGCAGCGCCGAGCCGGGCAGCGTGAGCACCGGCAGCGCCGGGTCGTACGCCTTCACCGCGGCGGCCACGGCCTCGGCCTGGACCGGGTCGCGCACGATCCGGTTGTACAGCGCGCCGTGCGGCTTCACGTAGCGGACCCGGTCGCCCTCGGCCCGGGCGATCCCGTCCAGCGCGGCGATCTGGTAGAGCACCTCGGCCGTCAGCTCGTCCGGGGCGACGTCCATCTCCCGGCGGCCGAACCCGGCCAGGTCGCGGTAGGACACCTGAGCGCCGATCACCACGCCCCGCTCGACCGCCGCCGCGCACGTACGGCGCATGATCATCGGATCGCCGGCGTGGAAGCCGCATGCGACGTTGGCGCTGCTGACGATGGACAGCAAGGCGAGATCGTCGCCGAGGCGCCAGGGACCGAACCCCTCTCCGAGATCGGCGTTGAGGTCGATCATGTCTCCAGGCTCTCCTCGGATCGGTCAGTGATCAGCATCCGTCCCGGCGCGTGGGTGATCGCGAACGGCGGAGCGCTCGCCATCACGGCCGCCTGCGGAGTCACTCCGCAGGCCCAGAAGACCGGGACGTCGCCGGTATCGAACTCCACGTTATCGCCGAACTGCGGCAGCGCCAGACTCCCGATCCCGAGCTCGGCGGGGTCGCCGACGTGCACCGGGGCGCCGTGCATCGCCGGATAGCGCGCGGTCACCTCGATCGCGACGTCGACCAGGTCGGCGGGGATCGGCCGCATCGACACGACGAGCGGGCCGGCCAGCCGCCCGGCGGGACGGCACTGCCGCGACGTGACGTACATGGGGACGTTGCGGCCCTGCTCGATGTGGCGCAGCGGCACGCCCTCGGTCGCGAGCGCCGCCTCGAACGTGAAGCTGCACCCGATCAGGAACGCGACGAGGTCGTCCCGCCAGTACTCCGTGGCGTCGGGCACCTCGGCGACGAGCTCGCCGTCCTGGTAGACGCGGTAGGCGGGCAGGTCGGTGCGCAGATCGGCCGTGGCGACCTCGCGGGCGTACGGGTCACCGGGATCGGTGACCTCCAGGATCGGGCAGGCCGCCGGGTTGCGCACCGCGAACAGCAGCGCGTCGAACGCGAGATCACGGGGGACGGCGAGGAGGTTCGCCTGGACGTAGCCGCGGCACCAGCCGCTCGTGGTCACCGGCGTCTCGCCCGTCCGGAACACCTCACGGGCCTGGGAGGGGGTGAGGATCGCGTGTTGATCCATGGTCGTCATGGCAGGTTCATGCCCGCTGGACGGCGTTTACAGCACGCCCGCCACCACACCGGCGGCGCCCCGCGGGCACCCGCGTCCGGCCGGGGCATCGCGCGGCACGAGCAGCGCTGGGGGCGTCAGGAGAGGTCGGGGGCGTCGCGCAAGGCCAGGAGCGCGGCTCGGAACGCCCGCGGATCGCCGTCCGTCTCGCGGAGGATCGCCATGAACCGGTGGAGGATGGAGTGACGGTCGTGCCCCCGGTCGAGGAGGCGCTCGGCCACCGTCCACAGCTGCGGCGGGTCGCCGTCCCAGATGCGGGTGGCGAGCCGGAGGTGGGCCTCGATGTGCACGGGGTCGGCGTCCGGGTGCTCGAACGCCAGCAGCAGGCGCCGGTCCTCGTCGACGGACGGGTCGAGGCGGGTGAGGTCGATGTCGGCGTTCCCGCCTGTCAGGAACGGGGACGCGAAGGCCCGCCGGGCCAGGGCCTCGAGATCGCCGTCCGGCAGGAGCCGCTGCACGAGCCCCCGCTCGAGCCCGAAGGTCGTCGGGTCGCGGTACGCCTTGGCGAACTTCCCGGTGATGTCCCAGACCTTGTCGAGCGTCTGGCGCACGCCCTCCTCGGGCAGCCCGGTGCGCCGGCTCGCCCACCGCACCCACGCCGCGAGCACGTGCGGCATCGCCTCCTGCTCCTCCGGCGACAGCATCACCTTGCGCGGCAGCCAGTGCAGCAGGAACGTCTCGCACTTGATCGGGCTGACCCGCAGCGGGCGGCCGAAGTCGTGGTCGCAGCCGTAGTCGATGATGCGGTCGACGCAGCGGCTCGCCGCGGAGCGGTCCGACAGCTCCTCGGCCTCGTCCGAGGCGAGGAACTGCGCCGCCATCGTCGCCCGGCGGTCGTGACCGTGGACGGGCGGGTCGGGGTAGCGGCCGCCGGGCGGGAGCGCGCGCACCCGGGCCCGTACGAACGCGTGGTAGTTGCCGAAGGAGTCCTTCACCGGGGGGTCCTCGGTGTCGTCCGTGACGGCGAGGGCCCGCTCGAGCCGCGCGCGGGCGTACGTCGGGGGGATCGGCTCGAACCGCATGAGGGGGTTCTCCTCGGCCTCCTTGCGGCAGTACCCGAGCAGCTTGTCCACCTGCGAGGACACCCACGCGTCGATCACCATGCCGCGCTCGTTGTGATCGACGATCACAACGAGCGCGTGGCGCTCCTCGCCGCCGTAGCTGTAGGTGCAGACGATGGAGTCCTGGTCGCCGTAGACGTCGCGGGAGACGTAGCACTCCTCGGAGACGACCATGCCGACGTGGTCGGCCCAGCCGGGCCGGGCGACCCCGGCCTCCATGAGCGGCAGCGCGGCCCGCTCGGCCTTGGCGGCCTGGCGCGGCGTGCCCAGCCCGGCGATGCCGGTGAGCAGGGCGAGCGCGGCCGGGGTGCGCGCCGTGGCGGCGTGGTCGACCAGCGCCTCCCCGATGACCTTCTCGACGTCGTCGTGCGCGAGCCGCTTGCCCCACCAGGTGCCGAGCATCTCGCTGACGATCAGCTCTGCGTCGAGCGGGCTACGGACGGCCAGGAGCTCGCGCGCGGCGCGGAGCATCTCGGTGAAAACGGCGTCCGGCGGCGGGGCGGCGCGCCGTGTCATGCCGCCTCCCCGCACAGGGTGTCGGCGGGAGCGCCGAGGGGTTCGCGCATCGGCCGGCCTCGCCTGACGGCCGGATTCCCGGGACACACCCTGGGAGCGGCGTCCGCGGGGGCGCGGGTGCCCACCTCGCGCAGGTCGCTCACGTTCTACCTTTTCGGAGTACGTCCCGATGCGCGCCCGTGACGGGTGCGCGAGGGATTAGTGGTCCAGTGTCCGGCCACTCACCCTACTCGCCCGACAGGGGTTCGGGTCTTCGCCCCGAGGGTGGTTCCGACTTGATCATCGACATCAGGTGCTCGCGCGCGACCGCCTCGACCAGCCTCGGCGTCAGGTCCACTCCCAGATGTCGGGCCCGCAGCCGGACGTCGCGGACACAGCGTTCCACGGCGTCTCCGGAGATCGAGGGAAACTCCCGGCGGAGCCGCCCGATCACCGGGTCTCGTACGTCGGCCTGCCAAACCAGCTGCGTCGAGGTCATGCGGACACCTCTCGCACCAGACGATCTCAGTCCACCTGCGTCCCGCTCAGCGCCCAATCTCGGTCCTCCCCCGAAGAAGTGTCAAGACCTCCGGGGGGACAGGTCGTCCTTGCCCTCCTCAGCGTTCCCGCCGGGGACGGTCGGCTCACCGGAAGGGGGCAAATTCCCGGTCGAAGGCGTACGGGACGGGATCGGGTCGTCGATTCCGGACGCTTCTGCCGGTGCCGGCTCTGGCGGGCGGGCCTCATCGAGCCAGGCCGGATGATGGCGTGCCGCCCATTCCGGCCTGATGTGACCGAGGAACATCCCGGACAGCGCCCCAGGATCGCGGAGCGCGTACCAGAGGTGGCCGAGGATCACCACGAAGACTGCCAGGGTCAGCCAGTCGTGGACGAAGGTCGCCCCGGTGCGCACGCTGTCCGGCCACGGATGCGGGAACGTGAGGATCGACCCGGTGCCGAGCATGACGAGGATCGCGCCGGCGACGAACGCCGCGTTGAGCTTCTGCCCGGCGTTGAACTTGCCGACGGGGTGGATCCCGCGGCCGCCGACGGTCGCCCGCCGGTCCCGGCCCCGCAGCCAGCGCCAGTCGTCGGGGGAGAACCGGTCGAGCCGGCGGACGTCGTCCCGGAACGCCCGTGACGCCCAGCCGAGCAGCGCGGGGACCGGCAGCCCGAGCCCGGCGAGGATGTGGATCACCCGGATGAGGTGACGCCGGCCGACCGCCTCGGACAGCGCCGGCACGTACAGCATGGCCGCCGTGACCAGGCAGACGAACATGAGGACGGCCGTCGCGTGGTGCACGCTCCGTACGGCGCGGGTGAACCGGATCATGAGGTGTATCCGTTCGACCGGCCGATCCACGCGTCAACGTCGTAGCCGCGCGTCTCCCAGTAGCCCGGGTTGACCGTGCCGACCAGGTCGATCCCGCCGAGCCACTTGGTCGACTTGTAGCCGTACATCTGGGCGACGTACATCCGCACCGGCCCGCCGTGCTCGTGGCTCACCGGTCCGCCCAGCATGCTGGTGGCGACGATCACGTCGCGGCGGCGCGCCTGCTCCAGCGTGAGCGTCTCGGTGTACGCGCCGTCGAACGAGGTGAACCGGACGCCCTTCGCCCCAGGCCGTACGCCCACGACGTCGAGCAGGTCGGGCAGGGCCACGCCCGCCCAGGCGACATCCGGCACCGTCCAGCCCGTGACGCAGTGGAACGTGTCGGTCATCCGCGTCTGCGGCAGCGCCTGCAGATCGGCGAACCGGAAGGAACGCGGGCGTTCCACCAGCCCGCCCACGCTCAGGCGGTAGTGCACAGGGTCGACACGTTTCACCGAGTCGACGACGGAGTAGAAGCGGAATCCGCCGACGGCCGGGATCAGGCCCGAGACCCGGGCGCCGACCGGGCCGACGGCACGGTTCACGCCGCTCTGAATGCGCGCGCCGATCGCGACGCCCACGGCCCCGAGGCCGAGCATGCCGAGGACGATGCGTCGGCCCACAGGTGTTCCTTCGCCGGTCATGCTCCTATTCGAGCACCGCGACGGCCGTTCCGGTACGGAACCGGACGACACGTCAGCGAACCGTCATATCTGCGGACCTGACCGGGGAGTCGTGACCCCGGGTGACCGGGGCGGTCCGGACGGTGCAGGATGAGAGCCGAACGCTCTCCGGAGGACGCCATGACGATCTCGCTGCCCATCGATCCCGAGGCCAACGCGCTGCTGGACCGCAGCCCGCTGGCGCTGCTGATCGGGATGCTCCTCGACCAACAGGTGCCCCTCGAGCGCGCGTTCGCGGCGCCGTACGAACTCGCGCGCCGACTCGGGCACGACCCCGACGCCGAGGAACTGGCCCGGTACGCCCCTGACGCGCTCGTGGCGGTCTTCAGCGAGCGGCCCGCGCTTCACCGGTACCCCAAGGCGATGGCGGCCCGTGTGCAGGCTCTCAGCGGCGTCGTGCTGGAGCGGTACGGCGGGGCGGCCGAGCGCGTCTGGACGGAGGCGGCGACCGGCCGGGAGCTCCTGCAGCGGGTCGGAGCCCTTCCCGGCTTCGGCGACCAGAAGGCCCGGATCTTCGTCGCGCTGCTGGGCAAGCGGCTCGGCGTACGGCCGGAGGGCTGGCGCGAGGCGGCCGGCCACTACGGCGACGACGGCGCGTACCGCTCGGTGGCGGACATCGTCGACGAGGAGTCCCTGGGCCGGGTCCGCGCCTACAAGCAGGAGATCAAGGCCGCGGCGAAGGCGCCGTCCTAAGAGGGAAGGTGCGCGGCGAATGCGCGGATCGGCGCGATGAACGCCGAGGCCACGGCGTGAATCTGATTTACAAAGCTCGTCAAACCGGGAAATGCGCCGCGGAGATTCGCGACACGGGAAGAACCCGCTGCGGACCGATCAGCGTGCCGCTTGGCCGACACGGGACTCGCCGAGATCGGCGATGTCGCCCGCCCGATGCCGATCGGCCCCTATCATCATGCTTCCCGCCGGATACGCGGCCTCGTGCCGAGTGCCCCGGCGGGTGACCGGAGGGCGCGCTCGCGCGGTCGCCGGAATAACGTCGCCGAACGGGGCTTCCGTCGGTGCCGAAGCATCGAGATGATGAAAGCCTGACTCCGAGCGGTGTTGTGATGGAGGCGGGAGCGCTAGCCTGCTCCCATTCACCCATAGTGATGCGGAAATGCCTCGCAGTAGGGCCGAGCGCGCGACGGAGGTGTCGACGGTGAGCACCGATACGTCTGTGCCGCACCCCCGGATCTCCGGCCTCGACGCGGCGGAGTCGGCGCTGCTCACCACGTTGCTTCGGGAGGCTCCGATCGGGTACGCGCTGTTCGACAACGACCTGCGTTTCAAACAGGCCAACGACATGCTGGCACGCATGCACGGCGTGACCCTCGCCGACCTGGAGGGCCGACGGCCCGCCGAGGCGATCTCCGGGGAGCTCGGCGGCGTCATCGAGGCGTCGGCCCGCAAGGCCCTGGAGGAGGACCGCCCGGTCGTGGACGTCGACCTGCCCGTCGGCGACCGCCACTGGGCGCACTCCTGGTTCCCCGCGCACACGGCCGAGGGCGAGGTGTCCGGGGTCGTGATGGTCGCCGTCGACGTCACCGACCGCGTCCTGGCCGAGCGGTCGATCCGCCGCAAGGAAGAGCGGTACCGCTCGCTCGTCGAGGCCAGCTCCCAGATCGTGTGGGTGACCACGCCCGCCGGCGAGGTCGTCGACGACGCGCCCGAGTGGCGGGCCGTCACCGGGCAGACGCACGAGGAGTACGCCACCGAGGGCTGGCTCGGCGCGGTGCACACGGAGGACCGGTCGCGCATCGAGGAGAGCTGGCGCGCCTGCGTGACGAACGACCGGATCTTCGAGGACACCTACCGCATCCGCACCCGCGCGGGCGGTTACCGCAACTACGACGTGCGCGCCGTCCCGATCCGCCGCGACGGCGAGATCGTCGAGTGGGTCGGCGCGAACACCGACGTCACCGGCAAGCGCGAGGCCGAGGAGATGCGCGGCCGGCTCACCGAGCAGCTGTCGGCCGCCGCGCTGCGCACCGCACGACTCCAGCAGGCGACGTCCATGCTGGCCGAGGCGCTGACCGTCAACCAGGTGGTCTCGGTGCTCACCGAGGTCGGCCGGTCGGCGATCGGCGCCGACAGGTCCGCCGTCGCCCTGCTGGAGGACGACAAGCTCCGCCTGCGGATGATCACTCCCGGCGGCATCCCGGAGCTCCCCGGTCCCGCCCGCGAGGAGATCGGCATCGACGGCGCCAGCGTGATGTCGATCGCGGTCCGCGAGCGGCGCCCGTTCCTCGCCGAGAACCCCGTCAGCCTGCGGCTGCAGCTGAAGGGCGAGGAGATCGATGAGTTCGTCCGGCGCACCGACGAGCGCGCGTGGGTCGGCCTGCCACTGCTGGCCGCCGGCCGCGCCCTCGGCGCGCTGCGGTTCTCCTTCACCCGGCCCCGGGAGATCACCGAGGAGGAGCGGGTCTTCCTGGAGGCCCTGGCCGGTCAGTGCGCGCTCGCCGTCGAGCGCGCGACGCTGTTCGAGCGGGAGCACAAGACCGCCGAGGCGCTGCAGCGCAGCCTGCTACCGGACCGCCTCCCGCAGCTGCCGCCGATGCGCCTGGCCGCCCGCTACCACCCGGCGACGCGGCACGTGCAGGTCGGCGGCGACTGGTACGACGCCTTCCCGCTGCAGGACGGCCGGGTGGCGATCACGATCGGTGACGTCATGGGCAAGGGCGTCAAGGCCGCCGCGGGCATGGGCCGGGTGCGCAACGCGCTGCGCGCCCTCGCGCTGAACGACCCGCGCCCGGCGAAGGTGATCACGGGCCTGGACCGGCTGTTCGCCGCAACCGAGGGATGGGAGCAGATCACCACCCTCGCGTACGCCGTGATCGACCCCGCGACCGGCGAAGGAGTGATCAGCAACGCGGGCCATCTGCCGCCGCTGCGGATCTTCCCGGATGCCCCGCCGCGGGTGAGCACCGCCGAGGCGGGCACCCCGCTCGGCTGGCCCTCCGAGCGAGAAGAGAGAAGTTTTTCGGTCCCACCCGGCAACACTGTGGTCTTCTACTCCGATGGACTGGTGGAGAACCGTAGACGGGGGCTCGATGCCGGTCTCGACGAGATCGTCTCGATCGCCGCCGCCGCCCCATCGGAGGTGCTTGCAGATCCTGAGATACTCGTTGACTTCTTGGTCGACCGGATGCTGGCCGGGTACGACCATGATGATGACGTGACAGTACTTGCCCTACATGTTCCGCCGAAGACGGCGTAGCACGTACGAAGGACCGCTCAGTGCCCTCTAAGGTGGGTGTCTACCGGGGCAGGGCTCCACGCGCGGGATAGACAAGCGTGCCAGACTGCTAAACCGACAGTGAAGCAGGGGTACGCTGCTCAGCGCAAAGCGTCCTGCAGGGCCGGCGCCCGGCAGAGCACTGGGTAAACATAGCCACACGTTTCGTTCGAGAGGTGTTTGTGTCGCCTGCGAGTTCGACCTCCAAGCCGTCCGAGCTGCACGAGCACGTTGTCAGGCAATTGATCGAGCGTGGGCGTTCCCAGGGCTACCTCGAGGCCGATGACGTGCGCCGTGCGTTCGAGGAGGCCGACATTCCCGTGTCGAAGGCCTCGAGCATCTTGCGGAGTCTTAGCAAGGAGGGTGTGACCGTCATGGTGAGCGCTGCCGACTCCGCGGCGCCTAAGCGCGCGCGCAACAGCAGCAAGCGTGCGACGCCCGCGACCAAGAAGCCCAAGACGACCACCGCCGCCGCCAAAGAACAGGACACGGTCACCGCCGTCGTCGACGACGACGTCGAAACGCCGGCGCGGCCCGTCCGCGCCGCCAAGAAGACCGTCGTCAAGCCCAAGAAGGCAGCGCCCAAGAAGACCGAGCCGCCGGCCGCCAAGAAGGCGGCCAAGGAGCCCGCGGACACCGACGAGGTCACCGACGACGCCGACCTCGAGGTCACCGACCTCGACGACGCGGAGCTGACCGACCTCGAGGCCGAGGACACCCCCGACCTGGAGACGGGAGACGCCGAGGCCGAGGTCGTCGCCGTCGAGGCCGAGGCCGAGGAGGCCCCCGCGGCGGCGGCCGACAAGAAACCCACGTCGGAGGACGACTCCTTCGTTATCGGCGACGACGACGAGGACGCCCCCGCCCAGCAGATCGCCGCGGCCGGCGCCACCGCCGACCCGGTCAAGGACTACCTCAAGCAGATCGGTAAGGTCCCGCTGCTCAACGCCGAGCAGGAGGTCGAGCTCGCCAAGCGGATCGAGGCCGGCCTGTTCGCGGAGGAGAAGCTGGCCCTCGA
>JBJMIW010000362.1:0-22446 GCA_045806665.1 Actinoallomurus sp.
CACGTCTGGCGGCAGGACCACAACGGCTTCACCCACCAGGACCCCGGCTTCCTCGACGTCGTCATGAACAAGAAACCCGAGATCGTCCGGGTCTACCTGCCCCCGGACGCCAACACGCTCCTCTCCGTCGCCGACCACTGCCTGCGCTCCCGCGACTACGTCAACGTCATCGTGGCCGGCAAGCAGCCCGCGCTCAACTGGCTGCCGATGGAGGAGGCCATCCTGCACTGCACGCGCGGCATCGGCATCTGGGAGTGGGCGAGCACCGACGCCGGCACCGACCCCGACGTCGTGCTGGCCTGCGCCGGCGACATCCCCACCCTGGAGACGCTCGCCGCCGCCGACATGCTCCGCCAATACTTCCCCGACCTTCGCGTGCGCGTCGTCAACGTCGTCGACCTGATGCGGCTGCAACCCGACACCGAGCACCCCCACGGGCTGTCCGACGTCGAGTTCGACGCCCTGTTCACCACCGGCAAGCCGGTGATCTTCGCCTTCCACGGCTACCCGTACCTCATCCACCGCCTCACCTACCGGCGCCACGGCCACCCCAACATCCACGTCCGCGGCTACAAGGAAGAGGGCACCACCACGACGCCGTTCGACATGGTGATGCTCAACGACCTGGACCGCTTCCACCTCGTCATGGACGTCATCGACCGCGTCCCCGGCCTCGGCTCCCGCGCCGCCGGCCTGCGCCAGCAGATGGCCGACCAGCGGCTGCGGGCCCGCGCCTACCCGCGCGAACACGGCGAGGACGTCCCCGAGATCTCCGGCTGGACCTGGCCCCACGCGGACAGCAGAGCCTGAGGAGACACCCGTGCGGATCCTCGTAGTCAACGCCGGGTCTTCCAGCCTCAAACTGAGCCTGCTCGACCACGACGACACACTCATCGCCCAGCCCGCCGACTTGGAGAGGTTGCGCGATCTCCCCACCCCGGACGTGATCGGGCATCGGGTCGTGCATGGTGGCGCGGAGTTCACCGACCCGGTCCGCATCGATGACGAGGTCGAGGCGCGGATCCGCGCACTGACCGACCTTGCACCGCTGCACCAGCCCAAGTCCATACGGGCCATCGACACGGTACGCACGGCGCTGCCGGGCGTTCCTGAGGTCGCCTGCTTCGACACCGCCTTCCACGCCCACCTGCCTGACGCCGCCGCGACCTACGCCCTGCCCGCGGACTGGCGGAGCAAGTACGGCCTGCGCCGGTACGGATTCCACGGCCTCTCCCACGCCTACGCCACCCGGCGAGTCAGCGAACTGCTCGGCCACGTCCCCCGGCGACTCATCGTCTGCCACCTGGGCGCCGGCGCCTCCCTGTGCGCGGTCGCCGACGGGCGTTCGGTGGACACCACCATGGGCTTCACCCCGCTCGAAGGCCTCGTCATGGCCACCCGCTCCGGCAGCATCGACCCCGGACTCCTGCTCTGGCTCCAAGAACGCGAGGACCTGTCCCCCGCCGAACTCGCCGACACGCTCGAACACCGCTCCGGCCTGCTCGCCCTCACCGGCACCGCCGACATGCGCGAGATCGGCGACGGCCTGGGCCTCGACGTCTACCTCCACCACCTACGCGCCGCCATCGGCGCGATGGCCGCCTCCCTCGGCGGCCTGGACACCCTCGTCTTCACCGGCGGGGTCGGCGAACACGCCACGGACGTCCGCCGCCAGGCCGTCGACGGGTTGGGGTTCCTCGGCGTCGCCATCGACCCGGCCCGCGACGACACCACCGACGCGGAGATCGGCCTCGCCGGAGCCCCCGTACGCACCTTCGTCATCACGGCCCGCGAAGACCTCGAGATCGCCACCGCCGTACGCAGGATCCTCAATGCGTAGGCCCGCACATGGCGGAGGCTCACGGCCGCCTGACACTAGCCTCTCGGTGGGTGCTCGAGCGCCGCGATCTTTTCGGTGCGTTCATGCCTCTTCCCGCGCGATGTCGGCGTTCGCCCTGCGTGCACTGCCGCCGGTCTCCTCTTCGGTGTGGCCGAGCCGCATCAGCAGCTGCGGATGGGCGCCGCCACAGAAGTTCGTACGGATGAAATCTCTGAGCTCGGGGAACTCCAGCGCCTGGGTGTGGAAGGCGGCCGACAGGTCCGCCTCCGCTGCGCGCAGCAGAACACGCTGCAGGGCCTGGCCGGCGGCCAGCCAGTCGGCCGGCGTGTCCTCGCGCGTCATCACCAGGACGACCACGCCGGTGGAATCGCCGGTCCCGCCCTGGGGATCGACACGGCCCCAGCCCTGCCCCCGCGCGAAGTCACGCGCGGCGAAGTGCGGGTCGGTGTGCTCGGCCTCGCGCGGGTACGCGCCGGGGTCAACCCCGTCCTTCCGCCGGTTGCCGGGCGCGGGGGCCCAGCGGGCAAGCTCCGCCATGGAGTCGACGTTCAAGCGCTGCGCCTGTTCGGCCGCCTCGGACAACGCGGCCAGAGCCCGTCTCGCCCGCAGGTCGGCAACGATCCGCAGCAACGCACCCTCGCGCTCCGCCTCGAGACAGAGCGTGGACAACAGCCCGGCCGGCGGCCTGTGCGGGCCGAACCCACCGCGATGGCTACGGCGCCACTCGACCTGCTCGAACATCCGCTGCTCATCGGCCGTTGCAGGCCGACACGTCGAGATGTCGACATCGGCGAGCAGCATCGAGCGTTCCGGGTCCGGCCGAAGCCGTACGTCGGCGGCACAGCCAAGATGACGCGCGGCCAGGCGAAGCGTGAACAGCGCGGCACCGCAACTGATGAGCATCTCGCGGCCGTCAGGGTCGGCCACCTCAAGCCGCCGATCCGCATCGGCGTGCACGGTCAGTCTCGACCCGCGGACGCCGAACCACCACGGCTGCGTGTTGTGCACCGAGGGTGCCTGTGAAGCGGCGTCGATCAGAAAGGCGGCGACCTCGTCGGGCGGCGTCACGGCCGCGAATGTGGGCTTCATCATCCCTCCTGGTTCGGACCTCCACCGCACCATCCGGGCCTGGCCACACGGCAGAGACCAAGGTCCCGACAACGGCAGGACGAGCGGCCGGGACGTACGAAGGCGGGGAGGCACGGCGGATCGCCCGGGCGGAGGTCACCCGAGGCCGGGACGTTCGGCTTCTGCCCTACCTCAACAAGGGCATCTTCCAGACCTCGCCCTTCGAGTCGGTGGACCGGCAAGGCGTGGGCCGGCTCGTCGAGCTCGCCGCGGGGGAAGGACGGGCGACCCGGCCCGAGCTGAGGACTTTCGCCCATGCGGACGACACGGAACGAACGGCATCGTTGAGTCATGAACGCCTACCACGGCGACCCACCGGTCTTCGACCGCACGCGGTGCCTTGCCTTGATGAAATCCGTGCCGATCGGCCGTGTGGTCCACACCTACCAGGCGCTGCCCGCGATCACACCGGTGAATTTCGTCCTCGACGGCGACGCGGTCATCATCCGCACCGGATCCGATTCCACCCTGGCTGCGGCTCTGCGCGGAACCGTGGTGGCCCGCCCAGGCCGGGCCGTGACGACCGGCCGGCGGCCGGCGAACTGCACCAGGGTCGCCGACCTTCATCAGGCGAATAGAACTACGCCGGGTCAGCGCAGCGGGAAGCCGATGTCCCGCCCGGCCTCGCGCAATCCTTCACGGGCGTCCGGGTGCGCGACCCGGTCCACGATCTGCTGGGCCTGCGACGCCACGTCGTGCCCCCAGATCGCAGCCGCGCCCTGCTCGCTGACGATGAAGCTGTGCTGGAAGGAGGTGACCGGCCCGGCCAGCCGCGGAACCACCGTCGACACGTTCGCCTTCGGATGCCATGACGGCAAGGCGATGATCGCCCGGCCGCCGGGGGAGTGCAGCGCCCCGACCACGAAGTCGGTCTGCCCGCCGAACCCCGAGTAGATCGATCCGTGCACGCGCGCCGCGTTCACCTGCGCGAACAGGTCGACCTGCAACGCCGCGTTCACTGAGACCAGGCGCGGCTGCCGCGCGATCAGTCCCGGGTCGTTGGTCTTCTCGGTGCGCAGCATCCGTACCCGCTCGTTGCGGTTCAGCTAGTACAGCTCCTGCGACCCGAACGCGAACGACGCGGTGATCGCGCTCGTCTGGGACAGCGCTCCGGCCTGCTCCAGGGCGAGCACCCCGTCGCTGAATATCTCCGACCAGACGCCCAGTCCGCGCCGGGACCGCAGGGATTCCAGCACCGCGTCCGGCACCGCCCCGATGCCCAGCTGCATCGTCGCGTTCTCCGGCACCAGCGCCGCGACCCGCTCACCGATCTCTTGGGACACGGCACCCTGCGCCTGCCGTACGGGCCCAGGCAGTTCGGAGTCGACCTCGATCGCGTAGTCGAAGTCGCCCACCGGCAGCACCGCGTCGCCGAACGTGTACGGCATCTGCCGGTTCAACTGCGCGATCACCAGCCCACCGCGTGCCCGCGCGGCCTCGATCGCCGCCGGCAGTACGTTCACCTCGATGCCCAGGGACACGGTCCCGTCCACCGGCGGCGACGTCTGCACGATCACGACGTCGGGCACCAGCACCTCGTTCAGCAGGAGCGGCACCAGCGACAGCCGGCACGGAAAGTACCGCAGCCCCTCGCGCCCGCGCTGCCCGGGGCCGACGAACGGGGATTCCAGCACGACCCCGTCCCGAGCCGGCAGGCCGGCCTGGCCGTTGAGAACGAACAGCCGGTAGTCCGCGACCACCGCGTCCAACGCGGAAAGGGCCTGCTAGGGAGTGGCGAAGTTGCCGCCGGCCACCACCCGCGGCCGGTGCGGCAGGCCGGACAGCACCGCCGCCAACCGCGATTCCGAGATCACGCGCATCAGTCACCTCTCGCCACCGTCCGGCAAGCGCCCGCTCCGCGAGCGTCCGCCGACTCTGTCACCGATCCGCTCCAGCACATACGGCCGACCGCCCGGCGCGCCACGGCCGAAGGCCCTTGCCGCCCAGGCCACGCGCCGGGAAAACTGAACTGGCTGCGGCAGGCGACCTCCACCAGGAGCAGGATGCGCCGGACATCGAATGGCGCCACCTCCAGGCTTTAACCCCCGTTTAATGCCCCTGCAGATTTCCGGGATTGCACTTCACGCTGAGGTAACCCACTGTGGAACGCACCCCCACGGATGCCGCCGGGTTCCACGAGGAGTCAGTCGTGTTGCGTCTGCAGGGGGAGATGGTCCGCGGAGGGACCAGCAAATGCTGGATCTTCGACCACCACGATGTCGTGGCGACCGGTGTGGACATCGACACCCTGCTGCTCGCCGCCTTCAACGCCGCCGACCCCCGTCAGATCGACGGCGTCGGCGGCGCCTCCTCCACCACGTCCAAGGCCGCGATCGTGCAGGCGTCGTCCGAGCCCGGCGTCGACGTCGAGTACGCCTTCGCACAGGTCGGCATCGGCGACGAGCGCGTCGAATGGACCAGCAACTGCGGTAACTGCGCCACCGCCGTGGCGCTCTACGCCATCCACCGCGGCCTGGTATCGATCACCTCGGATACCACCACCGTCCGCATGATCAACATCAACGCCGGAGCCCGGCTCACCGGCACGATCCCCACTCCGGATCGCGTGCCTCCTGACGAGGGCACGGCCGCGGTTCCCGGTACGTCTGCGCTCGGCGTGCCGGTCCTGCTCGGATTCCAGGACCCGGCGGGCTCGACCACCGGCCGTGCCCTGCCCACCGGCCGCCCCCTGGACACCCTTACCGGACCGGACGGCCCCGTCGAGGCATCCCTTATTGACTCGGGCGCTCCAGTCGCACTTTTCGACGCCAAGGCGTTCGGTCTCGACGGCAACGAATTGATCGCCGAATTCGCCGCCGCGGTTCCCGCACTTACCGCTGCGCCCAGTAACGCGCATCGAGATCTGCCAACCGCTGCCAGGGGTCCGGGACGTCGGGGTCCGCGAAGTGCCTGGTGAAAGTGTCCTGCAGCGTCGTGGCGGCGGACGGCAGCGCCAGCGCCGATATCACCATGGCCGTCAGCGAGGCGGCGATCGCCGACAGCCCGGCCAGCAGGGCCGTCCAGCGGTGCCGCCGTTCACGGATGCCGCACCAGACGGCCACGGCCGCCGCGGCCGTGAGCGCGGCCAGCAGAAGTGCCGACGAGTAGCGGGTCACCGCACACACCGCCAGCGACACGGCCAGCAGCGGCGTCCCGGCGACCGGTCGGCGCCGGATCAGCAGCACGGCTCCCCAGATCGTGCCGAGCGCGCAGACCGTCACCAGACCCTCGCCGAGCGCCTGCAGGCTCCACCGGGCCAGGGGGGTCGCGAGGAACACCAGTTGCCCGCAGACCGCCGACAGCGGCGGCAGGCCGGCGGACCGCAAGAGGCCGACGACCAGGAGCGAACCGCCGACCGCGGTGAGCAGCCCCAGCATCCGCATCCCGCGGATCACCCCGAACACCCTGACGAAGGGCGCGGCCAGCAGCGGATAGCCCGGCCGGGAGGAGAAGATGGCCTGGTAGCGCGGGTCGGCGGCGGTGATGTCGGCCGCGTCCGCCCAGCGTGCGACGCACTGCTTCGCGGTCATCGTCCCGGCCGGCAGTGCGGCGCCGGCCACCGGCGAGAGCCGCGCGGTGGCGCGGGCGGCGTTCGCGCGGGTGGTACAGAAGGCCTCCAGAGCATCGCGGTGAGCCTGAGCGCGACTTGCCCCGCCGAACTGCTCGGCGGCCCGCGCATACCGGTACGAGTCCGGGTACAGGAACCATTCCGAACCCGCGGTGAGTTGTAGCGCGGCGTACACCGCCACAACCAGAATCCCGAGCAGCCACGCCCGCCCGGCCACCGCGACTCCGGGCTTCACGGAGCGATCCACCGCAACCCCTTCAGAAACGATCTGTGACCGACGAGCATACGGCTCGGCCGGCGCGCGAGATCGAGTGCCGCACATCGCCGACACCCCGGTGTACGCCAGGATCACGATCAGCTCGCCACCCGATGAACGGCGTCCCGGCGCTCATCCGCTGCAAGGGATCGACGTCGCCGGGGTCGAGGAACGACATCCGAATCCAGCTCGTCGGGATCAGCAGAGCCGATCCACTCCTCGCTCCACCGGGTCAGCCATGGTCTCCAGTCCATGGGAGGAACTATGGCGGGCCGCTCCGGTCGGACACCGCGGGTCGGGGCCGGCCGTGCGCGCAATGGACGCAGATATCATCTGCCCCCGTCTTCTGGCCTTCGTAGGTGGCGGATTCCACCTATCCGTTAGCAAGTCGGCTACTCGGGTCGCCGTTCAGGAATGGCACTCGGCCATCTACCTTCCCAGCTGCATCGACATGGCGCACAGCGACGAGTCCTGGAAGGATCGCGCCCCGATCCTTGGCCGGGATCGTCTCAATGACGGCGCTGGTCGTCTCCTGCTGTGGGGCGGGGTCGGCGTCACAGGCGCCCGCGACGCCGGATTCCCGGCCGGCCGTGGAGGGCCACGACCCGACGATCCCGCGCAGAGTACCCTGTACGGATCAGTAACCCATCGGAGTCCCGGGGGAAGGCTGCAGGCTTCCACCGGGCGGTGGCCCAAGCCAAGAAGATCCTCGCAGAGAACTGATGGGCTCGGCCGAGGCAGGGGCACAGCGCCCGGAGGTCACCCGACCGCTGACTGCAATAAGGGCATTTGTTATCCCAGATCGCGACGCATTCTGGAATCGCCCTAACGTCCGCGCTGGTTCATGGGCCGCGCTCGTTCCGTTCTGCAATTACTTGGCGACGGTCCAGCGCCGCCTTCACCGTGGCCGTCCTCCGCTCGGGGCCTAGGCCTCCGTGATCTTCCACAAGTTGTGGATTTCTCCGGTAGGTGGCGAGCCGTTGAATGCTACATTGATGGACAGCAATTGTACGAACTAAGAGGAGATCGTATGGCCGAGCAAGTGATTAAGCGTCTCATCGACGACCTGGACGGCGAGGAAGCCGCTGAGACGGTGCCGTTCAGCATCGATAGCGCCGACTACGTAATCGACCTGAGCGCCGAAAACGCGAGGCTGCTCCGCCAGAGGCTAGCCCCGTTCATTGAGCGTGCACGGCGAGCGGGCGGGACTCGGCGCGCACGGGCGCGATCCACCGATGGACGACAGCGATCGGCAGACATCCGGGCCTGGGCGAAGAGCCAAGGGATCAAGGTGAACGAGCGCGGCCGGATACCGGCAACGGTCGTTGAAGAGTACGAGCGAGCCCACTGATCAGCTTTGAATGCTCCAGCCGACCTGGTGCCGCGTCCAGCAGCATTGATCATGTAACCGGCCCAGGTGCGGATGGTCGATTCGGCGGCGAAGTCGCGTTCGGGTTCGACTCGGGCCTTGCGCCAGCGGACCTACGGGGCGACCGCGTGTGCCCAATGACAGCACGTCCGGTGCTTGTGGGGCGAGAAGTTGTCGCAGACCGGCTACAGCTTCTCGCCCGGCCGACGGGCTCACACCACCGTGAGAAAGAAGAACTCCCGCCATCGTTTGCGTGCGGATCCGGTAGACCCTCTTCCCGCTCACCAGGCCCCAGCCGCATCCCATCGAACGTTGCCGCCCCGTCCCTGCGGATCCCGTCCGCCAGCGGAAAGGGCTTTGGGCCGGTCGAGGTGGCACCTCAGGATCAGAGCATCGCGCCGGCGAGGACCGCGTTCAGCGCCGACGGCGCTCCCTGGCGGTATGGGCGGCCCGGGAGCGCTGCGTCCGCAGCCTTCGCAGAAGCCGCGACATCGCCGCGGCGCGCCGCTGGCGACGGTATTCGACGCGTCCGGCGATCCATAGGAAGAACGCGGCCAGGGGCAACTCGCCGAACAACGCCAGTGCCAGCGCGAGCGTCAACTCGCTGCGGCTGTCGGCGGTCACCACATCGAACCATGCGTCCACCAGCAGCAGAGTGCCGGTCATGGCCGCGCTCAGCTCGATGTGCTCCCGGCCCTTCTGGGCGAGCCAGCCGGTGCGCAGGAGCATCGCGCACAGCCCGAGGTCGAAGCCGATCCATGAGGCGTCGTAGTGGGCCGCCTCATGGCTGGTGGGCAGGACGAAGCTGAGTCCGGCGATCCACGGCAGCATGACGACACCGGCGGCGATGACCAGCCAGCCGGCCCAGCGGGGCACCACCCGGGTCGGCCGGAGCTCACGCGTGAGCGTTCCTTCGAGCTCTTCGGTGCGGGAGGTCTCGGGAGGCTTGACGGCTTGGGCAGCCTCGGAGGTGTGCGTCGCGGTCAGGTCCGGAGCTGGGCCGTCCGGAGTCGAGGTCTGGCCTGCGACCGGGTCGGGGGTGGCCGCCGCGTCGAAATGGGGGTCTCTCGGCATGCCTCCATGATCCGACGTGTGAGGGGCAGACGTCCCGCCTGTGACCGCAGCACGGGATCGCGTCCACTGGGCACGGAAAGCCGACGCCGGGGCACTGCCAGGTTTGGTCCGAGATAGGACTTTCTCACCTGTCCGCCATAGACGGGGGCGCGCATGCTGAAGGTATGCCCGCAATGATCGCCGGACTCCTCCTCGGTCTGCTGGCCGGGCTCATCGCCGGCCTGATCATAGGCCTGGCCGTCGGGCTTCCGGTGTTCCTCACGAGCGGGTTGGTGGTCGGATTGATCGCCGGCCTGTTGATCGGAGCCGTCATCGGACTCACCATCGGTCTGCTACTCGGATTCATCGTCGGCCGCTCGCGCCAATGACCGCCAGGGGCCTATCCGACCCTTCCCATCGGCGTCGCCGCGGCCGGGCAGCGCGTCACGGTCTCGTTCGGCGTCGACGATCCGGTCGGATCCGGTGCCGCCGAACGGCCCGAGGAGGAGCTCTAGTCTGGCCGGGAGGAGGCGAATCCATGGCATCCATCCCGAGCAACCCCGAATCGGTGTTCACATACGGCGCGCCGCTGCTGAAGTTCGGCCCCGGCGCGTCCGCTGAGATCGGCTTCGATCTCACCGAGTACGGCGTGCGCCGCGTCCTGGTCGTCACCGATCCGGGCGTCGCCGCGACCGGTGCCCCCCAGCGGATCGCGGACCAGATGAAGGCGTACGGGGTCGAGGCGGAGGTGTTCGACGGCGTACACGTCGAACCCACCGACGCCAGTCTCCGCCAGGCAGTCGAGCAGGCGCGCGACTCCGGCCCCTGGGACGCTTACGTCGCGGTCGGCGGCGGATCGAGCATCGACACCGCGAAGGCGATCAACCTGCTGACGACCAACGACGGCGAACTGGCGGACTATCTCAACCCGCCGGTCGGCGCCGGACGGGCTCCGGCCAGGCCGCTGCTGCCCCTGATCGCCGTGCCGACGACGACCGGTACCGGCGCCGAGAGCACGACGGTCTGTGTGCTCGACGTGCTCGCGCTGAAGGTCAAGACCGGGATCAGCCATCCGCGGCTGCGGCCCACCCTCGCGGTGGTCGACCCCGATCTGACGGGCACCCAGCCGGCGGGGGTGACCGCGTCGGCGGGCATGGACATCGTGTGTCACGCCCTGGAGAGCTACACGGCGAAGCCGTACACCTCCTTTGAGCGCAAGCCCCCCGAGCAGCGGGTGCCGTACTGCGGCGCCAACCCGGTCGCCGACATGTGGTCCGAACGCGCGCTGACCCTGATCGCCCGGTCGTTCCGCACCGCCGTACGGGACGGCGACGACGCTCAGGCCCGCGCCGACATGGCGCTGGCCGCCACGTTCGCCGGGCTCGGGTTCGGCAACGCCGGCGTTCACATTCCGCATGCCGACGCGTATCCGATCGCCGGGCGGGTCAGGGAGTTCCGCCCGGCCGGTTACCCGGACGAAGAACCGTTGGTCCCGCACGGCATGGCGGTGGCGCTGACGGCACCGGAGGCATTCCGGTTCACCTTCGACGCCTGCCCGGAGCGCCACGTACGCGCGGCAGAGCTGCTCGCCCCGGGAATGGAACGGCCCGGCGACGCGGCCGAGCACCTGCCGGGGGCGTTGCTGAGCCTCATGCGAGACATCGGGATGCCCGACGGGATCGGCGGGGTCGGTTACACCGGCGCCGACGTGCCGGACCTCGTCGAGGGAGCGACCAAACAGCGCCGGCTGCTGGACATGTCACCGCGACCGGTCACAGAGGAGGACCTCGCGCAGATCTTCACCCGCTCCCTCAGCCTGTGGTGATGCTCGCGGGGTCCCTCTCAGGTGATCGGGTGTGATCGATGACGCGAAAAGGGTAGAAGAACCTACCTCCGGCGTCCGACGGGAGACGATGTGGAAGATCCCAAGACTGCGTTCGTGCTGGGGGGCGGCGGACTGCTGGGCGCCCATGAGGTCGGCATGCTCCGGGCTCTCACCGAGGCCGGAATCCGTCCCGATCTGATCGTCGGCACGTCGGTCGGCGCGTTCAACGGCGCGTTCGTGGCCGCCGATCCGTCGGGCGCCGTAGACCTGCTGACCAAGGCGTGGCAGGGCGACGGCGCGGCCTCGGTGTTCGCTGGTTCGTTCTTCGCCCGCATGTCCACTCTGGTCCGCTCGGGGACCCACCTGCACTCCACGAGCCTGCTCTCCGCGGCGCTGGAGACGTTCATCCCGGCCGAAGTGATCGAGGACCTGGCGGTGCCGTTCCACTGCGTGGCCGCCAACATCGAACGCGCCGAGGCCCGCTGGTTCACCCGTGGCCCGCTGGTGCCGGCCGTGCTGGCGTCCTGTGCGGTGCCGGGAATCCTCCCGCCGGTCCGCATCGGCGACGAGCACTTCTATGACGGCGGGCTCGTGCACAGCATCCCGATCGGCCGCGCGGTCCGCGAGGGAGCCCGGACGATCTACGTTCTGCAGGTGGGCCGCATCGAGAGCCCGCTCACCGCACCGCGCCGGCCCTGGCAGGTCGGGCTGGTCGCCTTCGAGATCGCACGGCGGCACCGGTTCGCCGAGGAGATGGCCGAGCTGCCGGACGGGGTGACCGTCCACGTGCTGCCCACCGGGACCGAGGCTGCGGGTTCGGGCCTCTCCCAGCTGCGTTACCGTGACGCGTCACGCGTCGAGGCCAACATCGAAACGGCGTACGCGGCAAGCAGCGCTTACCTCGCACGCGGCTGACCTCCCGGGAGCCGCCCCATGGTCCCGCCGCGTCTCGTCCGGCGGCTGGTCTTCGCGCCTGTGCTGATCGCGCTCGCGGTCGTGGTGGTGGTGCTGACGCCGTTGCTGCTCCTCGTCGGCCTCGTCGCCTCGCACGGACGGCACCGTGTGCTGCGCGTGACCGTGACCGCCGTGGCCTGGCTGGTGCTGGAGGCCGCCACGGTCCTCAGCGCGCTGGCGCTATGGATCACCGGTAACGGCTCGCGCCGGGAGCGGTACTACGCGCTCTGCGGATGGCTGCTCGCGCGCCTCCACTCGGTCGCGACGCGCGTGTTCGGGCTCGTCGTCGAGGTCCAGGAGCCGTTGAACGCCTCGTCGGACCGCCCAGTGATCGTGTTGAGTCGCCACGCCGGGCCAGGCGACTCGTTGTTGGTCGTGCACTTCCTGATCAACGTGTACGGGCGCCGGCCGCGCATCGTCCTGAAGGCGGCCCTGCGACTGGACCCGGCACTCGACGCGGTGCTGGGCCGGCTGCCCAACGCCTTCGTCCCCGGCAGCGGCGCGCCCCGCGAACGGGCGGTCACCGAGATCGAACGGCTGGCCACCGACCTGGACCGCGGCGACGCAATCCTGATCTTCCCCGAGGGCGGGAAATTCACCCCACACCGCCGCGTACGGGCGATCCACCGGCTGCGCCGGCAGGGCCGCCGAACGGAGGCGGAGCGCGCACGGAAGATGCCGAACCTGCTTCCACCGCACGTCACCGGCACGCTCGCCGCGATAAAGGCCGCGCCCACCGCGGACGTGATCTTCGTGGCGCATACCGGGGTGGACGACCTGATGTCCGTGGGCGACGTGTGGCGGGCGATCCCGATGCGGCAGCCACTACGGGCCCGCTGGTGGCGCGTGCCCTACGAGGACATTCCGGCCGAGGACCGGGAACGCTGGCTGTACGACTGGTGGAAGACGATCGACGCCTGGATCGCCGATAACCGCCCGGCCGCCCCGGAGGATCGCCCGATCGCCGGGTGATGGGGAGGGGACCGGGCAGCCGGTGCCGGCAGGGGAAGCCCGGCGATGGTCGCAACCGGCCGGGGTCCGGCTGCTACTGATGCTGGTGCCGTTCGCGCTGGTGGTGCTGCAGCGCGCGTACGCGCGGGCCTGCGGAGGCGCCCTACGCCGTCTCGCCGCAGACGACCGCCGACGTCGCGGCTGAAACTTTCATACTCATCGGATCCCCGGCCCGCGTCACAGCTCGACGAATTCGTGTGATCACGCGGCCCATGCTGTCGCCGTGTCGCAGGTCACCGCAGAGGTTCAGGACCGCGTGTGGCTGACGCGGAGGCTGCGACGAAGCGCACCACGGCCTTCACCCGAAAGTCGTCAACTGTAATCAGTCCGGCTGTGGGAGCGCTCCCATAGCATTGCGCCACGGGGTTTGAACCGCACAACGTGACGTTAGGTGGTGTCATGCTCGCCCGCGGAGCACGCCTGATAAGTAGACCTCCCCTGCTGGTGATCTTCCTCCTCGCCCTCCTCACCGCTTTCACCGGCGGCATTTCCCTCGCCCCGAAGGCCCACGCGGCGGGCGGCGGGTACTGGCACACGAGCGGCCGAAAGATCCTCGACTCGAGCGGCAATCCGGTACGGATCGCGGGGATCAACTGGTTCGGCTTTGAGGCGGCGAACAAGGTCACCTGGTCCTTCGGCGGTAACCAGTCGATCAGCAATGCCTGGAGCGCCACGGTCACGCAGTCCGGCGACGCCGCGACCGCGACGAACGCCTCCTTCAACGGCGCTCTCAATCCCACTGCCTCGACAACGTTCGGATTCCAGGCGACCTACTCGGGCTCCAACCCCGCCTTCACCCCCACCTGCACCGCGGCATGATCACGGGCCGTCACTGGGCAGCAGCATCCGGCGGCGGAATCGGCTGAGTCGCGGACGAACCGGCATAGACCGACAGCGAGAGCAGCGGGCTCTTACACGGAGCCACGGCGGCGCAGCCGGCGATCGCCTTCGTCACGACCGCGCCGGCGACGGGCGCTATTGACAGGATTGTTAACAGAGAAGACGATTCCGTGAGAGCGTTCTCGCCCCTGACCCGCCCCCTCCCAGCGAACCCGCGCTCGCCCTGTACTCCCCCGCCTGTCGGCCCACGGGTCGGCCCCGGTTGCGCCTCGCAACCGACCCCTGAGAAGAGGTACGTGTGGTGATCGCGGATTCATCCACCGCGTCCGCGCGGAGACGTCGCCGACCGTTCGGCCGCCTCATCATGGCCGCTGTAGCGGTGTCGGCCACCGTGGCCGCCACGGCGGTCGCGGTCCCGAAGGCCGGAGCGTCCATCCCGCCCGCCCCATCGGGCTGGAACACCGTCTTCAGCGACGACTTCACCGGTCCTGGCGGCTCGGGTCTCAACACCGGTGACTGGCGCTACGACACCGGTACTGGTTACCCCGGGGGCGCCGCGAACTGGGGTACCGGCGAGGTCGAGACCATGACCAGCAGCACGCAGAACGTCTACCAGGACGGCGGCGGCAACCTGGTGATCAAGCCGCTCCGCGACGGCAACGGCAACTGGACCTCCGGCCGGGTGGAGACCCAGCGCACCGATTTCGCCGCACCCTCCGGTGGGAAGCTGCGCATGGAGGCCTCGATCCAGCAGCCGAACGTCTCCGGGGCGGCCGCGGCCGGCTACTGGCCGGCGTTCTGGGCGCTCGGTGCGGCTGCGCGGCCGGTCGGCGCGACGAACTGGCCGAGCATCGGCGAGATCGACGTCATGGAGGACATCAACGGGCGCAGTTCGGAGTTCGCCACCCTGCACTGTGGATCGAACCCGGGTGGCCCGTGCAACGAGACCACCGGCATCGGCAGCGGCGAACGCTCCTGCGGCGGCTGCCAGACCGGCTTCCACCAGTACGCGGTGGAGTACGACCGCAGCGTCTCGCCCGAACAGCTGCGTTACTACCTCGACGGCAACAACTTCTTCACCATCAACGCCAACCAGGTCGACGCCAGCACCTGGAGCAACGCCGTCCAGCACGGCTTCTTCGTCATCCTCAACGTGGCGATGGGCGGCGGGTTCCCCGGCGCGTTCGGCGGCGGCCCGACCGGCTCCACGCAGCCGGGCGTGCCGATGCTGGTGGACTACGTGCGGGTGCTGACTAGTGGCGGCGGCACCCCGCCGCCACCCCCGTCGGGAGGAGGGGCGATCACCGGTTACGCCGGGCTGTGCCTGGACGACCGGGGCGCGGTCACCACGAACTTCAACCCGGTTCAGGTGTACACCTGCAACCAGACCCCCGCCCAGCAGTGGACCGTGGTCCAGGCCGGCAGCACCCTCCACGTCCTCGGTAAATGCCTGGACATCTCCGGCGGTGGCACCGCGAACGGCACCAAGGTGGACCTGTACGACTGCAACCAGACCGCGGCCCAGGTGTGGATCCCGCAGTCCAACGGGTCGCTGTACAACCCGCAGTCCAACAAGTGCCTCGACGACACCGGCTGGTCCACGACCCCGGGCACCCAGGTGGAGATCTGGGACTGCACCGGCGGCGCCAACCAACAATGGCACCTGCCCTCCTGACCGTCCCGTGCCTCCGTACCCCGATGCTCTGCGGGCACATGCGCCCCGATACGTCCATCAGCCCGGCCCGGGTCTGGCCTTGTTCGCCCCGGCGGTGTCCGGCCGGACCGGCGCCGGGGCTGAGGCGACTACATCAGCGTCCGCGTGCCGGTCCACCTGCTCGGGATGCTCGCCTTGCCGAGCAGGCCGTCCCACGTCTGCCCGCCGTCCCAGGACCGGTCGAGCCAGACCGCGTCGCCGGTGGTGCCGTTGTCGATGCTGCCCCATGCCATGCCGTCCACATCGGACACGTGCAGCACCAGCTTGCGGCCGTTGATATTCTTCTCCGGCACGGGGAACGTCTCCTGCCCGGCCCGCGACGGGTCGAGCGTGTCACAGGACAGGAAGCACACCACCGCCTGGGTCGTGGCATCCGCGGATGCCACGCTCGTACCGGGCGCGAGCCCCAGCACGAGCAGTCCGGCGATGGCGGCAGCGGCACGGCTGAGGAAGGTACGTCGGTTTACTCGCATGGTGCAGCTCCAGCGTCCCGTGACGTTGCGCCCACCTGCTCGGCATCGCGATGCTCCCGCGGTCCGATGCGGCTCCTACCGAGCCCGCAGAGATCCTGGGGTGGGGAATGCACGCCACGCTCACCGCCTGACCGAGGACGCCGAGTGAGGTAGGCCCGCCCGCGGGCAAGGAACCATCATCGGACCCGGCATTCGGAGGAATCATGACCGACACCCCTACCGATCTCGGCGCCATCGAGGCTGCGCGGCAGCGCATCCGAGACGCCTACCTTCGCCCGGCCGCCGAGCGTCCCCGTTCGACGGCGCGCGGCCTCCACCACACGGCGCTGATCAGCAGCGACGTGGAGCGAACCGTCCACTTCTACCAGGACCTGCTGGGCTTCCCGCTCACCGAGCTGATCGAGAACCGGGACTACCCAGGCTCCTCGCACTTCTTCTTCGACATCGGCAACCGCAACCTGCTCGCCTTCTTCGACTTCCCCGGACTCGACGTCGGGCCGTACGCCGAGGTCCTCGGCGGCCTGCACCACTGCGCCATCTCCGTGGAGCCCGCCCGCTGGGACGAGATCGTGCGCCGCCTGGACGACGCCGGCGTGGAGTATGTCGTCCACAGCGAGGTCTCGGTCTACTTCCGCGACCCCGACGGCGCCCGCATCGAGCTCATCGCCGACCCGCTCGGTGAGATGTACGGCAACGAGGTGCTGTGATGAGCGGTCCCGCCGACGCGATCGACGCACCGCCCGCGGCTGCCGACGCCGGTCATCCGACCGTCCCCTGTTGACGAACCCATACTGATGTGGTGGAACTTCAGGCCGCCGGCGCCCGCCGCCGGGAACGACCGGACACCGTACACAGGGAAGGAAGCCTCATGACCGCCACCGTCCGCGACAACCCGGCCGAGAATCGGTACGAGATCTATGACGCGACCAGCAGGCCGGATTCGCCGTCTACGAGCTGACCGGCGACACGATCGCCTTCACCCATACCGAGACCGACCGTTGCCTTCTTGTGAGCAAACGTGAGTCTGCTCCATCAGGCAGCCTCGCCTTGCGGTGAGGCGGTCCCCGACTGAGCCACCGGTTGGTGGTGCGGGGTTGACGCTTCACAGCCTGCCGCGTCGCCCGCTGGCGCGGGTTCGGTCTCATGCGTGGCTCCACGTCCTGCCACCGGGCCACTCCCGGCGATACTCGTTTCACCCAGGGGCTGGGTCTCACCGAGTCGGGCGAGGTTGATCGCGGCGTTGAGGTCCCGGTCGAGGATCAGGCCGCAGTATTCGCACACGTAGGTGCGCTCGGACAGCAGCAGCCTTGGCTTTCGGCTGCCGCATCCCGAGCACGTCTTCGAGGACGGGTACCACCGGTCGGCTTCGACCAGGGCGGACCCGTACCAGGTGGTCTTGTAGGCCAGCATCCGCCGCACCTCCGCCAGCGCGGCATCTGCGAGGGCGCGGTTCAGTCCACGCTTGCGGGCACCGCCGGCCGAACGCATCCCCGAGGCATTCAGCGTCTCCACCGCGATGATCTGGTGCCGCTGAGCGAGTCGGGTGGTGGCCTTGTGCAGCGCATCCCGGCGCACGTTCGCAGCACGCGCGTGGGTCTTCCCGATCCTTGCCTGGGTGCGACGCCACCTGTTCGACGGCTGTCGCTTGCGCTTGGTCATGGTGTCGTAGGGGCCTTGCCGGCGGGCGGCCTTGCGTTGCAACGCCCGGAGCCGGGCCTGCGCGGCGGTGAGGCTCTTGGGTGCAGGTACTCGCTCGACCTCGGCACCGTCGGGGGTGGCGACCACCAGCAGGTCCTTCACGCCGACATCGACACCCACCGCTGGCTGCATCACCGGCACGTGCGCGGGCCGCGCGGTGCTGCGTTGCACGAGGGTCTGGAAGGCGACATGCCAGCGACCGGCGCTGTCGCGGGTGACGGTGGCAGACAGGACCCGGGCGGTTCCGGCCTCGACACGGCGGGCCAACTTGCGGGTGGACTCGTGCGTCCGGATGGTCCCGAGCCGGGGAAGGGTGACGTGGTGCCGGTCGGCGTCCACCCGGATCGTGCCGGTGGTGAACCGCACGCTCGCTCGGTCACGGCGAGAGCGGAACCGGGGAAACCCGACCACTGCTCCGGCCCGCTGGCCCTTGCGGGACTTCGCCCAGGCTTCCAGCGACCGGGCGAGGAAGTCCAGGCCAGTGTTGTACGCCTCCTTGGAATTCTCGCCCCACCACGGCGCCACCGTCGCCTTGCGGGCATTCCAGGCCCGCCGCAACGCAGGGAGCGACCACCCCAGACTCGGGGTCAGGTCGGCCTCCGCGATGCCATAGGACCGCTCCGCTGCCCGCTGATCCAAGACCGCCTTGACCAGGCCGAGCATGTGGTTGCGCGCGAACCGCGCGGCACCAGCATGCGACCACAGGTTGCGTTCCTGAGCCGGGGTCGGGTCCAGCGCGAACCGGTACGCCTGCACCACCCAACCGGTGGGAGTCTCGAACCTCGCCATCAGGCCACCTCGCCCGGTTTCTGCTTGGTGGCAGTGACCGCACGCATCGCCCGGTTCCGCGCACCACGCCTGCCGTAGAGACGGGCACACATACTGGTGAGAACCTCGATCATGTCGCGCACCAGGTCGTCGGTGGTCTCACCAGCATCGGCCACCACGATCCGGCGGCCATGCGCACCGAGCGCGGCTTCGAGGTGCTCGACCCCGAAGCGGGCCAGCCGGTCACGGTGCTCCACGACCACCACCGTCGCAGACGGGTCCGACAACACCCGCCGCAACTTCGGGCGCTTCCCGTTCAGCCCGGACCCGACCTCGGTAACGACCTCACCGACTTCGTGCCCGTTCGTAGTAGCCCACGACGTGAGGCGAGCGACCTGCCGGTCCAGGTCCGAGCGCTGATCGTGCGAGGACACCCGCGCGTACAGCACCACCCGCCCGGTGGTGTCCGCTGGAGCGGCATCGACCCAGATCGTTCCCGATTCCAGCCGCCGAGCAGGCACCGGCATCTTGTCCTCCCGAAACCACCGGTACGCGGTCTGCGGGTGGACGCCGTTGCTCCGGGCCCATTCGGCCAACTTCATAAACTCAGTAAAACAAACGTTCGCTCACGTTTGCTCACGCAACGCCGAACAGTTCAGAACCCCATCGAGGAGCGGGACCGCTTCGGACTCACCCGGAAGGCGGGCTGATCGGCCCCGTACACCGGCGGCTCCATGGCGTGCCGCTCAGTACGTCAGGGCAGGGAATGCAGAGATCGCCAGAGCCGACGTAGCAGCCCATCAAGAAGTGTGCGCCTTCTTGGCAGTGCGGACGCTCTCGCGAATTATCCGCATGGCTTCCGCGCTCTTTGCACCCCAGCGCATCATCCCGGACGAAACGGCTGCCCCGCGCCTATGACGCCGCCCAGCGGCATTGGGCGGCGCTGACCGGCGGCGACTGAGTCGGGCCGGGCCGGGCGGCAGGTCCGGGTGACGATCGCACGGGTAGGCTGCCGGTAGATCATCGCGGCACGCCGCTTCGGCGGAGGCGGCTTCTACCGAAGGGGTTTGGAGTGCGACGAATCCCCCTTCGCGCCGAGCGGACCCACCCGGAACGGCCGCCTTCTCCACGGCTGGCCTGGCTGGACCTGCTGCGGGGAATCGCGGCGATGGTCGTCGCGCTGCACCACGCCACGTACTACTACACGCCGCGCTGGCGGGCCGGGCTGGTCGACTGGTTCGATCCCGGGCTGTACGGCGTGCTGGTCTTCTTCCTGGTCAGCGGCTACATCATCCCGGCCTCCCTGGAACGCCACGGGCAGGTCCGCCGCTTCTAGATCAGCCGGCTGCTGCGGATCTATCCCCTGCTGACGACCGCGTGCGCGATCACCTTGCTGCCGTACGTGCTGGGCGTCCGCGGTCTGCGTGGCGGGTTGGATGCCTACCGGCCGGCGACCGCCGTCCTCGCGCACCTGACCATGCTCCAGGACGTGCTGGCGGTGCCGAACGTCATCAACGTGCTGTGGACGCTCTCGTACGAGATGCTCTTCTATCTGCTCGTCGTCGCCCTGTTCGTGACCAGGACGCACCGGCTGTCCGCGCCGGTCGCCATGACGCTGGCGACCGCCGCCGTGCTGGTCGGCGGCATATTGCCGATGGCGGCGCTGTCCAGATCAGTCGGGATCGGGCCGATCGTCGCGCTGACCGCGGTGGTCATGGTGATCGCGATCATCGCGACGGTTTCGGCCCGCCCCGTGGTCCGCACCGCCGGCGGGATCCTGGGCGGTGTCCTGTCGCTCGCCCTGGTGAGCGTGAACGGCCGCATCGGCCCGTGGGAGGGCCTGGTCATCCTGGCCGTGATGTTCACCGGCACCGCCTTGTACCGCGCCGAACACCATCAGATCCGCCGGCGGACGGCGGTGCTCGCGGCGACCGTCGTGCCGGCCTGCGCGGTGGTCGCCGGAGTGTGGCATGCCCAGGTGACCATGCCGCCGCCGCAGGCGGGCGCCTTCGGGGTCTACTGGACCGGCTCGCTCGTCCTGGCCGCTCTCACGTTCGCGGCGGCATGGGGACTGCGCTACCGGCGGATCCCCCGATGGCTGACCGGCATGGGCACCATCAGCTTCTCCCTCTACCTGCTGCACCCGGTCCTGCCCATGCTGTCCGACCAGTTCGGCCAGACCCCCGACCATGACGACGCGTTCCGCCTCACCATCTTCGTCGCCGTCCTGGTCCTGGTCAGCGCCCTGACGTACCGGTACGTCGAAGTCCCGTTCCAACGCCTCGGGCACCGCATCGGCCACCATACGACCACCGCCGCGCGGCAGGCCGCCGACCGTACCGCGCCTGCCCGTGTCGCCGCGGAAGCGCCGGACAACGTGTCCCCTTAGGCGACCCCGTCACCTCGGGTGGTTGTCGATGGCCGTGAGCAGCCACTCCAGGTCGGAGATCGGGACGGGCGTGGCTGCTCGCCGTTGATGACGGCGAGCAGCCGGTGGTACCGCTCGGACTGGCTGTCGAGCCCCGCTTTCAGCCGTTCCCGGACATAGGCGCGCCGGGTGGCGTCCGCGTCCCCGAGCAGCCTGTCCACGACCTGCGCCGCCTCGGGCGAATCCGGCGCGATGCCGCGCTGCCGCGCCTCGCCGACCAGGCCGGTCACGTTCCGCGCGAACCACTGGAACGCGCCCGGCTCCCGAGCCGGGCCGCCCTCGGCGCGGCTTTCCGCGTGGTACTCGACCATCGTGCGCATCCGTTGCCGGAAGTCCGGGTCCCCGACCAGTTCCGCCAGCTCCACCCAGGCGTCGACCTGCTCCGGGGTCGGCTCGTCCGGCAGTTCCGGGGTGCTGAGCCGCAGCTTCTCCGTCAACTTCGGGTCGGCGTCGAGGCCGTTGAAGACCTCGGTGACGAAGTCGTCGATGATCTGCTTGCGTTCCTGCGCGGAAAGCCGCGCCAGTCTGTTCATCAGGGTCATCTCCTCGGTTCGGGGCCGCCGCTTGGCCACAGTGCTGAGCACCGCGCGGGTCAGCTGCAGGGAATGGATCTGTGCGTCCAGCGCCGCCACGTGTGCGGCTGCGACGTCGGCGACGGTGACCTCCCGCTCGAGTACGCGGCGCACCTCGTCCAGCCGCAGGCCGAGCTCGCGCAGCGTGCGGACGAGCTCCAGCCGAGCGACGGACTCGGCGTCGTACACCCGGTGCCCGCCGGAGCTACGCCCGGCGGACGGCACAGCGCCGATGTCCGACCAGTACCGGATCGTGCGGACCGTAAGGCCCGTGCGGCGGGAGACCTGCCCGGTCGTCAGCAGGGACCTGCCGTCGTCGTCCATGCCACCGAGTGTGGATCCTCCAGCCACTGGAGGTTCAAGCCCGTCTCTTCATCCGCCGGTGAGGCGGCCGGATTCACAGTGCCGGAAACTACCGGGCTCGATGTCGGCGAACACCGGTTCGGCGCCCACGAGCCGTACCGCGTTGGCGCTCGCGGCGAAGGAGAAGGACGGCACCACGACCTCGTCGCCCGGGCCGATTCCGAGGGCCATCAGCGTCAACTGCAGCGCCGAGGTGCCCGAGTTGACCGCCACGCATTCACGGCCCGCGACCAGTTCCGAGAACTCCTGCTCGAACGCCGCGACCTCGGGGCCCTGCACGACCCGGCCGCTGCGGAGCACCCGTACGGCGGCCTCGATCTCCGCGTCACCGATGACCGGCCGGGCAGCGGGGATCGGCTCCTCGTTGACCGCGGTCATGAGGTCACTCCCGCGTGCCGCGGAGCGACATCACGCGGCACTGGACGCAAAGACGCCATGCCGGGTGATCCGGGGCCCCGGATGTCAGGATTCGGCCATCCCTCCGATACCAACCTCAGTCCCCCTTCAAGGCAGCAACCATTACGGAGATCAGCCGCTGCACTATATCCGTTCATATCGCCGTCAGCTCTGCTTTAGCGTGACGAGC
>JBJMIW010000363.1:0-21048 GCA_045806665.1 Actinoallomurus sp.
AACTTGGTGCCCTGCGACAGGCCCGGCGTCCCCGGCGGGACGACGAAGCTGGCCTGGCCGCGGGAGCCGAGTTCGGGGTCGACGGTGGCGACCACGACGTGGACGTCGGCGATGCCGCCGTTGGTGATCCAGGTCTTGGTGCCGTTGATGACCCACTCGTCCTTGGCCTCGTCGTACTCCGCGCGGGTGCGGATCGATCCGACGTCGGAGCCGGCGTCGGGCTCGGAGGCGCAGAAGGCGCCGAGCTTGATGTCCTCCGCGGTACCGAACATCTGCGGGACCCACTCGCCGATCTGCTCGTTCGTGCCCGTGGCGGCGACGGACACCGCGGCCAGGCCGGAGCCGACGAGCGAGAGGCCGATGCCGGCGTCACCCCAGAACAGCTCCTCGAACGCGACCGGGATGCCGAGCCCGGACGGCTCCATCCACTGCCCGGCGAAGAAGTCGAGGGAGTACAGCCCGATCTTGGCCGCCTCCTGGAGGATCGGCCAGGGGGTCTCCTCCCGCTCGTCCCATTCCTGCCCGGCGGGGCGGATGACGTCTCTGGCGAACTCGTGCACCCACTCCTGGACCGCCTGAACGTCCTCGTTCAGCTCGAGTGAGAAGGCCGAGGGACCGTCGTCCGACATGTTTCCTCCGTTCACGGCCGGCCGGGGCGGCGGGCACGCTATTGGACCCGTTGTCTCGTTTCACCCTAGCGGCCGGGGTGCTACCGTCGGTAACATGGTGGCGAGTGTCACAATACGACCTGAAGAGGTCTGACTTGGTGCGACGAGAGTCACGAGGCTGTAACAAGCGGTACCCTCCCCGTGAGGTAAGAGGTAACTTATTTCGCGATCCGCCCCTCGCGTCCCTGGCCGCCCGGAAGAACGGGAGTCTGAGTGGGTCTGCCCGGTTCCCCCCGCCGTCGGGATGCCCGCCCCGCCCGCGTGCTGGTGTTCGGCGCGGCCGTCGTGGCCGTCGTCCTCGTCGCCGCGCTCGCCGCCGTCTTCTGGCCCAGTGGCGAGCAGACGCACGTCACCGCCTACTTCGAGCGCGCGACGGGCGTCTACCGCGGCACCGAGGTGCGCGTGCTCGGCGTCAAGGTCGGCAAGGTCACGCAGGTCACGCCCAAGGGCAACATGGTCGAGGTCGGGATGGCGTACGACGCCAAGCGCAAGATCCCGGCCAGCGCCCAGGCGGTGATCATCGTCCCGTCCCTGGTCGCCGACCGCTACATCCAGTTCACGCCGGTGTACCGGGGCGGGGCGGCGCTCAAGAACGGGGCCACGCTGCCACTGTCGAGCACCGCGGTGCCGGTGGAACTGGACGACGCCAACCAGTCGATCAACGATCTGGCCAAGGCGCTCGGGCCGCAGGGCGCCAACGCCCAGGGCGCGCTGTCACGGCTGCTCAAGTCCAGCGCGCAGACCCTCGACGGGCAGGGCGAGAGTTTCAAGCAGACCCTCCAGGACCTGTCCGAGGTCAGCCGGATCCTCGCCGACAACCGCGGCGACGCCGGCCAAACCGTCCGCAACCTCGCGAAGATCACGCAGGCGATGGCCGCGAGCGACCGGCAGATCCGGAGTTTCTCGCAGAACCTCGCGACCGTCTCCGGCACGCTGAACGCGGAGCGGACCGAGCTGACGGCGGCGCTGAAGAGCCTCACGGTCGCGCTGCAGGAGGTCTCGGCGTTCGTCAAGGAGAACAAGTCGCAGATCGCCGCGAACGTCCAGGGGCTCGCCCAGGTGACCGGCATCCTCGTCAAGGAGAAGCAGGCGCTGCAGCAGTTCCTGGACAAGGCACCGGTCGCGGCGACCAACGCGATGCAGGTCTACGACTACCAGGACGGCACGCTGCACGCCCGAATGAACCTCATGCAGTCGCAGAACATCGCGATGTGGCTGTGCTCGCTGGCCTACTCCCTCGGTGCCCCGCCCAAGCAGTGCGAGACGCTGCTCAAGCCGCTCAACGCGCTCGGTGCGCCGCTGAGCAAGATCGGGCTGGACCTGTCCGGGCTGACGGCGGCCACGACGCACTTCGACGTGGTGCCACCGCCGCCGGACGCCTACGGCAGCGGCTCCGCCCGTAGCACGGCGAACAACCGGACCGCCAAGACCAGCGCGCCGCCGAGCGCCAACCCCGATCCGACCTTCGGCGGGATCCTGGCGCCTCCGTCCCCGGGCTGACCCTCGGCGCCTCAGGCGGCGGAGCCGCTGTAGGCGCGGACCTCGGCCATGGGCGGGCGCTCCCCCACCGAGACGTCACGGACCTGCGCCTGGTGACCCTTTCCGTCCCGGCGGAACTGCGTCAGCACGGTCGACGGCGGTTCCAGCGGGACGATCCGGCCCTGCCGGTCGAGCCGGGACCACGCGGTCTGCATGATCTGACCGGCCATGCCGCCGAGCGCCTCGGACGACTGGTGGCTGTGCTCGCGGGTGCCGAGGTCGACCTGGGCCATCGCGTCGAGGCCCGCGACCTCGAGCACGTCGACGAGCAGGCCGAGCTCGACGCCGTACCCGGTGACGAACGGGACGCGTTCCAGCAGCGTCCGACGTCCTGCGTACTCGCCGCCCAACGGCTGGACGAACCCGGCGAGCATCGGCCAGTGCATGTTGATCAGTGGCCGCGCGACCAGCTCGGTCACCCGGCCGCCGCCGCCCGCGACGGAGACGCTGCCGGTGTTCAGCGGACGGTCGTAACAGGCCTTGACGTACTCCACGGACGGGTCGGCGAGTAGCGGGCCGAGCAGCCCGGTGACGAACGAGGAGGAGAAGTTCCGCAGATCGGCGTCGACGAACGCCAGGACGTCGCCGCGGGCGGCGTGCAGCGACTTCCACAGCGCCTCGCCCTTGCCGGACAGTGCCGGCAGGTCGGGCAGCACGGCATCCTGGGCGACGACGCGCGCGCCGGCGGCGGCCGCGACCTCGGCGGTGTCATCGACGGACCGGGAGTCGATGACGAGGATCTCGTCGACGAGCGGGGCACGCTCGACGAGATCCCGCCGTATCTTCTCGACGATCTCTCCGACCGTCGCGCGTTCGTTCCGCGCGGGCAGCACGACGCTGACCGTCGTCTCGCCCTTGGCGGCCAGGAGCCGGTCGACCGGCCAGTCCGCCGCGGAGCTCATGCGGTTGCGCAGCCACGCCTGCACTTGGGGCAGCACCTGATCGTCCCCTTTCCTACGTCAGCACTCCGGGCCCATTGACACCCGCCAGCGTTTCACCCTCGTTTCGGCGGCATCACAGCCAGGGGAAACATGACTGGCGAGCTCTCGGGCCGCTCACCGCTCCCGGTCACGTCTCGTCGTGCTGCTCCAGGAACGCGTACACGTCGGCCTCGTCCACTCCGGGGAAGGCTCCGGGGGGGAGGACCGCCAGGACGTGCGAGTGGGCGCGCGCCGACGGCCAGGCGTGACCCTCCCACCGGCGGGCCAGCTCGGCCGGGGGCCGCTGGCAGCAGTCGCCGTCCGGGCAGGCCGACCGGACCCGGCGGTTGGTCTCCCGGCCGCGGAACCACCGGGAGTGCTCGAACGGCACGCCGAGCGTGATGGCGAAGTCCCGCTCGTGACTCGGGTCGATGTGCGACAGGCACCAGTACGTCCCCTTCGGGGTGTCGGTGTACTGGTAGTAGACCGAGAACCGGTCGTCGGCGGCGAAGACCCTCCGTCCCGCCCACTGACGGCACATCCGCTGGCCCTCGATCGCGCCGTGCTCGTCGGCGGGGAAGATCAGGCCGTCGTTGGCGTACGCCTTGTAGATCGTGCCGCTCTCGTCGTTCTTCGTGAAGTGCACGGGCAGGTCGAGGTGATGGGTCGCGAGGTTGGTGAACCGGTGCGCGGCCATCTCGTATGAGACGGAGAACACGTCGCACAGGTCCTCGATGGACAGCTCGCGGTCGGCCTTGGCCTCCTTGAGGTAGGGCACGACGGTCCGCTCGGGCAGCAGGGTGGCGGCCGCGTAGTAGTTGGCCTCGACGCGCTGGCGCAGGAAGTCGGCGAAGTCGCGGGGCACTGCGTGCTCGAGCGCGATGTGGCCGAGCGTCTGCAGGAGGATCGTGCGCGGCGTGTGCATGCCGAGCTGTTCGCGCTCCAGGTAGATGCGGTGGTTGCGCATGTCGGTGACGGACCGGACCGAGCGCGGCAGGTCCTGGACGTACCTCAGGGTGAAGCCGAAGTGGGTGACGAGCGATTGCAGCATGCCCTGGGACAGTGCGCCGCCCCGGTAGCCGGCGGCCTCCAGGGACTTGGCGGCGACCTGCTCGATCTCGCCGAAGTAGTTGCCGCGCTCATGCATCTGGCGGCGCAGCTCGGCGTTGGCCTTGCGGGCGTCCTCGGGGCTCGCGGTGGGTTTCGTACGGCTCCGCTTGACCTCTTCGTACAGTGCCAGCAGGTGCTCGAGGATGTCGTTCGGCACCCGCTTGCCGACCTTGAGGTGGGGCAGGCCGAGCGCGCGGTAGAGGGGGTCGCGCTGGGCCTCCTCGAGGGCGATCTCCAGCTGGGCGCGCCGGTTCGGCGGCTGCTTGCGGAGGAGTTCCTCGATGGGGACGTCGAGCGCCGAGGCGAGCGCCTGGAGCAGGGACAGCTTCGGTTCCCGCCGTCCGTTCTCCAGGAGCGAGAGCTGGGACGGCGCCCGCCCGACGCGTTCTCCCAGGCCAGACAGGGTGTAGCCGCGTGCACGCCGGAGGTGCCGCAGCCGCTGGCCGAACGTCACGAGGTCTAGACCATTCGTCAAGTTCAGCGCTTCTTCTTTTTGAAAGCCCGTCACAGCTTGATGATAGCGAAAATTATGCGCTTCTTCTCGTTACTGGCTAGTTCACTTATCGGCTCTCTGGCCTGAGAGTAGGACACAAGCACCCAGGGGACGACAGAGGAGGGCAGTATCCATGAGCGACCGTCGCCTCAAGGGCGCAGCCGAAGAGCTGCAGCGTCAATGGAAGACCGACCCGCGGTGGGCCGGCCTCGAGCGGAGCTACGCCGCCGAGGACGTCATCCGCCTCCGCGGCTCGGTGCAGGAAGAGCACACGCTCGCCCGGCTCGGCGCGGAGCGCCTGTGGAAGCTCCTCCATGAGGAGGAGTACATCAACGCGCTGGGCGCGCTGACCGGGAACCAGGCCGTCCAGCAGGTGCGAGCGGGCCTCAAGGCGATCTACCTGTCCGGCTGGCAGGTGGCGGCCGACGCGAACCTCGGCGGGCACACCTACCCCGACCAGAGCCTCTACCCGGCCAACTCCGTCCCCGCCGTCGTGCGCCGCATCAACAACGCGCTGCTGCGCGCCGACCAGATCACCTGGGCGGAGGGCGACGAGTCCGCCCCGCACTGGCTGGCGCCGATCGTCGCCGACGCCGAGGCGGGCTTCGGCGGGGTGCTGAACGCCTACGAGCTGATGAAGGGCATGATCGCTGCCGGCGCCGCGGGGGTGCACTGGGAGGACCAGCTCGCGTCGGAGAAGAAGTGCGGTCACCTCGGCGGGAAGGTGCTCATCCCGACCGGCCAGCACATCAAGACCCTGAACGCCGCCCGTCTCGCCGCCGACGTCGCCGGCGTCCCGTCCCTGATCATCGCGCGGACCGACGCCCAGGCCGCGACGCTGCTGACGAGTGACGTGGACGAGCGTGACCAGCGGTTCGTGACCGGTGAGCGCACCGCCGAGGGGTTCTACCGCGTGCGCAACGGCCTGGAGGCGTGCATCGCGCGCGGTCTGGCGTACGCGCCGCACTCCGACCTGTTGTGGATGGAGACCGGCACCCCGGACCTGGACGTGGCGCGACGCTTCGCCGAGGCGATCAAGGCGGAGTACCCGGACCAGATGCTCGCGTACAACTGCTCGCCGTCGTTCAACTGGAAGAAGCACCTGGACGACTCGACGATCGCCAAGTTCCAGCGCGAGCTCGGGCACATGGGCTACAAGTTCCAGTTCATCACGCTGGCCGGCTTCCACTCGCTCAACTACTCGATGTTCCACCTCGCCAAGGGCTACGCCGAGGACGGCATGACGTCCTACGTCGAGCTGCAGGAGGCGGAGTTCGGCGCGGAGAAGGACGGCTACACCGCCACCAAGCACCAGCGCGAGGTCGGCACCGGTTACTTCGACCTGGTCAGCACGGCGATTTCGCCGGACTCCTCCACGGTGGCGCTGAAGGGGTCCACCGAGGAGGAGCAGTTCGTCAGCGCTCACTGAGAACGGCCCCAGGTCGACGCGTTGGCCCCCGGTGATGCCGGGGGCCAACGCGTATCGTTATCCGGTTATCGGTAAATGCCGCTACTGGCCACTTTGGCGGTAAACATCTGGACAATCCCCTCACGCGTACGCGAGAGTCGCAAGGTCCAGTTGATCTTCTGCAGGAAGCCCCCCACATGCGCAGAACATCTCGTCTGGTGGCCGCCGGTGCGACTCTCGCCACCGTGGCGGCCATCGCCCCTGCCGCGTCGGCCGCGACGCGGCCCCATTTCTCCCCCGGTGCACCGGGCATCGGCGACCCGTACTTCCCGCTGGAGGGCAACGGCGGGTACGACGCCCTGCACTATGGGCTCGACCTGAAGTACGACCCGTCGACCAAGCGCCTCGACGGCGTCGTCACCATGACCGCGCGGGCGACGCAGAACCTGTCCCGCTTCGACCTCGACCTGCAGCAGCTCACGGTCGCGAAAGTGGCCGTTAACGGGCGCAAGGCCAAGTTCACCCGCAAGGGTCAGGAACTGGTCATCACTCCCAAGAGCGGCCTGCGGAAGAACACGCGCTTCACCGTCAGCGTGACGTACGGCGGCGTGCCGCAGACGATCGTCGGCTCCCCCGTCGTGTTCGGCTCCCCGTACGGCTTCGTCCACACCGACGACGGTGCGTTCATGGGCGACGAGCCGAACGCCGCGTCGACCTGGTTCCCGAGCAACGACCACCCGTCCGACAAAGCCGCCTTCACGTTCAAGGTGACGGTGCCCAAGGACCTCGGGGTCATCGCGAACGGGCGGCTGGTGTCGAAGCGGACCAAGGGCACCGAGACGACCTTCGTCTGGGACGAGAAGGCGCCGATGGCGACCTACCTCGCCACCGCCGACATCGGCAAGTGGGACTTCAAGTTCGGCGGTACGCCCGGCGGTACGAAGGAGATCGTCGCGGTCGACCCGAAGCTGAAGGGTCGTGACCCGGACCACCCGGACCCGATGGCCTTCTTCTGGGACACCACGGGCGAGGCGACGGACCTGTGGAGCAAGATGTACGGGGGCTTCCCGTTCGACTCCACCGGCGCGATCGGCGACCTGGCCACCTACAACGGGCAGCCGATCGGGTTCTCGCTGGAGACCCAGACCCGGCCGCTGTACTCCGACGTGCGCAGCACCAACACGATCGCGCACGAACTGGCGCACCAGTGGTTCGGTGACAGCGTCTCGGTCAAGACCTGGAACAACGTCTGGCTGAACGAGAGCTTTGCGACGTTCTGCCAACAGTACTGGGCGGAGAAGCACGGCGGCGCGACCGTGCACGACGCGGCCCGCAACACCTACAACCGTCACGCCGCGGACGACAGTTGGTGGAACGTCGTGATCGCCGACCCGAAGCGCGACACCATGTTCCACAACCGCGTCTACAGCGGCGGCGCGATGGTGCTGGAGTTCCTGCGCGAGCGGATCGGTGACGAGAAATTCTTCACCCTGCTACGCGACTGGGCCGTCCAGCACCGGTACGGCAACGCGACCACCGAGCAGTTCACCGCGCTCGCCCAGAAGATCTCCGGGCAGGACCTGAGCGGGTTCTTCACGACCTGGCTCTACTCCCCCGGCAAGCCGGACCTGCCGGAGGGCTGACCCGCCCCGCCGGGGACCCCTCGGGGTCCCCGGCGGGACACCACTCGAGATCCCTGCCACCCGCCCGCCCCTGCCCCGCCACCGACCCGGCCCGGCCGCGTCCCCCCGGCCCTGCCGCCGCCCTGATCGCGCTCGGCCGTCCGCACCGCATCGGGCCGCGGTGAGCGACGCGCTCTACCCGCCATCGGCGGGTTCGCGGGGACAAGGTGGTGAAATCATCGGCTGGGCACTGTTCCAGTTCATGCAGGCGACCCTGGTCGTGGCTTGACGGCCAATACGTCACCCGCAGCCAGCCGATATCGGATATGGCACATTCCGCGATCCGCACGCCTAGGTCACTCACCCGGACAAGTAAAATAGAAGGTCGCCCCAAGAAGCTGCCAACGGCGGCAAAGACCCGGAAATCGGGGACGACCGGATGCGGCATGATGGCCTGCGCGATGTTTCCCTATCGGATGTCGGCGGTGCCGCGAGGACAATTCATCACCGACAAGGGAAATGTCCATTCTGTTCGGGGGGAGCCTTCATGGGTTCATTCGCTAGAACAGCTGGCAGCATAGCGGCTGCCACGCTGATGGGGGCGGGCGTAGCGGCGGCATCGCCGCCCTCCGCCTACGCGGGACAGGTCGTTCCCGTGCCGTGCGCGGGACCTACCGGCGGGGCGGCCGGCCTGGTCACGGCCATTAACAACGCCAACGAAGCCGGCCATGGCACGATCCGGCTGGACGCGAACTGCAATTACGACTTCACGACCCCAACGGATACGACCGGGACACGCGGCGACGACGCGCTCCCCATCATCAGAGGGGACATCACCATCATCGGGGGACCGTCTACGCATATCAGGCGTATCGGCGGCCCGCAGTTCCGTCTGTTCGAGGTGTTCACCGGCGCCCGGCTCACGATCATTGGAATCTTCATCGAGGGCGGTGACTCCGGAGTCCATACCGGCGGTGGCATTCTCAGCGCGCGCGGCACCCTGGTCCTGCACAAGGTCACCCTGCGGAACAACACGGCGGACAACGGAGCCGGCCTCAGCAACGACAGCGGCACGGCGGTGCTTTCTTACACCCTGGTCACCAACAATACGACCATTCATCCCAATGGCGCCGGCGGCGGCGGCGCGGGCATCTACAGCGACGGCCGGCTCGAAGTGAAGTTCAGCAAGCTCAGCTTCAACAGTGCCAACAGCAGCGGCGGCGGGGTCTACAGCGAACTCGGCGGGACCGCCTTCTTCTTCCGGTCGACACTCGCCGAGAACACCGCCAAGATCCGTGGAGGTGGGCTACTGAACGGCGTGGGCGGGCGGGCCAGGCTGGTGCTCAGCCTCGTCAAGGCCAACCGCGCCGGCGACGGCGGCGGCGGCATCTTCCGCCTCCCCGAGGCCGGGCCGGTGCGGCTCGAGAAGAGCCTGGTCATCAAGAACACTCCCAACAACTGCAGGCCGGTCGGCAGCGTGCCGGGCTGCTCCTGACGCGAGTGCTCGACCGTCTTCTGCAGCGGTGACAGCACATGGCGATCAGCCGGCATGGGGTGGCGGGATCGGAATTCCCGCCACCCCATGCCGTTCGCGGTTCGGCGATCCAGTCCGCAGCGACGCTCACGGAACCCGGGAGGCGCGGCATGCCGGAAGGCGGCAGGATGACATACCTGGTGACGGGCGGGGCGGGGTTCATCGGGTCTCACCTCGTCGATGCGCTGCTGACCCGCGGCGACTCGGTCATCGCCCTCGACAACCTGGCGACGGGAAGCCTGGCCAATCTGAGTGAGGCTGAGAAAAACCCGGGCTTCCGCTTCGTCCAGGGTTCGGTACTCGACGAACTGATCGTCGATGAACTGATGCACCAGTGCGATGCCGTGATCCACATGGCGGCGGCCGTCGGCGTCCGGCTGGTGGTCGAGGAACCCTTGAGGTCGTTGATCACGAACATCCAGGGATCGCAGATCGTGATCGAGGCGGCGCACCGTTACCGCCGCAAGGTCTTGATGACCAGCACCTCGGACATCTACGGAAAGAACTCCCTGGGGCCGCTGCGAGAGACCGCGGACCGGATCCTCGGTCCTCCGTCGATCGTGCGCTGGGCGTACAGCACGGCGAAGGCCGTGGACGAGATCCTCGCCAACTGCTATCACCGAGAACGCGACCTGGCGACGATCGTGGTCCGGCTGTTCAACACCGTCGGGCCTCGGCAGAGCCCGGCGTACGGCATGGTCGTACCGCGGTTGGTCCAGCAGGCGGTACGCAACGAGCCGCTGACCGTCTACGGAGACGGAGGGCAGACGCGCTGCTTCACGCATGTCACCGACGTCGTGGACGCGCTGCTCTGCCTCCTGGACGAACCCGCTGCGATCGGCCAGACCTACAACGTCGGCTCCTCCCACGAGATCAGCATCCGGGAGCTCGCCGAGACGATCATCACACGGACCGGAAGCGGATCGCGGATCCAGGTGATCCCGTACGACCAGGCGTACGAGTCAGGGTTCGAGGACATGCAGCGGAAGGTCCCCGACACGACGAAGCTGCGGCTGCTCACCGGCTGGATGCCGCGACGCTCCCTCGATGACATCCTCTCCGACGCCATCGCCCACGCGAGACGCGATCTGGCCGCATGCCCCGGATCGACCTCGCCGCGCGCGATCCCGATCCGGACGTGAGCGCCGTGGGCGCCCCGCCACCGCGTCAGCCGACTCTCCAGGACGGGGTACGGCACGCCGTCCCCCACAGGTAGCGGATGTCGGAGCCTCGTGGGAGCAGGTCACTCCAGGGGCTCCGGGTGACCCGCAGGAACCAGAGGACCTGCAGGACCGTGAGCACGCCGTAGCCGATGCTGGAGGCGAGCGCGGCGCCGACGGCACCGCACGACGGGATCAGCGCGAGGTTGAGGACCACGTTGGTCGTAAGCGCCGCGACCGCCGTCACCGAGTTCCGCAGCGGACGATCGAGCCGGAGCAGGAAGGCGCCGATCGGTCTGCTCGCTCCGATCGCCAACAGGCCGGGCGCCAGCGCGAGGAGCGGGCCGACGGCCCCCGTAAACGCCGGCCCGTACACCGCCGGGACCACGAACGGTGCGGTGACGCAGAGGAGCACGACGGAGCCGGTGGCGACCACCACCGCGATCCTCGTGGACTTCACGGTGACCACGGCCGCCGCCCGCTGGTCGTATTCGAGTTGGCGGGGCATGGCGAGGTTGGCGACGACATCAGGAGGGACCCGGCCGAGTTCCATCAGCGTCACCGCCACGGCGTACAGCCCCACGTCGACCGTGGTCGTCATCGCGCCCAGGATCAGGACGTCCGCACGCAGCAGCAGGAACAGCGAGACCAGGCCGGTGTGGTAGCGCAGCCCCAGGCGGAGTGTCCGGCACGCCACACCGATGTCGCAGTGCCGCAGCCTCGGGCGGGCGGCGGGCAGGAGGACCGCCAGTGGCAGCGCGGCGGACATGGTCCACAGCGCGACGACCCACCACAGTGTCACCTTCCCCAGGGCGGCCAGAACGACCAGCGACGCGCAGTGCACGCCCACGCTGAGCAGTCCGCCGCGGTTGTTGACGTCGATACGCGCCCGCAGGACCATGAGGCGAGCGAGCAGCTTCTCGGTCATGGCGCAGGGGATCCAGGCCAGCGTCACGGCCAGCAGGCCGCGGTCCGTCACCGGAACGACACCGGGCCCCAGGCCCACCACGACCACGGCGGCGGCCACCGCGGAGACACATCCGAGCGCCGTGCCGAACAACACGCTGTTCGCGGTGACCACAGCAGTGTCGCGAGCCCGGGACCAGAGCGCGAGGTGCGACTCCTCGACCGAGAGATGACCAAGATGCAAGGCGACCGTGGCGACGGCTATCAGCACCGCGTAGGTGCCACGCCCTTCGGGCCCCAGCGACCGGTTCACGACCACGCTCATCAGCGCGCCGAGAACGAATCTGGCGGCGTACGCGCCCAGAGTCCGAACGGCCTGTCCTGCGTCCCCGTTCACCGCGTCGGCCGGAGGCCCGCGAAGCCACCACCGCGTCGGTTCATGGCCGGCAAGCCGGGCCGCTGTTCATCCCGGGGAGGGGTGGATCGAGGAAGACCCGGCACCACAGTTCGAACTGGAGCAGTGCCCAGATCCGGTTGCCGTGATCCTGTCCGTTCCCGTGCTGCCGCAGCAGCTCCCTCACCACCTCGGGCCGGAAGAGCCCTCGTGACCTCGCCGTGTGGTCCGTCAGGACGTCCCATGACAGTTCGGCCAGTTCGGTGCGGAGCCACCGCGCCAGCGGGACGCCGAACCCCATCTTCGGCCGGGTCAGGAGTTCGGGCGGCAGCCACGGCGCGACCGCCTTCTTCAGCAGATACTTTGTCGTGCCCGACCGGACCTTCAGCCCTGCCGGGAGCCCGGCGGCCCACTCCATGAGGTGGTGGTCGAGGAACGGGGACCGCGCCTCCAGCGAGTTGGCCATCGTGGCGGTGTCCATCTTCACCAGGAGGTCGCCGGGGAGATACGTGTTGATGTCGACGTCCATGACGCGGCCCAGATCGGAGTCGGCGCGGGAGGCGGCGAACGCATCGTCGAGTAGGTCGTAGCTGTCGACTTCCGCCAGGCGCGCACGCAACGCGTCCGAGTAGAGAGCCGTCTTCTGCTCGGAGGTGAAGTACGACATCAGCCGCGCATGGCGCCTCGGCGTCGGGTGACCCAGGAGTCCCAGCACTCGCCCCGCCCTCTGCAGCGCCGAGCGCGGGGCGCCGCGGGCCGCGAGCGACGAGCCGATCCGGTCGAGGCGCCCATTCAAGAACGAGATCGCGGGGATCCGGCCGACGCGCGACATGAGCAGATAGCGCAGGTAGCCGCCGAACAGCTCGTCGCCGCCGTCCCCGTTGAGGACCACCGTCACCTGCTCACTGCTCATCCGCGCGACGTAGAACGTGGGTATCGATGAAGAGTCCGCGAACGGCTCGTGAAAGTGCGAGGACAGCGTGGGCAGGACCTCAAGGGCTGAGGACGTGATGATCATCTCGTGATGGTCGGTGGCGTAGTGCCGGGCCAGCATCCGTGCGTAGCGCCGTTCGTCCAGGCTCTCTTCGTCGAAGCCGATGCTGAACGTCTTGATGCGTTCCCCTGTGTGCCGGGCCATCGCGGCCACGACCGCCGAGGAGTCGATCCCGCCGGACAGCAAGGCCCCCAGCGGCCGCTCACCGACCATGCGGACGCGCGTCGCGTCGAGCAGATGACCGCGAAGCTCTTCGGCGGTCTCCTCCTCGGACGTGATCTCGCGCGGCGTGCAGTCGATGCGCCAGTAGCGTCTCGTCACGGCGACGCCGGCCTGCCAGGAGAGCAGGTGCCCTGGCGACAGTTTGTGAATCCCCCGGAGGATCGACCAAGGGGCTGGTACGTACTGATAGGTCAGATAGTGGTGCAGCGCCACCAGATCGACCTCACGACGAGGCATGAGATCTCGCGTCAGCGCCTTGAGTTCCGAGGCGAACCACAGTGTCCCGCCATCGCAACGCCAGTACAGCGGCTTCTTGCCCACGCGGTCACGGGCAAGGAGAAGCCGCTGCCGCTTGCTGTCCCAGATCGCGAACGCGAACATTCCACGGAGCCGGTGGACCAGATCATCCCCGAACTCCTCGTACATGTGCACAAGGCACTCCGTGTCGCCGTTGGTGGCGAAACGGTGACCACGGTCGTGGAGTTCCCGCCGTAGCGCGGGGAAGTTGTAGATCTCGCCATTGAAGACCGCCACCACGGTCCGGTCCTCGTTGTAGATCGGTTGATCGCCACCCAGAACATCGACGATGGCCAGCCGCCGCATGCCGAGTGCGGCATGCGCGTCGTGGTAAAAGCCCTCCCCATCCGGCCCTCTGTGTGCGAGCACTTCGCACATACGGCGGACGAGGGATGGATCGGGGGCACTCGTCCCCACCAAGCCCGCTATGCCGCACATACACACCCCCGCCCCTTGAGAGTAGCTTCGAAATCACGACGCACGCCGAGAAGATTAACACTCACGTGCCGCAGTCAATGTTCCGGCGAAACTGTCCGCATCAGCTTCCGGCACCCCTTTGGCTGAATTCATCAACCTCTTAGTCGAATCGGACTGTTCGCCCACTCCGCCCGCCACCGGGACGCGTTCCAGCGCAAGATGCCTGGTTTCGAGTATTTCACCGGTCGACGCTCGCGGCGGCAAGACGCCGAAGTCGCCTCGAGGAATAATTTCCGTGTGACTGACCAAGCGTTGATCTTGATGGTGGGGTGGTCATTCCCAAGGCGGTGATATACCTGGGACCAGGGAGTGGAGACTCTTCAACTCACGCCAGGGAACAACAATGTCCATTTTCGCGCCGAGCGCGCAGTCGAGTCAGGCAGCACCGACAGACGGACTCGAAGATCGCATCAGGGATATCGACGCACCTTCGCATTCAACGAGCCACCCACCCGGAGAGCGTCTCTTGGGCGGGCATGGAGCACGACGCGTGAAGCATGCCGCCGACCGGGTGTCAGCCATTCTACTGATCCTCGCTCTTACACCTCTACTGCTGGTGATCGCCATTGCCGTTCGATTGAGCAGCCCAGGTCCCGTGCTTTTTGCACACGAGCGCATCGGCACCAACGGCAGGCCATTCCGCATGTGGAAATTCCGCTCAATGAGGGTGGGCGCCGCAGATCAACTCGCTGAACTCTTGAGCATTTACGGTCGCGGCGATGAACCGCTCTTCAAGATTCCCGACGACCCCCGCATCACGCGACTCGGCAAGTGGTTGCGCCGGTGGTCCCTCGACGAACTGCCCCAGTTGTGGAACGTGGCAATCGGCCAGATGTCGCTGGTCGGCCCGCGTCCGCAGATCGACGCCGAAGTGCTCCTCTACACGCCGGATGACCACGGCAGACTCCAGGTGCGTCCGGGCATTACCGGGCTCTGGCAGGTCAGCGGCAGATCGGGGCTGTCCTGGGAGGAAGCGATCCGCCTTGATCTCCACTACGTGAACAACTGGTCGCTGCTGCTGGACGTCCGGATCCTGGTCCGCACTGTCAGCGCGGTGCTCAACGGTCGCGGGGCGGGGTGAGCCGGTGACACGCATGGAAGTGGAAGCCCCATCGGGCGGGCGGCAGGACATCGGGGCGGTTCCCGGTCCCCGCGCGCGACCGGAGGAGAGCGGCCTCAAGGTCGCGCTCGTCCACGACTGGCTCACGAACCAAGGCGGAGCGGAGCGTGTCCTGTGGAGCCTGCACAGGGCGTTCCCGGAAGCGCCGATCTACACGTCGGTCTACGCACCGCAGGCGCTGCCCCAGTTCGCGCACGCCCCGGTGCGGACGTCGTTCCTGCAGAACTGGCCCTTCGCCGCCACCCGGCACCAGCTCTATCCGGTGCTCCGAACATTCGCGTTCGAATCATTCGATTTCAGCTCGTACGACGTGGTGATCTCGAGTTGCTCGGCCGAGGCGAAAGGGATCGTGACACGCCCTGAAACGCCGCACATCTGCTATCTCCACACGCCGACTCGTTACTATTGGAGCGACCACTACCGCTATGCAAAGAATCCAGGTTTCGGACCCTTGAACCCTTTTATCCGATTGGCCATGCCAGCTTTCATTCGGCACATGAGGATGTGGGACCTGGCGGCGACCGCGCGCGTCGACGCATTCATCGCCAATTCGGCATTCGTCGCACAAAGGATAGAGAAATACTATCGCCGGAATGCCGACGTGATCCACCCGCCGATCCAGATGCAACGTTTCTCGATCAAGAGCGACGGGCCGGACGATTTCTTCCTCATAGCAGGGCGGCTGGTTCCGTACAAACGTGTGGACCTCGCAGTACGCGCCTGCCGGGACCTGGATCTCCCCCTCGTGGTCGCGGGGACAGGAAGCGAACTGTCCCGGCTGCGGGCGATCGCCGGCCCGAGGACTCGGTTCACCGGCCGGGTCAGCGACCAGGAGATGGCGGATTACTACCGCCGGGCCAAGGCACTGATCCACTGCGCCGAAGAGGACTTCGGCCTGATACCGCTCGAGAGCATGGCGAGCGGGCGACCCGTGATCGCGTTCAACAGAGGTGGCCTGCGGGAGACCGTGATAGAGGGGCGGACGGGAACATTCTTCGACCGGCAGACCGTCGACTCCCTTAAGGACGCGCTGCGCCGTTTCGAAGGGATGCGGTTCGAGCCCGAGGCCCTCAGGCACCATGCCGCCGGCTTCGACGAAGCGATATTCATCGAGAAGATCAAGGCGTTCGTCACCGCGCTGAGCCGGCGACCGGCGGAGGTGCAGACGGCATGACTCGGGGTTCTGTGCATCCGGACCAAGATGCGGGCAGAGGGCTCCTGCCGTACCGCGTGGTCACGTCGGACGAACCGGCCGCGACGCGAGGACAGGGAGCACCGGGCCATATCCGGGTCGCGCTGACCGGCAAGGTCTTGAGTCGCAATGTCGGCGGCAACACGACCTACACAGAGAGCCTCTATCACCACCTGGCCGGATTGGGAGTGGCTGCCGACGTCCTGCTGCCGCCGGGCGACGGGCGTGCGGGCGTGCTGCGCGCGCTGGCCTACGCCGCGGCGGAGGGCGTTCTCTGGCCGCGTGCCGTGGAAGACGCCGATCTGCTGCATTATCCCGGGGACACCGGCGCGCTACTCCCCGGCCGGGTACCCATCGTGGCGACCGTCCACGGAGTTCCCGCGGTTCGCGTGCCCGGGTTCCGGCGCGCGGTGTGGGAGCGGACGTGGCGGCTGCGCGTCGCCCGACTCACCGATGTCGCAGCCGCCGTCATCACCGTCTCCGCGAACTCGGCACGTGAGATCGAACGCGAGTTCGGCGTTCCCGAGGACCGCCTGCACGTCGTCCCGCACGGCATCGACACCGACCGCTTCCACCCCGACGCATCCGCGGACGGCCGGCTGCTCGCCCCGCTTCGCCTGCCGGAGCGATTCGTCCTCTATCTCGGCAATCTCGATCCCCGGAAGAACGTGCCGGCGCTCGTCGAGGCCGTCGGCCGACCGGAGATCAGCCGGCTGGGGGTCCGGTTGGTCGTCGCGGGCGGATCCTTCCGGGGGTCGGAACCCATCGAACGACGACTGGCGGCCGCCCCGCACGTGCGGTACCTCGGCCAGGTCCCAGGGGAGCTGGTCGCACCCTTGTTGCGAGCCGCGAGCGTCTTCGCGCTGCCGTCGAGCCATGAGGGATTCGGACTGCCGGTCGTCGAGGCGATGGCGTGCGGCACGCCAGTGATCAGCTCAGACCGGGGCGCCCTGCCGGAGGTGGCCAGGCAGGCGGCGATTCTGCTGAGCGATCTCGATCCGGCGTCGATCGCCGCGGCGTTGCGCGACGTGCTCACCGACGACACGCTCGCCGCGGACCTGCGCATCCGCGGCCTGGCCAACGCGCGGCGGTTCACCTGGGCCGAGTCTGCGCGGCGTCATCTGGAGGTCTTCACGCGCCTGCTGTCGGGCAGCGGCCGCCCCAGCTCCTCGACCGCCAGCGGGATCGCCCCGGCGGTGCCGTCGCATCGTGGGCAAACGATGCCGCCAAGGGCCGGAAGCTAAGGGCCGGGAACATCGCATTTAAGAAAGGGCCCGAGACGGGGGACTGCATGAGTGCAAAGGAATTGATAACCGCGATTCGTCGGCACCTGGTGCTGCTGGTGACCGTCCTGTTGCTGGGCGCCGGTATCGCCCAACTGATCACGATGCTGCAACCGACGACGTACGAGTCGAATGCGTCGGTCTTCGTTTCGGTATCGCAGGCGCAGGGGCTGGACCAGGCTTACCAGGGAACGCTCTACAGCCAGCAGCAGGTCCGGTCCTACGCCGACCTCGTGACGACGCCGAAGGTCACGACTCCGGTTATCCGCGAGCTAGGGCTGCGCATGCGGCCGGAAAAGCTCGCGGAACAGCTGAGGGTCGACGTACCGATCGATACCGTGCTGCTGAACGTCACCGCACGCGATACCGATCCGGTGATGGCGGCGCGGATCGTGAACAGCGTGACGCGCCACCTCGCCGATGCGGTCGCGGAAGTGGAGGCGCCACGGCCGGGGCATTCACCGACCGTGCGGATCCAGGTGGTACGGCCGGGCTCGGTACCGAACGAGCCGAGCAGCCCGAATCCGGTGCTCAACATCGCCATCGGCGCCATACTCGGCGCGATCGCCGGCGTCCTGGCAGGGATGCTCAAAGAAGCGCTGGATACCCGGATCGACCACACAGCGGACGTGGCCTCGGCGACCGGCCTGCCCGCACTCGGCGAGATCGCCTACGAGCGTGCGGCGCGGAAGCAGGCTCTCGTCTACGACACCGACCCGCTCGGCCTCAGGGCCGAGGGCTTCCGTAAGCTCCGGACCAACCTGCGCTTCATCAACGTCGACCGGCCGCCACGGACGATCGTCGTGTCCAGCCCGCTCGAAGGCGACGGGAAGTCCAGTGTCGCCCTCAACCTGGCGTTCTCGCTCGCCGCAGACGGCGCCCGTGTGGTCATCGTCGACGCCGATCTTCGGCGCCCGACCATCGCGTCCTCCCTCGGCCTCGTCGAGGAGACCGGGCTGACCAGCGTGTTGTCAGGTCAGGCCACCGTCGCCGACGTCTTGCAGCGCGCCGAGAGAGGATCCGCGATCGATGTGCTGGCCAGTGGCCCGGTTCCGCCGAATCCCAGCGAGCTGCTGGGAACCCAGAGAATGCAAACCCTGCTGAAGGAACTGCGCGCCGACGCGGACTACGTGATCATCGACTCGCCTCCATTGCTTCCGGTCACGGACGCGGCGGTCATCGCCTCCGGCAGCGACGGTGTCGTTCTCGTCGCGCGCGCGGGACGGACCAAGCGCGACGAGCTTCGGGACGCCATCAAGAGCCTTGACGCGGTCGGCGGGAGCACGCTGGGGGTGATCTTGAACATGACGACGAAGGGGAAGCTCGACCGTTACCACTACTACGGCAGTACCGGCGGCTACCGCCCCAATGAGAACAAGCCGCGTCTTGAGGACGTGGAATCGATTCCGCAAGCAAAAGATGCGGCACCGCCGAAGGCGCCCATCATCGGATAAGTACGGATCGGCTCCTGTATCTCTCGGCGAAGCCGCCAGAGAACCAGATTCCGCCGGATCAAGGAGCGGAGGTGCGACACCACGGCCGCACGGCCGGTCCGAGGTAGCACCTTCGCTCGCACTCGTCGGCAGTTTTCAACGACGCCTTAGCCATCCAAACGAATAATTAATCAAAGGCAACGCATTTTCTATATGGTCATGCGATATAAATGGAACATCCGAATGATCAGCGGGTCGTTTTCGAAAAGACTGAGCACTCCTGATGGCGTTCGCCGGATCGTGGTCGCCGACTAGGTTGGAGACGTCCGTGTCAGTTCTCGCATATGATGCGACCCAAAAGCACCGTACCTCAACGGGGCGAAATTCATCCGGGCCGGCCACCATTCAGCTACGCCGGGGTGCATGGTGGCTGCACCCGGGGTGGACCGGCATCCTCATCGTCCTGCCCTGCCTCGCCATCACCTGCCTCATCCCCGGCAACGATTTCCGCCTTTGGTGGCGAACGCCGAAGTACTTCGGCACGGCGGACGCACTGCTCACCGCGTTGCTCCTCGGCATTTTCGTCGTCGGCACGATGGTGCCGAACCTCACGCGCCGCCGAACACAGGCCCGGAGCCCGCAGCTGATCGTCACGGCCGCACAGCGGAGGGTCCTCCTAATGGCCGGACGCGTCTTCCTGGGACTCACCCTGGTCGGCTACGTGTCCTGGATGGTGGCCGCACTGTCGCGAGGCTTCGGCAAGCAGCAGCTCTTGGGGGCGCTCAGCCTCGAGCAAGGCGCCCTGCTCAGCGCCAGGGGGGAATACCTCACCACTGTTCCGGGCCTCACGACACTTACGCAGTTCGGCCCGCTTGCCCTCATCCTCCTGTTGCTGGACCGCCGGATCAACGACCGACGGCACACGTTGTGGCTGACCGTGCTCGCGACCTTCAGCCTCGCGCGGGTGTTTCTCAACGCCGAGCGTCTCGCACTCATGGAGATGGCCGTCCCGATCGTCGTGCTCTGCGCGGCCATGCAGCCCAAACACCACCGGAAACAGCGCACTTGGCTTTGGGCGATGATCCCCCTATTCGCGCCCGCGGCCGTGACGACCATCTTCGGTGTCTTTGAATACACCCGTAGTTGGAACGACTTCTACGCCCGGCACAGTCACATCGGTTTCGGCACTTTCGTGCTACGCCGACTCGGCGGATACTACGCTACAGCAAGCAATAATTCGGCGATACTGCTCCACCATTACGCACCATCCGCACCGATGAATTTCACGCTGCCGTTTGTCTCGGACGCACCGATCCTTAGATGGTCGTTTCGCCACATCCATAGTGGCGTCGTCTCACGTCCGGACGGATGGTCGGCCCTGTTGATGAGATACGGAAACCTCGAGTTCGTCAACGATGGGGGGATCCTCCCGACGATAACCGACTTCGGCTTGGCCGGCGCACTCGCCTGGTGGGGCGCCATCGGGCTGCTCATCGGTATCTGTTACCGCTCCATGCGTTCTGGGGAGATACGCGGACTGATCGTCTATGCCGTCACCTACCTGGGTCTGCTGGAGATGGGGCTGGTCTTCTACTGGGGGCTCGGCCGCGCCTTCCCTGTAATCGTCGGCGGGTTCGTCACCTGGCTTCTGCTGCATCGCGCACGCGCCGGAGAGGAGTGACGGTGCTCCCCCATGCGGCCCGTCGCGGCGGGTGGACCCTCGCCGATCAGATCGTGTCGAGTGGGTCGAACTTCATGCTGCTCGTCCTGCTGGCGCGGCGCATGTCGGCCGCTGAGTTCGGCGCGTTCGCCCTGCTCTATGGCTACTACGTCGTCTGCCTTCAGCTCGCGCAGACCACTTTCGCCGAACCCCTGATGGTTCGCTTCCCCCGTGATCCCGGCTCCGCTCGGCGAGCGCTGCGCGACGGCTCGGGATCGGCGGCCGTCTTCGGCCTGCTGTGCGCCGGTGCGCTGTTCCCCCTGTCCTGGCCCATCCTGGGCGGCATCACGACGCCGGTACTGATCATGGCGGTCCTGCTGCCGGCGCTGCTCGTGCAGAGCACGCTGCGGATGGGATTCGTCGCCGCCGGGCAACCCCGTAAGGCCATGGTGAGCGATGCCACCTGGGGACTGGTCCAGTGCGTCGCGACGCTTGGCGTGCTGTCGGTCACGGCAAAGCTCACCTGGGTGTTTCTGGCCTGGGGCATCGGTGGTCTCATCGCCACCGGTGTCGCGATCGGCCAGGCCGGCGTACTGCCCCGCATCCTGTCTGCGGC
>JBJMIW010000364.1:0-4466 GCA_045806665.1 Actinoallomurus sp.
GCGGGCGCTCAATGCACCGTCTTCCCTCGCGTCTGATGGCGCTCGCTCCGCGAGCGCGGTGAGCGGGCGCGCAATGCACCGTCTTCCCTCGTCGCTCCGGTCGCGTCGCGCCCTGCGCTCCGGAGTCCAGACGGTGCGCGCCCGCTCACCCTATGGTTGCTGTCGCTTACGTTTCTGAGTCCGACAGGACGCGCCCGTTGAGCCCGCTCGCGCGCCAGATAAGCGGGCGGGTAACACGTCGAGGGCGCGCTCGCTCCGGCGCTCGGGGCGGGTCAGAGGTGCTCGGCGAGCTCGTCGGCGGCGTCCTTGCCGTACGCGTCGGCGAACCGCTCGACGAAGCGCTCGCCGTGCAGCGTGTACTCCTGCGGTCCGGCGACCTCGAGGGCGTGCGCCGCGAGGAGGTTGCCGGTCTGCGCGGCGCGTTCGAGGGTGAGCCCCCAGGACAGCGCCGTCAGGAATCCGGCGCGGAACGCGTCACCGACGCCGGTCGGCTCGGCCTTCTTGACCTCCGGGGCGGCGTCGACGTGCAGGCTCGGCTCTCCGGCGCGGTCTATGCGGACGCCCTTCGGGCCCAGCGTGGTCACGCGGACGCCGACGCGGGAGAGGACCTCCTCGCCGGACCAGCCGGTCTTCTGCTCGCACAGCGACTTCTCGTACTCGTTCGTGAAGAGGTACGCGGCTCCGTCGATGAGGTCGCGCACGTCGTCCATGCGGGCGAGCTGCTGGGAAGGGTCCGCCGCGAAGGGAATGCCCCGGGAGCGGCACTCCTCCGTGTGACGGATCATCGCGTCGGGGTCGTCGGCACCGATGAGGACCAGGTCCAGGCCGCCGACCCGCTCGGCGATCGGCTGCAGCTCGATCTGCCGGGCCTCGCTCATCGCACCGGTGTAGAAGGAGGCGATCTGGTTGTGGTCCTGGTCCGTCGTGCACAGGAACCGGGCGGTGTGGTGGAGGTCGGACACGTGGACCGAATCCGTGTCGACTCCGTGCCGCTCCAGCCAGGAGCGGTAGTCGGCGAAGTCGTCGCCCACCGCGCCCACGAGGATCGGGCGCTGGCCGAGCAGGCCCATGCCGTAGGAGATGTTGGCCGCCACACCGCCACGCCGGATCTCGAGCTCGTCGACGAGGAAGGACAGGGACACGGTGTGCAGCTGGTCGGGAATCAGCTGGTCGGCGAACCGGCCCGGGAAGCTCATCAGGTGGTCGGTTGCGATGGAGCCGGCAACAGCGATGCGCACGACGTCGATCTCCTCGTCGGTTCGGCGGCCCCGTCATTGTCGCGAGGCCATCTCGAGTGGCGGTGCAAACCCGGCAAGGCTACTGCCTCACCGCCTCCCAACATGCCGGATGCCCGTGCCGGGGGAACCCCGGTCACGGGCATCGTCGTGCGAAGCCCTGAAGGCTCAGTGGAACGAGTCGCCGCAGGCGCAGGAGCCGCTGGCGTTCGGGTTGTCGATCGTGAAGCCCTGCTTCTCGATGGTGTCGACGAAGTCGATCGTGGCGCCCATGAGGTAGGGCACGCTCATCCGGTCGACGCGGACGCTGAGGCCGTTGAAGTCCTGGACGAGGTCACCGTCCACCTCGCGGTCGTCGAAGTAGAGCTGGTAGATCAGGCCCGAGCACCCACCCGGCTGGACCTGCACGCGCAGCGCGAGACCTTCTTCACCCTGCTGCTCGAGCAGGCTCTTGGCCTTCTCCGCCGCGCCGTCCGTGAGGACGACGCCCTGCTGCGTGCCGGTCTCGGCTGGAACCGTCATGTGCTGACTCCCGATTGGCTCGGTCGCCTTGTGGCGGCCGTGATGTTGTCGCTTGCCTCTTCGCACAACGTACCCGCTGCCGGGGGGCATTCCCCAATGGGCGAGTTCTTTCACTCCGCTCCTGCCGGGTTGACCGCCGCGGCGTACGATGACGTATCGTCAGAGAGACGATAAGTCTGCCAAGGGAGCCTCCCAGTGACCATCGACATCGGCAGCCCCCTGCTGCTCCTCGGCCGCGGGGCCGACCCGGCGAGTGAACGTGGCGTCTCCTGCCCCGGCGACCTGCCGCCCGCCTCCGACCCCGCCCTGGTGCAGCGTGCGCAGGACGCCAAGGCGGCCCTGGGCGACCGGCTGTTCGTGCTGGGCCACCACTACCAGCGCGACGAGGTCATCCAGTTCGCGGATGTCACCGGCGACTCCTTCAAGCTCGCCCAGGAGGCCGCGGCCCGGCCGCAGGCGCCCTACGTCGTCTTCTGCGGCGTGCACTTCATGGCCGAGTCCGCCGACATCCTGACCGGCCCGGACCAGCGGGTCGTGCTCCCGGACCTGGCCGCCGGCTGCTCGATGGCCGACATGGCGACCTACGACCAGGTCGAGGAGTGCTGGGAGGTCCTGGAGGACGCGGGCATCGCCGACGACGTCGTGCCGATCACGTACATGAACTCCTCGGCCGACATCAAGGCGTTCGTCGGCCGGCACGGCGGCACCGTCTGCACGTCGTCCAACGCCCGCCGCGCCCTGGAGTGGGCGTTCGCCAAGGGGTCGAAGGTGCTCTTCCTGCCCGACCAGCACCTGGGCCGCAACACCGCCGTCCTGGAGATGGGGCTGTCGCTGGACGACTGCGTCGTCTACAACCCGCACCGGCCTGACGGCGGGCTCGGCACGGAGGGTCTCCGCGCCGCCACGATGATCCTCTGGCGCGGGCACTGCTCGGTGCACGGGCGGTTCAGCAAGGAGGCCGTCGACGACGTACGGGCGCGCATCCCCGGCGTCAACGTGCTCGTACACCCCGAATGCCGCCACGAGGTGGTCAAGGAGGCCGATCAGATCGGGTCGACGGAGTACATCATCCGCATGCTCGACGAGGCTCCCGCCGGGTCGGCCTGGGCCGTCGGCACGGAGCTCAACCTGGTCAAGCGCCTCGCCGACCGGCACCTCGACAAGACGATCGTCTTCCTCGACAAGACCGTCTGCTTCTGCTCGACGATGAACCGCATCGACCTGCCGCACCTGGTCTGGTCGCTGGAGTCCCTGGCCCGCGGCGAGGTCGTCAACCAGATCACGGTCGACGAGGAGACGGCGCACTACGCCCGCGCCGCCCTCGACCAGATGCTCGCCCTCCCTTAAGCGGCGAAGCAGACCTCGTGATCCTTGGCGTTCGCTGCGTCCCATGGGCATCCCATGGGACGCCGCAGCGAACGCCGAGGACCTGGATCATTACTCACAGACGCCGATAATGCCGCAGCGTCTCCTCGCACATGTCCGTTCCGCTGATCTCGCCGCCGGCCCAGCGCTCTGCCCGTTCGACCGTTTCAGCCGTAGGGGTGAGGCCTTCCGCCCGGAGCGAGCCGTCTGCCATGTCGAGAGCACGACGCCGTCGTCTGTACTCCACGAACTCTTCGTACGCGGCGTAGGGCAGTAGAACTGCTTCGGGCTTGCGCTGGGACCCGAAGATCACGGGTTCTGCGGACGCACCCTCGCGGCGGAATCGTGCGACCGTCTCCGAGAGACGTCGACGCACCTCGGACAGGGGGTGCACGGAGAGCGCGAAGGACGCCATGGCTCCAAGAATACTTGGTAGGTGTACAACTTTCTGTACGTCTAAGAGCGGAGACGGTGTGCCTCATCGAAGAGGGCGGCTTCGGCGAGGCGGGTGGTGATGTACGCGCTGACGGCCGCGGCCGCGAGCTGCATGTACATCACGACGATCTGGTAGCGGATCGCGGTGAGCGGGTCGACGCCGCCGAGGATCAGGCCGGTCATCGCGCCGGGCAGCGTGATCAGTCCGACGACCTTCGTTGAGTCGACGACGGGCAGCAGGGCGGTGTGCAGCGCGTCACGCGTGTGCGGGGCGAAGGACTCCCGGGCGGTGAGGCCGAGGGAGAGGCGCGCCTCGATCGCGGCCCTGCCGGTGGTGACCGCGTCGCGTACGCGCCGGAGGGCCAGGCCTGCGGCCTGCATCGAGGCACCGATGATCATGCCGGCGACGGGGACGACGACGCGCGCCTGAGCCGGGATGACGTCGAGCAGGACCAGGGCGAGCAGGGTGGTGCCGCCGCCGGCGGCCAGGCCCGCGGTCGCAGCCACCCGCGACCGGGGCACCCCGGAGCCGCGCCGCCCGGCGACCTGCCCGGCGATCACCACCATGACCGCCGCCCAGGCGAACGCCCCCGGCAGCCCGGCGTACTTGAAGATCGCGAGCAGCAGGGCGCCGACGGCTATCAGCTGGACGCCCGCGCGGACGACGGCGACGAGGAGTTCGCGGGTGATGTGGAGCCGGGCCCGCGCCACGATCGCCAGTGCTACGGCGACCAGCGCGAGCGAGGCCACGACGCCCGGCCACGACGGGACGTGCACCTGGTGGCTCACGCGGCCTCCTTCGTCGGAGGAGTGACCATAGGCACTGTGCTCATGGCTCGCTCGCTCCGCTCGCTCACGAGGCGACGGCTCGCAGGTAGTCGACGTCCTCCGGAGGTCCCTGTTCCTCCA
>JBJMIW010000365.1:0-24106 GCA_045806665.1 Actinoallomurus sp.
GCCAGACCAGGAGGTTCGGGTTGCGCCAGCTGCGGTCGACGTTGCCGATGAGCGCGTCGAACCACAGCACGGCCGCGGCGAAGCCGGCCTCGGGCGTCCAGGCGAGTGGATCGAAACCGAAGGAGCCGGGCAGGTAGTCGACGCCGAGGTTGCGGCCGGGGCTGGCCTTGAGCAGGTCCTGGATGTCCGGGTCGGGTTCATGGCGGGCGATCACGGGGTCGATGTCCACAGTGACGAGGTCGGGTACCCGGAGGCCGAGCCGCCGGCCGAGCTCGCCGGCGATGACCTCCGCGATGAGGGCCTTGCGCCCCTGCCCGGCGCCATGGAACTTCACGACGTACGTGCCCAGGTCGTCGGCCTCGACGATCGCGGGCAGGGACCCGCCCTCCCGGAGGGGCGTCACGTAGCGCGTCGCGGTGACGTTCGGCAGCACGGGCCAACGGTACCGGGCGTGTGGCGGCATGCGAGCACGACGTGCGCGCATGCCGGCCCCCGCCGCTGACGCGCACACGCTCCGGTCGATGCCATCCTATGTACGAGCCGTGAGCGGCCACGATGCAGATGTCACACACGGGATTGACGCGATGAATAAGGCAATATCTAATATATTGCATGCCACCTGAACGGCTTCCGCGTCTCGACCGGTCCCTCCTGCGCGACCAGACCTACCGCATGCTGCGCGACGCCATCGTCGACGGAGACCTGGCGCCCGGCGAGATCATCCGGGATGGCGAGCTGGCCGAGCGCGTCGGGCTGTCCCGCACGCCGGTGCGCGAGGCCCTCGCCCGCCTCATCGACGAGGGACTCGTCGAGACGAAGCCGCACGCCTACACCCGTGTCACTCCGCTCGTCGTCCGCGACGTTCGCGACGCGTACGTCGTGGTCCGGGCCATGCACGAGCTCGCCGTGCGCGCGGCGGTGCCGGTGCTGACGGAGCGGCACATTGAGACGATGCGCGCGGCGAACACGCGGTTCGCCGCCGCCCTCGACGCCGGTGACGTCCCGGCGGCGCTGGCCGCCGACGACGAGCTGCACGACGTCCCGGTGGCCGCGGCGGGCAACCGCGCGGTCTCCGCGACGATCGAGCGCTACGTGCCGCTGATCCGGCGCCTGGAGCGGCTGCGGTTCGGCTCCCTTCCGGGTCGGCGCTCCGTCGCCCTGCACGACCGCTTGATCAACGCCTGCGCCGCGGGCGACACCGAGGCGGCCGTGGCCGCCACCGCCGAGATCTGGGCCACGCTCGGCGACCTTCTCGCCAAGGAGGCACCGTGACGACGCTGGACGACTTCCCCCGCGAGCGGCTGCTGTTCGGGCCCTCGCCGGTGCACCCGCTGCCCCGGCTGACCGAGCACCTCGGCAACGGCGTGAACCTGTGGGCCAAGCGCGAGGACTGTAACTCCGGCCTCGCGTACGGCGGCAACAAGACGCGCAAGCTGGAGTACCTCGTCGCCGACGCGCTGGCCCAGGGCTGCGACACCCTCGTGTCGATCGGCGGCGTGCAGTCCAACCACACCCGGCAGGTCGCCGCCGTCGCCGCCCGGCTCGGCCTGAACTGCGTCCTGGTGCAGGAGAGCTGGGTCGACTGGCCCGACGCCGTCTACGACAGGGTCGGCAACATCCTGCTGTCCCGGCTGCTCGGCGCCGACGTACGGCTGGTCGAGGCCGGTTTCGGCATCGAGTTCAAGGAGAGCTGGGAGAAGGCCCTGGAGGACGTCCGCGCCAGCGGTGGCCGGCCGTACGCCATCCCGGCGGGCGCTTCGGACCACCGCCTCGGCGGGCTCGGCTTCGCGAACTGGGCGCGCGAGGTCGAGGAGCAGGAGCGCGAGCTCGGGGTCCACTTCGACACGATCATCGTCTGCTCGGTCACCGGCAGCACCCAGGCCGGGATGGTCGCCGGCTTCGCGGGCCAGGGGCGCCGGATCATCGGCATCGACGGCTCCGCCAAGCCGAAGGAGACGCGGGACCAGGTCGCCCGGATCGCTCGGAACACGGCCGCACTGATCGGGACGGAGGTCGCCGACGATGAGATCGTGCTCGACGACCGGTACCACGCCGGGACGTACGGCCTCCCGGACGAGCGCACACTCGAGGCGATGCGGCTCGCCGCGCGGCTCGAGGGAATGATCACCGACCCGGTGTACGAGGGCAAGTCGATGGCCGGACTGGTCGATCTGGTGACGAACCGTGAGATACAGGCAGGTTCTAACGTCCTTTACGCTCATCTCGGAGGGCAACCCGCGCTGAACGGGTACAGCGCACTCTTCCGCTGAGGGGCTGACATGCAGAACGTTCGTGACAACGAGGTCGCGGGTGCGGACCTGGCCGGGGTCGATCTTTCGGTGCTGGAGGAGATCCAGCGCCGGGCGCTCTGGCTGGCCGTGCGCATCGTCGACGCGGCCAACCGGGACCGCGAGACCGGCGACGGTGTGAAGGTCGGCGGCCACCAGGCGTCGAGCGCGTCGCTGGTCACCGCGATGACCGCGCTGTGGTTCGCGCACCTGAACGCCGAGGACCGGGTGAGCGTCAAGCCGCACGCCTCCCCGGTGTTCCACGCGATCAAGTACCTCCTGGGAGACCTCGACCGGTCCTACCTGACGACGCTCCGCGCCCGGGGCGGCCTGCAGTCGTACCCGAGCCGTACGAAGGACCCCGACGACGTCGACTTCTCCACCGGCTCGGTCGGCCTCGGCGCGGCGGCGCCGCTGTTCGCCGCCGCGGTCCGCCGCTACGTCGACGCCCACTGGGGCGACGCGTCCGTCCCGAAGGCCCGGTTCGTCGCGCTGCTGGGCGACGCCGAGCTCGACGAGGGCAACGTCTGGGAGGCGATCGCCGACCCGGCCACCCAGGGACTCGGCAACGTCATGTGGGTCGTCGACTTCAACCGGCAGTCCCTTGACCGCGTCGTGCCGGGCATGCGGATCGCGCAGTGGCGGGGCCAGTTCGAGGCGGCGGGCTGGCACGTCGTCGAGGTGAAGTACGGCCGCAAGCTGCGCGCCGCGCCCGCCGCCGTACGCGGCTGGATCGACGCGATGCCGAACGAGCACTACCAGGCGCTCTTCGGACTGACGGGCGCGAAGCTGCGCGAGACGTTCCTGGACGGGGCGCCCGCCGAGGTGGCCGAGGCCGTCGCCGGCGTGCCCGACGACGAGCTCGCCGCGCTCGTGCAGGACCTGGGCGGCCACGACCTGGTTGCCATGCTGGAGGCGTACGCCCAGTGCGACGCGGTCACCGACCGGCCGAGCGTCATCTTCGCGTACACGGTGAAGGGCCACGGCCTGCCCATCGCCGGGAACCCGCGCAACCACTCCGCGCTGCTGACCGGTGAGCAGATCGACGCGATGCGCGACTCGCTGCGGCTGGCCGACGACTGGGAGCGGTTCGACCCGGCGACCCCCGAGGGCATCCTGTGCAACCAGCGGCGAGAGGCGCTGCGCCGTACGCCCGCCCCGAGCTCGCTGGGCGTCAAGGTTCCGGCGGCGACCGGGGTACGGACGGCGCGGCCCGTCTCCACCCAGGACGCTTTCGGCAAGATCCTCGTCGACCTGTCCCGCGCCGAGGAGGTCGCGCCGTACCTCGTCACGACCGCGCCGGACGTGGCGACCTCGACCAACCTCGCCGGGTTCATCAACCGCAAGGGCGTGTTCGCGCCCGCGGAGCAGCGGGCGTGGAGCGTCGACCCGCTGCTGAAGTGGACCGAGGGGCCCACCGGCCAGCACATCGAGCTGGGCATCTCGGAGATGAACCTGTTCCTGCTCCTCGGCCAGCTCGGGATCGCCGGCGACCTGCACGGTCAGCCGCTCCTGCCGGTCGGCACGGTGTACGACCCGTTCGTCTGCCGGGGACTTGACGCCTTCATCTACAGCGTGTACTCCGGGGCACGCTTCGTCGTGGCCGGTACGCCGTCCGGGGTGACGCTCGCCCCGGAGGGCGGGGCGCACCAGTCGACGATCACCGCGTCGATCGGGCTCGAACTGCCCAATGTCACCTACCTGGAGCCGGCGTACGCCACCGCTCTCGACTGGCTGCTGTGCGATGCGCTGGGCCGGATCGCCGCCGGTCCGGCCGAGACGACGACCGCGGTTCCCGCCGAGGACGGCGCCTACTACTTCCGCCTGACCACCCGGCCGCTGGACCAGAAGCCCTTCGAGGAGGCGCGGGACCGTGTCGGCGACGCGGTGCTGCGCCGTCAGGTGCTCGCCGGGGCATACCTACTGCACCGGTCGGAGGTCGACGGCCCGGCCGTGCAGCTCGCCGCCTCGGGCGCCGTCCTGCCCGAGGCGCTGGCCGCAGCCCGGGAGCTGGAAGAGGAGGGCATCGCCGCGCGTGTGGTCGACGTGACCTCCCCGGACCGGCTGTACTCCGCGTGGCAGCGGACCCTTCGGCAGGGCGTCCGGACCGCGACGACCCCGTCGGAGCCGGGCGCGCTCCGTGCGGCGTTCCCGGTCCGCTCGCCGATCGTCACCGTGCACGATGCCGCGTCGCACGCCCTGGCCTGGCTCGGCTCGGCGTTCGGCGTGCCCTGCGTGCCGCTCGGCGTCGACGAGTTCGGCCAGTCCGGCTCGGTCGCCGAGCTCTACGAGCTGCACGACCTGCTGCCGGGCTCGATCGTCAACGCCGCCCTGGCCTCGCTGTCCCTCTGACGGACACGGCGTCCGCGGCCGGGGTGCGCACCGGCGCACCCCGGCCGCGAGCCGGTCATGGAATCGGTACGCGGGCCACGATCTGCTGCTGGTAATGGTGCGGGTTCGTGCCGTCGTCGTAGGTGCTGACCGAGGTCGTCACCTGCGTCGAGCCCACGGTGATGTTGCCGAAGTAGTCGCCGAGGAAGGTCGTGCTCCCGGTGGCGCTTCCCGAATGCGGCGAGTTCAGCTGCGGATCCCAGGAGTGCTCCGACATGCGGATGTTGTGCCCCTTCGGCTGGAGCGTCGGCGTGTAGAACTGGATGCTCGTGTTGACGCAGTAGTTCGCCGCTCCATAGGGCGGCAGGGCGCCGCCGTAGTTCGGGTTGACGGTGTCGAGGGACTGCCCGGCCGCGGTCGCCTCGGAGCCCCCGGCCGCCGGACACGGCAGCCGGCGGTCGTAGAAGGCCACGCTGACGGTGCCGTTCGGAGCGACCGCGAGGTTCGGCTGGAACTCATCGGCCCGCCCGGTGTTGTCGTTCACCTTGATCGGAGCCGACCAGGTCCTCCCTTCGTCGGTGGACATGGACAGGAGGATGTCGTCGACACCGGAGCTGTAGTCCTCCCAGGACGTGTACAGCGGATAGTGCCCGCCGACGCTGACCGTGCCGACCGCGAAGGTGTTCTCGATGCCGTCGCGGAAGGTGGTGTTGGCGTAGGTGTAGCCGGGCGGCGTGATGTCCGACGCCACGATGGAGGGGCCCGAGAAGCTCGCGCCGCCGTCGGTGGACACGTCGATACCGATCGTGTCGGTGGTGTGGCCGCCGTTCACCGGGGCCGCGGTCAGTGTGGTGTACACCGTGCCGTCCGGGGCGATGTGCGGCAGGAGGTACGTGTCGCCGCCCGGCTGCATCGAGCCCGTCGGCAGCCGCTTGGGCGCCGACCAGGCGGTGTGGGTGCCGTCCGCGTGCGCGTCGGCATAGGACACGTACGGCACCGGCGTCGGCTGATGGAAGTCGACCCACATCAGGTACACGCGGTTGTAGTGCGGGCTGGAGGGGTTCGTGTCGATGGCCATCCACTGCTTGTCGGGCTCGTTTCCCACGCTGTCGTAGGTCGCGACGTAGTCGGGATGACCGCCACGGGTCGTCAGCCACTGGTCGGCCTTTGTGGAGCCGTGTGGGCGTACCACGACCGACACGGCCTCGGCGGGCAGTGCCGGGTTCGGCTCGAGGTTCGGGTTGGTCTTGTCGTCGTGGCTGCCGTCGGCGTCGTAGAAGAACTGGTAGGGCAGGAGGAAGGAGTAGTAGTTACCGAAGCCGTCGAAGGCGCCGATCGGGTCGGTCGTGTCGGTCCAGCCTTCGGTACCGGGAATGTGCCCCTGGACCGGCCAGCTGGATCCGCCGTCGAATGACTCGTAGAACCCGAGTTGATGGTTGTAGCCCTCGGCGCTGACGATCCACTTCGACGAACCGATCAGGTGTTTCGGATCGGTCGGGTCGACCCGGATGTCGGATTCGCTGTGGTCCTTCACGAGCATGGGGGTGGCCGCGGGATAGCCGGGGTTGCTGCCGGCCTGGGTGGCGTAGGGGCCTTCCGCGCCGGTGTCCTCGCCAGTGGTGGCTCCCGGGCAGGCGGACATTCCGGTGTATCCGTCGACAGGGCCGTTGTCGGCGAAGTACGGGACCTCCGGCCGGTAGCAGCTGACCTTTTGGGCGGTCGCGTCCACGGCCTGGACGTGGTTCGCGGCGAAGCTCGCCGCGTAGGCGGAATCGCTCTGCGTGCCCTGGGGGAGGGAGGCCGTCGCGGCGAGAGCGTATCCGGGTAGAGCCGTTCCGATGGTGAATGCAAGTACGGCCGACATGATTGAGCGTCTCGACGGCAAATTCGGTCACCTCTTTGTGCAGAATCAGGCCCTGGCTGCGCAGAACGGTAGACCTTCGGCTGGCTGAGCGCTATGAGATGGAATGTCCGCCATTGGCCGTTATTGGCCGAGATCGCGGTGCGGAGACCCTGCCTCCGGCCGACCATCAGGAATTCGACTGTCCGCCTCGCACTCGGACAGGCCCCCGCGAGACGCGGAAGCGCCCCGGGTTGCGGTCGACCGCAACCGGGGCGCCAGGAACAGGCTGCCGGCTTAGTGCACGTGGCAGTACTCGTTCGTCTCTTCGCTGATGACGGTAGAAATCTGACGATCTTAACCCCAGCCGGTGGGCACCCGGACCTGATGTGAAGGTGGCCACCCGCCGGTGGTGGTGCTACGCACACCTTGATCGAACTCGCTGTCCCTATCCTTGGCGTATGAGCGCGCAGTCCCACTTCGACCGTGGCCACACGGACGACCTCGCCGACTTCATCTCCGCCAGCCCGTCCCCGTACCACGCGGTGGCCAGCACCGCCGAGCGCCTGGAGAAGGCCGGGTTCCGCCAGGTGGCGGAGACGGACCCCTGGACCGGCGAGACGGGCGGGCGCTACGTCGTACGCGGCGGGGCGATCGTCGCCTGGTACGTTCCGGAGGGCGCGCCCCCGGAGACCCCCTTCCGGATCGTCGGTGCGCACACCGACTCGCCGAACCTGCGGCTCAAGCCGCGCCCCGACTTCGGTGCGTACGGCTGGCGACAGGTCGCCGTGGAGATCTACGGGGGATCGCTGCTCAACAGCTGGCTCGACCGAGACCTCGGCCTGTCCGGCCGGATCGTGCTGCGCGGCGGCGAGACGCGCCTGGTCGCCGTCGACCGGCCGCTGCTGCGGGTGCCGCAGCTGGCCATCCACCTGGACAGGGGCGTCAACGAGAACGGCCTCGTCCTCGACCGGCAGCGCCACACCCAGCCGATCTGGGGCCTGGGCGACGTCGACGAGGGCGACTTGATCTGCTTCGTGGCCGAGGAGGCGGGGGTCGGGGCCGCTGAGGTGGTCGGCTGGGACCTGATGGTCCACGACGTCCAGCCGCCCGCGTACCTCGGGCGGGATCGGGAGCTCCTGGCCGCCGCGCGGCTCGACAACCAGATGTCGGTGCACGCGGGCACCGCCGCGCTGGCCGCGGCCGCCGGCTCGTCCGACCTGCCGTTCATTCCCGTCCTGGCCGCCTTCGACCACGAGGAGAACGGCAGCCAGGCCGACACCGGCGCGGAAAGCCCGCTGCTCGGCACCATCCTCGAACGATCCGTCTTCGCGCGCGGCGGGTCGTACGACCACCGGGCGCGGGCCTTCGCCGGGACGATCTGCGTTTCGGCCGACACCGGCCACGCCGTCCACCCGAACTTTCCGGAGCGGCACGACCCGACCCACCGCCCGATGCCCAACCAGGGGCCGATCCTCAAGGTCAACGTCAACCAGCGGTACGCCACCGACGGGGTCGGACGCGCGATCTTCACCGCTGCCTGCGACCGGGCGGGCGTCCCCTGCCAGGAGTTCGTCTCCAACAACGCGATGCCGTGCGGTACGACGATCGGCCCCATCACCGCGGCCCGTCACGGCATCACGACGGTCGACGTCGGCGTGCCGATCCTGTCCATGCACTCCGCCCGCGAACTCTGCGGCGCCGACGACCCGCACCTCCTGGCGAGTGCGCTGAAGGCGTTCCTGGAGAGCTGACCGCGCCGCCGCCCGCGAATCCTGCGGCGCCGAGGGCGTTCCGGGAAGGCCGCCCGGTGTCCGGCGGCGCCGAGCGCGCCCAAGGCGGCGGAAGGGCGGGTCAGCCGGTGACCGTGATGGTGACCGTCGCGCTACTGACGGCGGCGCTGGCGGATCCCCGCCGCGGAGAAGGTGGTGGGGGCGCACGGCCAGTGCACCGGTCCGTAGCAGCGTCCTGGGGCGACACCCGCCCGAGTGGCCGCCGTCGTCGTTGCGAGCCCGGCGAGGACCGTCGATCCGGCGATGGAGGCGGACAGCCCCAGCCAGGCGGCGATGGCCAGGCGGGGAGCGCGTGACGGCCCTCCGGCACGCCGGAGGGCGGCCGCCCCGGCGGTCGCCGGCAGCAGGGCGTGGGCCAGGAGGAGCGGCGTGACGATCACCGGGGCCGCCTCTCCGCGTCCTTCGCGGCGTCGAGCGCGCGGCGGATCTCGGCCATCTCTCCGGGCTCCATCCTCTCCATGAAGCGGACGAGCGCGGCGGCGCGGTCCTGCGCGGAGTCGAGGGCCTCGGCCACCAGCTGGGCGGTGTAGTCGTCGCGGCTGCCGGCCGGCCAGTAGCGGAAGGCACGGCCGTGCTTCTCCCGGGCGAGCCAGCCCTTCCGGTAGAGGATCTCCGTCACGGTGAGCACGGTGTTGTAGGCAGGGGCCGGGTCGCGGCCGAGGCGGTCACGGATGTCCCGGACCGTGATGGCCTTGTCCGCAGACCACACGACCTCCATGATCGCCGCTTCGAGCTCCCCGAACCGCGGCATGCGCCCCCTCCGCCCGCATATCACCTAAGTGGGATAGTACATGCGGTCGTCATTCGCCGGGCTGGAAGTCGTAGCGGGACGGCACCCGGCCGGCGGAGTTCGCCGGTCCGTACACGAGTGCGATTTCCCGGTGCGGCGTAAGTTCGATCGCCGCGGGGTCGCCGGTCTGTTTCCTGCCGTCGACGTAGGCGGTCAGCGTGCGGGTGGCGTCGGCCTTGAGACCGCCGAGTCGCGTCGGGCCCAGCCGGACGTTCCATTCGGTGAACAACTGCCCCAGCGTGTACCGCTTGCCGGTGGTGGGCGCCTCGATGTGCAGCACCCCGCTGGTGTCGTGGGTGTGCAACTCGGCCATGGCGTCGCCGGACGCGGCGATGCCCAGGTTCGCCGCGACGGGGACGGCCTTTCCGTCGAGCAGCATGTCCAGGTGGGTGTGGAAGTGCCGGGCGGTGCCCTCCATGGGGGCCACGGCCAGCCCCTCCGCCCGGGCACGGTCGGCCGTGTCGTCCGGGCGGGGCCATGGCGGGCGGCCCGCTTCCGCACCGGCCGCCGTACTCGGCGGGGGCGTCCTGTGCGCCGCCGTCGCCTTGCCCGGGCCCGGCTTCTCGCGGGACGTCGCGGCCCAGATGCTGCCGGCGATCAGGGCGGCGGCGACGCTTCCGTACGCCGCCAAGGTCGCCACCCGCCGGCGCCGCCGCCTGCGCTCCTCGGCGGCCCGCTCGGCCGCGAGCCGCTCCCTCGCACTTCGGCGCGCCGCGCCGCGCCCGTCCGTCTTCGCCATCGCACACCTCCGCAGCGAAACCTAAGCTTCTTAGGTGAAGAGTAGCGCGCGACACGTTCGCGATCGAGTTCCCGACCGTACGGTTGGCCGTCTCGGGTGCAAGAGATCACCGACCACGGGCGCTTCGCGGAGCGGCTGAACCAGGTTGCCACCACTCGGCGGGCCCGTCCGCAGCCGGGCGTCACATCCTCGCGATGACCGTCTCGGCGAAGGTCGGCGCGATGGCGGCGGTCACCTCCCGGCTCACCCTCGCCACCAACGTCTACGTCGCCCGACGCGCTGAGCCGCCCGAACGATCAGCGCGGTGGGGTGAAGGACGGCCCGCTGCCGGGCCGGCCGGGCTCGGTGTGCGTCTCCAGCTCGGCCGCCATGCGGGCGAGCTCGAGCCCCTGCCGGGTCAGGTCGCGGATCAGCGCATCCATGATGGTCAGGGTGACGTGCAGAAAGACGTCCGGGGCGAGCCGGCGGACCTCGGCGGTGTACACCCGGTGCGACTCCGGGTTGCCGGTGAGCGCGGCGAACACTCCCGTGCGAACCCGCTGGCTCATCGACCGCCAGACCTGCTCCTGCTCGGGCGTCGCCCCTTTGCGCCAGGGACCGTCGTAGTCGAGCGTACGGACCAGGTCGCCAGCGGGTTCGCCCGCGCGCAGGTCCCACAGCACCGCCCAGAACGCGATCAGCCAGTTCATGCCGGCGAGGACCCGCAGCGGATCGGTGTCCAGCGCGCCGAACAGCTCTGCCTGCGGTCCGGTGCCCTCGCGGAAGGCCAGGGCCTCGATCCGGACGATGTCGTCCATGTCCAGCAGGTCGGGGTGCGGCCGGCGCAGCACCGTGGTCCGCCCGGAGACGAGATCGTGCAACTCGACCACGTCGGCCTCGGACAGGCGCGACCACGTGTACGACCCCGGCACGATCACCATCGTAAGACGCCGTCGCGACGATATGGGTTTCGTCGGCCCCTCAGGTGAACTGCCGGCCGCCGTTCACGTCGATGGTCGCCCCGGTGATCGCCCTCGCCCGATCGCCGACGGTGGACCGCTGCGCCGCCACGTTGAGCCGAGCGAGAGCGCGGGAGTCCGGCGGTGACCGCGGTTCGACGGTGGGTCCGGCGCGCGTCGAGGAGGAGCGGTGCGACCTGGCATTCTCGCCGGGCGAGCCGCCGGTGCCCCTGACCCACACCTTCGAGGCCCCTGAACGCCTCGCCGCCGACGGCACCGTCCTGACCCCGCTGGACGAGGGCGCCGCCCGGCGGGTCGCCGAGCGCGTCGCCGGCCTCGGCGTCGCGGCGGTCGCGATCTGCCTGCTCCACGCGCACGCCAACGACGAGCACATCTCCGTGCCGCTGATCGGCGCAGCCGTCCGTGCCCTCGAACGCTCCGCCGAAGCGTTCGAGGGCCCCGGTGGTCAGCGCGGCGGTCTCACCACGACTTTGTGCACTTGGTGTTCAGCGTGTCGGTCGTAGCGCACGAGTGGGCCTTGTAGCCGGAGTCCTTCACCCAGCCGGAGTACACCCAGACGTTCTGGCCGTTGTCGTGGTAGTGCCAGCTGTAAGATCCGCGCGACGACTTGCGGACCAGTGCGAAGTAGCAGCTAGACGCCCCCTTGTACCGGTAGAAGCGGCTGCGGACGTACCATTTTCCGCTGGACTTCTTGGCGTCCAGTGCCGCGTAGCAGCCATAGCTCCTGACGCCGGGGACGATGTTCCAGTGGATCGTGCTGCCGGCCGCGGCGGCCCGGGCGGCGGTGTCCGGGCTGGCGGACGCCGGGGCGCCCAGAAGGACGACCGCCGCCGTGCCTGCCAGACCTGCCGCCAGGATCCGCCTTATCGGTGTCATGGTCCGTGTACCTCGCTGACTACTCAGAGTGGGCTTTACGGGACCGTGGGATGTTACCGGGGTGACCTGCGGCCATTTGTGACTTTCGCGGCAGAACGTGCCCGCTGGGGATGAAAATGGCGCCGGGCCGCGGGGGATGCGCGCTTCGCGGTCGCCGGGTGCTCGGAGTCGGTCTCGGACGTGGGGAGGGCGGGCCGGCCTCGCTGCCACTCGAGGCCGGCCCGGCCACCGTCTCGTCCGACCGGACGCGCGGGGCCGCCGAGACGGTTCCCCATGACCAGTCCGCGATGGCTGCCGCAGGAGCGCTGGTCATTTCCGACTATATCGATCGGGAAGCGGGTGTAAAGCAGGTCTGGAAGATCTTTTCCCGGAGATCCCGGGTTTCAGCCGGCCCGGAGTGTGTCCAGGACCGCGTCGTAGAGGACCGTGCGGATCTTGGCGACCGTCGCGCCGTCCTTCGCCGCCAGTGGAGCGGCGATTGCGAGCGCCGTGGCCAGGACCTCGGCCTCCGGGGCGCTCCGGTGCACGATGCCCGCCTCGCACGCGTCCTCGGCGCCGTACCGCCGGCCGGTGACCATCGCCTCGTGTGCGGTGACCTTCGACAGCCGGGCCTGGATCAGCGCGGCCATCCCCGGCGTGAAGGAGAGTCCGAGGTCGACCTCGGGCAGGCAGAAGTAACCGCGGTCGGTCCGCATGACGCGGTAGTCATGGGTCAGGGCGAGCATGGCGCCCGCGGCGAACGCGTGACCGTTCAGCGCGGCGACCGTCGGCATCGGCAGGGTGAGGAACCGCGCGAACAGCGCGTGGACCCGGCGCAGGTAGGGGCCCCACTCGTCGGGGTTACGGCTCAGCCAGTCCAGGTCGAGGCCGTTCGAGAAGAACTTGCCGGTGCCGATCGTCACCAGGGCGCGCGGTCCGTCCGCGGCCTCCAGTTCACCGAGGATCTTCTCGAGCTCATCGAGGAAGCCGGGGCTGAAGCGGTTCTCCCCCTCGTCGAGGCGAAGAATGTGAACGTCCCCGTCCCGCCGTAGCTCGATCATGCCGTCTCTCCTGTTGCTACCGGTGAGTAACTGCCGGGATGAGCATCTCATCTCCGCGCCCGTTCGGTCAGGGGGCGGCCACGAAATCGAACGGACGGCCAGGCCCGAGTCGGGCCGCATTCGGCCCCGTGGCGGCGTCCGCGCCGGATAGCCTGGGGCCGTCGCGTCCGGGCGGGGCGCATCCCCCCGAGCAGCAGAAGAGGAACGGCATGAGCGAGGAATCCGGGTCCGTCGAGATCCTGTTCGTCGACGGCGCAGACGTGCCCATCAAGCACAAGCACGCCGACCGCATGGTCGTCATGCGCGACGCCGCCAAGCCCGACGGCGACGCGCTGTACTACACCCCCAATGAGTGGGAGGCGTTCATTCTCGGGGTCAAGGACGGCGAGTTCGACGACATGGTGGAGGACACGCCGGACTCCTCCGCGTCGGGTTCCTGACGCGGATCCTCACCGGCGTCGCCGCGGCGGCGGCCGAGCTGCCCCCCGGAGGCCATCGCCCGTCACCGGCCCGGCGATGAGGAGGGGCTGCGGGCCGTTCGCCGCCTCACGCGGACCTGAGCGACGGTGGTCGGCGCCGACGCCGTCAGTCGTCGCGCAGGACGCGGTCCCGCCGGAACTGCGCGGAGACCCGCCGCGGGTCGCCCGCGGGAACCACCGCCGCCAGCCTCGTCAGGATCTCCAGGTCGTCGTCCGAGACCTGCGCGTAGGACCAGAGCGTGTCCGGGTCGCCCCGGTGCAGCAGCTGCCGTCGCAGCTGCGCGGCCAGTTCGTCCCGCTCGGCCTGGACGGCCGGGGACTCCGAGCGGGGCAGGAGCGGCCCCGGATACAGGCGTACGGCCGCAGCGACGTCACCGGCGGCCAGCAGTCGCCGTACGGTCAGGAAGTCGGCCTCGACGTCGCAGTCCAGGCGGTACGGCTTGGCCCGGAGGACGTTCCCGAGCTGTCCGCGGAGCCGGTGGATCTCCGCGCGTACGGTCACGGGGTTGCCCTCGTCGCCGTAGAGGTGCCGCGACGACTGTTCGCAGGTCAGGCCGCTCGGGTGCAGGGCGAGCAGCGCGAGCAGCTCCGCGTGCCGCAGGGACAGGGGGATGCGCCGGCCGTCGAGGAAGGCGCACGGCTGTTCGTCGCCGAGTAGCCGCAGAGTGAGCGAACACCGGTCGTCGGAGCCCGTGGCGCGCAGCAGATACGCCGGGCCCAGCGTCTCCGCCACCGCGGTGCGGCCGTCCGGCAGCGCGACACGGGCGCCCGCCTCCGGGACCACGACCCGTCCGCCGCGCCAGCCGTCGGGATCTGCGGCCAGGATCCGCCCGGTCGTCGTCACCAGGGCCTGCGTGTCCCCGCACACGTGCCGCAGGTACCGGGCGCGCAGGGACTCGTCGCGGTGGTTCATGTCCAGCGTCAGCAAGGCCTCGGTCAGCCGGGCCGCGGTCTCCACCAGCGCGACGACGGCGGGGTGCAGGGCGTCGACCGTCGCGCTGATGTCGACGCAAGCGATCACCACGTCGGTGTCCGGGTCGACGATCGGCGCGGCGGCGCACGACCACGGGTGCAGGACCCGCACCAGGTGTTCGGCGGCCTGGACGTAGGCAGGTCCGCGGGTGCTCAGCGACGTGCCGATGCCGTTCGTGCCGATGTCCGATTCGGACCAGCCGAACCCCTCGCTCAACCCGACGGCGTCCGCACGCCGCCGTACGTGGCTCGGGCCCGCGCTCCACAGGACGCGGGCGTCGCCGTCGGTGATCACCATGAGCTGGGTGGTCGCGTCGGCGACGCCGCGCAGCGTGTCGCGCAGCTGCGGAAGATGCCGGTCGAGCGGGTGTGCCGCCCGGACGTCGGCCACCCGTGTGGCGTCGATCGCCTGCGGAGCCGCGCGCATCTCCGGGTCGACGCCCGCGTCCAGCGAGCGGCGCCAGGACTCACGGATCAGCGCACGTGCGGGGCGGGCGGCCTCGTGCCACACGGCGGTTCGGAGATCACAGTCCGCGGGGTTGTCGCACACGTGGCTGCTTCGCATGGCGCTTCTCCACTGGGGGCGTGTCTGCCCCGAGCATTGGGGCTGCCGACTCCGGCCGCAAGCGATTCGGCCAAACTGGCGACCTGGGAATCATCGCCGTGGGTCATTGAGTGATTGCAACCTGTTTGCAACCCTGAACCGTCTAGAGTGCGTTCCGCGACTGCAACGGGGCGTCACCTTTCCGCTCCGGACCGTGGTCGCCCGTGGCGGTCAGCTCGGACCCGTGAGAGGGGACGGATCCGGTGCGCCGCCCACGCGTCCGCCGCCGTCGGGCTCACCGGGAGAGGAGGGCCCCGGCGGCGGGCGATCCATCCCCGGTCACTCAGATCCGGGGCCGGCCGCGCCGTACAGCAGGAGACGGAGCGCCTCGGCGGTGCCCGACGGGTCGCCGGTGGCGAGGCGGCGGACCGTGAGGCCGTAGAGCAGTGCGACGACGGTGGGCGCCTTGGTCTCCGAGTCGGGGATCTCCAGGGCCGTCAGGATCGCGGTCGCCAGCCGGTCGTACGCCTCCATCGAGCGGACGGCCGCCTCTCGCACCAACGGGTCGCGGGACGCGTGCAGGTGCAACTCGAGGGTGGCGACCTCTTCGGGGCCGTCCGGCAGGTCGGCGATGACGCGTTCGGCCTCGACCACCGCCTGTTCGGGGGTGATGCCCTGCAGCCGCGCGGCGATGTCACTGATCCGGCGGAGCTCCTCGTCGACGTACCGGCTCAGGGTCTCCCGCAGGAGTTCGGCCTGGCTGGGGAAGTGGTACGTCAGCGAGCCCAGCGCGACGCCGGCGGCGGTCGCGACGCGCCGGTTGGTGACCGCGCCGACGCCGTGTTCGCCGATCAGGCGAAGGGTGGCGAGCAGGATGCGCTCTCGTGTGTCTTCCATTTCGGGCCAAGTCTGGCGTATCCGGCCCTTCTCACCGTAACCCTTTCCGGATTATCGTTCGTTCGAACGAACGAGTCGACCCTCGGGGGATCCTGTGATCGAAGGACTCACCACAGACGCCGCCCGACTCGCCGCGGGCGAGGTCTCCGCACGCGAACTCGTCGAGTACTCCCTCGAACGCATCGCGCGCGACACACTCGGTGCCTTCCGCGTCGTCTGCGCCGAGCAGGCACTGAAGGAGGCGGACCGGGCCGACCGGTGGCGCGGCGAGGAGCGCCCCGCGCTGCTCGGCGTCCCCGTCGCCATCAAGGACGACACCGACCTGGTCGGGCACATCACCCCCTTCGGCTGCCGCGGAAGCCATCAGCCGAAGACCGCCGACAGCGAAGTGGTCCGCCGGCTGCGCGCGGCCGGCGCGATCATCGTGGGCAAGACCAACACGAGCGAGATCGGGCAGTGGCCGACCGGAGAGACCGTCGGCTTCGGGATCGTGCACAACCCCTGGAACCCGGAGCGCACGCCGGGCGGGTCGAGCGCGGGTTCGGCGGCGGCGGTCGCGGCCGGGATGATCTCCGGCGCGGTGGGTTCCGACGGCGCGGGCTCCCTGCGCATCCCCGCGGCCTGGACCGGGCTCGTCGGCCTCAAGCCGCAGCGCGGCCGGGTCTCCGTCTGGCCGCACGTCGACCCGTTCTACGGCATCGCGGTCGTCGGCCCCCTGACCCGTACGGTCGAGGACGCCGCCCTGCTCCTGGACGTGCTGACCGGTAATCACCCCGACGACGTCTACCGCCCGCCGGCACCCGCCGAGCCGTACCGGCAGGCCGCCGCGGGCGAGCCCGGACGGCTGCGGATCGCGCTGTCATTCCGCACGCCGTTCGGTGTGCCGTCCGCGGTCGACCCGGAGATCCGGGCGGCGGTGCTGCGCCTGGCCGGCGTCCTCGCCGACCTCGGCCACGAGGTCTTCCCGGCCGACCCGGACTACGGGCTGATCGGGCTGAACTTCCTGCCACGCGCTACGACCGGGGTCGCCGACTGGCTCGCCACCACCCCCGAAGCCGACCCGGAGCCCGCCACCCGTACCGAGGCGTTCCTCGGCCGTCACATTGGGCGGCGGCTCGTGCCCGCCGCCCGCCGCCTCGAACCCCGGACACAGCGCCGCATCGGGAAGATCTTTCAGCGTGCCGACGTCGTGCTCACCCCGGCGACCGCCCAGCTCCCCTTGCGGATCGGCGCACTGAGCGGCCGCGGCTGGCTGGCGACCGGCAGAATGGCGGCCGCGGCCTGTCCCTTCTGCTGGGCGTGGAACGTCCTCGGCTGGCCGGCCATCGGCGTGCCCGCCGGCCTCAGCTCCACCGGCCTGCCGATCGGCGTGCAGTTCCTCGGCCGGGAGAACGACGAGGCCACGCTCCTGTCGCTCGCCGCGCAACTGCAAGCCGCCGAACGCTGGCCGGACCGCCGCCCCACCGCAGCGCCGAGCAGCGTCCGGGGTGGCCTGGCGGCGGGATGAATCCGTGATCCGACTACCGGACGCCTTAGGTGATTCTTGCGCGTCGGGCCTTTGGGACACGTTTAACCGTTCTGGTCCAGTTTCGGATAATGGCCCGCGTAGCTTGGCGGATATGGCGCTGTGCAGAGGTCCGAGGCCGTCGAGAGAGCATCCCTGCCTGGCCGTAAGGCTGCGGGTCGCCGCCTTCGTCCTGGTCCCTGCCGCACTGATCGCCGGGTGCGGGTCGTCGTCGGGGACGAAAGCGGCGGCGTATCCGGTGGCGTCGAGCCCCTCCTCGACGGCAGGCGCGCAGCGCAGGATCAAGGTTCCGGACGCCTTCGATGACTACACGCGGAGCACCGGCGCGGACGCCCAGCGGGTCATCCAGGCCATTCGACAGGCCCAGGCCCAGGGGAATTCGATATTCGCCGCCAATATGAAACTCGGCGTTTACCAGAGGCGCGGCAACGCACAGCAGCGGCTCGCGTTCCTCGGGCTGGCGGGCGGCGACCATCCGTCGATCGCGCAGGAACTCCAAGCCAACCCGCCCGCCGCCGAGGTGAACTCCGCGCTCGCGGCCATGCCGCTGACCGCGCCCAAGGACTACCCGGCGGGACCGCTCGGCGGCGTCCTGCGCTGTGCGCCGGGATCGCACGGCGGGGCCGGGTGCGCGTGGGGGGACGGCTCCACGATCGGCGTGGTGGCGGCGTCGACGGTGTCCGCCGAGGAACTGGCGCGTGCGACGCTGGCCCTCCGGAACGCCGCCGAGCACTGAACACCTCGTGCGGCCAGGCCGGCGTCGTCAGTGGCCGGCGCCGGTGAGCATGCCGCCGTCGATGAGGACCTCGCTGCCGGTGCAGTAGCCGGCCTCGTCCGAGGCCAGGAACACCACCAGCGCCGGGACCTCCTCCGCCTTGCCCATCCGCTTCAAGCGGCAACGCGTTGAAGAACGCCTCGGCGCTGCTCGCGGTCGCCCCGACCACCTCCAGGTCGATCCAGGCGACGACGTACGGGGCGGTGAAACCCGGCAGGAACGCGCGGTGGACGACGCTGAAGGTGTGCACGGTGCCGCGCCCGGACACCGGCTCGTACGGCAGGTCGGTCCCGCCACGGTGCGGGCAGGCGGCCTGCCAAGCTAGCGAATACTTGGTTGGTGGGCAAGACGTGATGATCTTCGATGTCCGGCCCGCTTTGACGGCGGCCACTACGATTGTCCGCCAGGGGGACGTTAACGCCGGGGAAAACGGGGCCGATGCGAAACAAGAAACTGTGGCTGATCGTCGCTGTCGTCGCGGTGGTGCTTCTGGGGGTGGCCGGCGGAGGCGCGTACGTCCTGCTGCGCACGAAGGGGAGTCCGGGGCAGACGGCCGAGGACTTCCTGGCCGGCTGGCGGCGTGGCGACCTCGCCGCGATGCGGGCCACGACCGTCACGCCGCCGGGCGACTTCGACAAGTACTACCAAGGGCTGCGAACCGATCTGGGCGCCACGAAGGTCGACGTCTCGCTCGGCACGGTCACCAAGCACGGCACGCAGGCGGCCGCCCCCTTCACGGCGACGCTCACGCTGCCGGCCGGGACCTGGAAGTACCAGGGGAGCCTCCGGCTGGTGACCAGCAACCGTAAGTGGAAGGTCGCCTGGACTCCGGAGGCGGTCCACCCCGGGCTGCACGCCGGCCAGCACTTCGCGACCTCGTACCGGTGGCTCAAGCGCGGCAGCGTCCTCGCCGCCGACGGCACGCCGATCGACGGCCCGACGGTCTCCGGCTCGGTCCAGCAGCTCGTCGGAACCACCGCGCCGCTCACGGACAAGCAGGCCAAGAAGCTCGGGACGCCGTACGCCAAGGGGGACGTCGTCGGGCAGTCGGGCATCCAGCAGCGCTTCGACCAGCGGCTGGCCGGCACGCCCACGACCACGATCTCGACCGCCGACGCGTCCGGCCACGTGGTCAAGGCCGTCACCGGTTTCGTCGGCAGGCCCGGCCAGAGCGTCAAGACGAGCCTCGACCTGCACGTCCAGCAGGCCATCTCGAACGCGCTGCAGGGGCAGGCCAAGCCGACGTCCATGGTGGCGATGCGTCCCGCGACCGGGCAGATCCTCGGGGTCGGCAACATCCCGGGCGGCTGGGACCGCGCCATGCAGGGCACTTATGCGCCCGGATCGACCTTCAAGGTCGTCACGGCGTACGCGCTGCTGGAAGCCGGACTCAGCCCCTCGGCCTCGGTTCAGTGCCCCAAGACGGCCAACGTCGGCGGGCAGACGATCCATAACTCCGAGGGCGAGGGCGGCGCCGGCAGCATGACGTTCAAGGACGCGCTCGCGCAGTCCTGCAACACGGCGTTCGCTCTCCAGACCCAGAAACTGCTCACCGCCGCGAAGCTCACGAGCGCGGCGAGCGCACTCGGTTTCAACCAGAAGATCGATCCTGGTGTCACCGCCACCGCCGGCAGCTTCCCCACCCCGACCAGCGACGCGGAGAAGGCGGTCGCCGGCTTCGGTCAGGGACGTGACCTGGCGAACGCGCTCAGCATCGCCGGCGTGGCGGCCGGCGTCGCGGACGGCACCTGGCGGCCGCCCGTGGTCGTCACCGAGCCGCAGGTGCCGCAGAAGGCCAAGCCCACCAGGCTGAACGCCGCAGCCAGGAGTCAGCTGGAGGAGATGATGCGGGCGGTCGTGACCTCCGGCACCGCCAAGCCGGCCGGCCTGCCGTCGGGTACGGCGGGCAAGACCGGTACGGCGGAGTACGGCTCGGCGCAGAAGGGCAAGATGCCGCCGACGCACGCGTGGTTCATGGGCTTCCGCGGTGACGTGGCGTTCGCCGTCGTCGTGGAGGGCGGCGGCTTCGGCGCCAAGGCCGCCGCGCCCATCGCCGCCCGCTTCCTCAAGGCCCTGTAGGAGGCTGTCGGCCCGCCGCGCCTAACGTCCGGCGAGCGCGCTCCGGGAGAGGCGGTCCGCGCGCCGGGTGCTCTCCGGCAGGCGGAAGTGCGGCGTCAGCCGCAGGACCACCGCGCAGGCCGTGTCCAGGTCGGCGCGGTGACCGACGGAAACGAACACCGGCCGGACGCTGGCCTGCGTACGCAGCGCGCGGCCGACGACCTCACCGCCCTCCGTGACGGCGCTCCAGGATCCCCGGTCGGCGCCGGGCTCGTCGTACGCGCCGATCAGTCGCGTCTTGCCGACGCCGACCGAGGGGAGGCCGGTCAGCACGCCCAGATGGCAGGCGAGGCCGAACCGCTTCGGGTGGGCGAGTCCGTGGCCATCGCAGATGAGCAGGTCAGGGGTGACGCTCAGCCGCCGGAGTGCCTCGATCAGTGAGGGCAGTTCGCGGAAGGCGAAGAGCCCCGGCACGTACGGGAAGGCGGGCCGATCGAGGACGACGGTCTCCTCGACCACTTGGAGGCCGTCCAGGTCGAGGACGACCACGGCGGCGGCGAGCCGGTCCTCGGCGTACGCGACGTCGAGACCGGCGACGGTCCGTACGGAGACAGGGCCCGTGCATGCCAGGTCGACGCGGGAACGCAGCCGGTCCTGGACGGTCTCGGCCTCACGAACGGTCGCCGGCCACGGGGGGAGATCCGGTACATCCACGAGAGATCACGCTACCGCCAACCCGCCGGGCCGCGGGCTACCCAAGCAACTGCTCGCTCGCTTATCGTTGCGGCATGCCGGCTGGTCTTCATCTCCTCCGAGGACACCCGGGCGGGCTCGGGCGGAGGGGGCGTACGCCGTGACCAAGGCCGGCCTTTTCGGGCTCGCCAAGACGCTCGCGCGTGAGGCCGCCCGGCAGGGGGTGACCAGCAATGTGATCTGTCCCGGCCCGACCGACACCGCGATGCAGCACGCCGTCGCCGAACGCCACCCCGGCCTGCTGGAGAAGATCGCCCGGCAGATTCCGCAGCGCCGGGTCGGCCGCCCTGCCGACGTCGCGGGCCTGGTCGCGTTCCTGTGCACCGACCGGGCCGGCTCCATCACCGGCCAGACCCTGTCCGTCAGCGGCGGCATCACGATGTGCTGACCATGTCAGAGACTCCTGTAGGCCGCTTCGAGCAGGCGGTAGGCGCGGACGCCGCCGGAGATCTCGTCGCCCATACGGTTCGGGATGTACGCGAGGGCCAGGCCGCTCTCGATGTCGCCGAGGCTGATCGAGCCGCCCAGGCCCGTATGCCCGAACGCGGAGTTCCAGCCGGCCTTCGGCGTCAGGAACACGAGGGACGGCCGCATGAAGCCCAGGCCGAACGAGCTGTCGATGTACATGACGCGATCCGGCCCGGCCACCCGGCGGACGACGGCGTCGCGCAGTGTCGTCCGACTCACGATGCGGTCGGCCAGGAGGTCGCGGTAGAAGCCGGCCAGCGCGCGGGCCGTGGTGACCATGCCGAGCGCCGGCCAGCCCGCCCGGAGCATCTCGGGGTTGTTGTTGCCGCCGGGCAGCCGGTTGATGTCCGGGTTGCCGAACGTGCGGTTCAGCAGGCTGTTCGGATCTCGCATCCCCGCCATCATCTTGGCGAGGGGACCCTCAGGGTCCATGGGCCTGGGCACCTCGCCGGTGGCACTCGGCCCCCCCTTGCGCGCCGAGGCGCCCTTGTCGACCTTCCTGCCCGCACTGAGCCGGGCGGTCCGCTCGATCACATCGTCCGGGGCGCCGATGTGCAGGTCCAGGTCGAGCGGCCCTGCGATCTCGTCGCGGACCAACTCCCCGACCGTACGGCCGGAGCAGCGGCGGACGATCTCCCCGGCCAGCCACCCGTACGTCAGCGCGTGGTACCCGTGCGCGGTGCCGGGCTTCCACTCCGGCTCCTGCGCCGCCAGCAGCGCCGCGACCGCGGCCGGGTCGTGGGCCTCGGCGACCGGCACGTCGCGACGGAGCGCGGGCAACCCGACCTGGTGCGACAGCAGGTGCTCTGCGGTCGCCCTTTCTTTCCCGGCCGCGCCGAACTCCGGCCACCAGGACGTCACGGGGGCCTCCAGGTCGTACAGGCCGCGTTCGGCGAGCAGGAGCGCCGCCGTCCCGGTCACCGCCTTGGTACAGGAGAACGCCAGGCACGGTGTGTCACGCAGCCAGGGCCGGCCGGACCTGCGGTCCGCGACGCCGCCCCAGAGGTCCACGACGCAGCGGTCGCCCATGTAGACCGCGACGGCCGCGCCGAACTCCTCACCTCGCTCGAAGCCGTCGGTGAACGCCGTCCGGACCGCTTCGAACGCCGGATCGCAGTGACCTTCGATCATGTGGCTGACTCCTGGAGGGAACGAAATTGTGAGTGAGTCTAATAACTGGGGGAGGTGGGGGGATGACGACGAGCGCGGTTCGCTCAACCTCCTGACCCCCGACGTCGTCCGGGCCGCCGCGTCCGTGAGGGGCGGTCGCTGAGCCTGTCGCTGCCGATTCGCGGTGCCACGTCGTCCCCCGCGCCGACCACCGTCCCGCACCTGCGCTGCCGCCCGCTGCCGCAGCACTTCATGTCCGCCGACGGGTGGAGTACCTGCTGTGAATTGCCGCATGCAGGCGGTGATCGCTACAAAATATGTCAAACGACGTATTTGCCCGCACTGATCGTTTCCCTAGCCTGGGTGTCACGCGATCGTCTAGCTCGGGGGGGCGGCGACCCTGATCGACGTCGGGAGGAGGCTGCGATGGGCGGCGTGTCCTGGGCCTGACGGGCCCCGCGACGGGCGGCCGGGCGGACAGCCCGGCCGCCCTTTGAGCGTTCGCGCTAAGGAGTGGCGGTGCCGGCCGGAGCCCGTCTCGTATCGTCTCCAGCGAAGCATCGATCGAGGAGGCGACATGGCCGGATTCCGGCACGTGGTGGTGTTGCGATGGAACGAGAGCGCGACGGACGAGCGGAAGCGGGAGCTCGTCGACCGGCTGAACGCCCTGCCCGGCGCCATCCCGGAGATCGCGGCGTATCACGTGGGCGCCGACGCCGGGCTGAACCCGGGCAACTTCGACTTCGCCTTGGTGGCCGACTTCGCCGACCGCGACGCCTACGCGGTCTACCGCGACCATCCGGTGCACCGCGCGGTCATCGACGAGTGCATCACGCCGATCCTCGCCGAACGCGCCGCGGTGCAGTACGAACTGTGAGCGCCTGAACGTCCGCGGCCCGTTGCGCGCCCTCGCGGGCATGGCCGAGGCGGTCGCGCTACCTGCACCACACCGGCCTCACCGAGAAGGAGCTGTGCGCCGTCGTCCGCGCCTCCCGGGCGCATGCCGCCGCGAACAGGAGGACTACTGGGCGAGCCCGCCGGTGGCCTCGCCGCTGCGCCGCGCCGACTGCTGCCAGGAGATGGACGGCGCGTGCGCCCTTGTGATCACCTCCACCGACCGGGCACCGAGCGTACCCCGCATCCACGCCGTCGTCCGCGGCGGCGGTCCGGGCGCCTCCGCCATGGACAAGGCCGCCGACGTCACCCGGATCTTCTCCGCGTACGTCGCCGACCCGCTGTACGCGGTCGCGGGCATGACCCCGGCCGACATCGACGTGGCCCTGCTGTATGACGCGTACTCCTGGCTGGTCCCGCGGCAACTGGAGGACTTCGGGCTCTGCGCGCGGGCGGACCTGGCCGAGAGGCTCGACTGCGGGCTGGCCATCGTGAACCCGCACGGCGGCTGCTGTCCCAGGTTGTCTCCGCAGTACATGCGGCGCATGATGCCTGCGGCCATGCGGCTGAGCTGCGCGGGTCCGTGAGGAGTACGACGCGGGCGCGCCGACGCGGGAGGCCGTCACGCGGGGGCTGGCCCGTACCGCCCGCGTCATCACCGCCGCGGCGGCCATCATGGTCTGTGTTCCTGTCCGTGCTGCTCGGCGCGGACATCGCGGTCAAGCAGATGAGGCTGGGGCTGTGGGTGGCCGTGCTCATCGACGCGACGGTCGTCCGCATGGTCCTCGTCCCCGCCGTCATGGAGCTCCTCAGCGCGGTCAACTGGTGGCTGCCCCGCTGGCTCGCCCGCCTGCTGCCCGCGGCCGAGCCGCCCGCCGGCGCACCGGAACCGGCCCGCGTCGGATGAGTGTCGAGGAGTGACGGATCGCCGGTGTAGACCGGACGCGCTGAGGTAGGTGAGGGAGCAGGAGGTAC
>JBJMIW010000366.1:0-9627 GCA_045806665.1 Actinoallomurus sp.
CCCGAGACATCGCGTCTCGGGGTTTTCTTGTGACAGCAACCGAAGCGGGAACGACCGTCCGCTTCTGCTACTTCCATCACGGCTCGCCACGTCACCCCGGTCGAACGCTTGGGGCATGTCCCGACAGGGCAGTCGCTGCAACGGCATCCGGTGTGCAGCCGAGGTACGGACGGGCAACAGCCCATCGATTACAGGACTCGGCGCGTCAGCGCCTCCCCTTGGGGCGTCTCAGTGGAGCTCCGTAACCTCTATGGCAGGGAGAGGAGCCCAGGATGACCGCACAACCACACGACTCCGTCCCTGGCAGCACGCCCGATGCAGCCAAGTCCCTGCGCGCAATTCGGGCCGCCCTGGTCGTACCCCAAGACCGGGAGGCGTTCGACGCCGGGCTGAAAGCAGTCCTCGATGAAGTGCGGGTCAACCTCGACCTCGGCGTGCTGAGTGACTTCATGCATCGCTGGTGGATCTCAGCCTGCAACTCGGCACGAGACCCCCGACGGCCGAGTACAGCAAAGCGGGCAGCGAGCGACCGCCTGCTTCTGACGTTGCCGTCGCGGACAGCCAGCGAGACGCAGATGCGCGAAACCCAGCCGGGCGCTGCAGCTTTAAGTGTTCGTTCACCTGTTGGTTGTCTGATCGCCCCCGGCTTTCATCGCCGTAAATGATCGACTATGTTCAGACGTCCTTATATCCAGTTAGAGGTGCTTCATGGTGCGTCCAAGATGGATTGTCGCGGGCATCGCCCTAATCACCGCGTCCACGACAGCGGTCGCCGGCCCGGCTATGGCGGCCAAGCCGTCGGGCGGGACCGTGTTGCCGTGGCGATCGGCGGCGACGACGTGGACATCCATGTCACCGGCTCCGGGGGTGGAGGTGCGTACCGCGTCGATCTCAGTACCGCAGACGCATCCCGTGTGGACCGTCACCGTGCAGGCTCCCGCCGTGAACCGGATGACCGGCGCCGCCGCCTGGGCGGAGCTCGGAGACGCGCGGTGGGCCGCCAAGGCCGTCTCGCAGTTGGCCGCGGCGGGAATCAACGCGCACGTCGATCAGGTGCCATGGCCCCCCTTCACCGACACTCCGCACGGCACCGAGGGTTACCGCGTGCGCGTCGGTGGTTTCGCCACCCGGGCCGACGCGCAGAAGCAGGCGGATGCGATCATCTCCGCCGGCCTGCAGCCGTTGGTCGAATGGACCGGTTACGACGTCGATCAGGCGCCCGACCGGGAGAGCGTCCACGTCGGCATCGTGGACCCTAAGCTCTTCCACGGCAGCGTCGTCGCCGATCACGGCAGCGCGGTCGCTGGACGGTCCACGACATCGGCCCGGGCTCGTGCGGCCGGCTCCGTCCTCGCGGTCAATGGCGGTTTCTTCATTACCGCCGATGCCGATGGCGTCCAGGGCACGCAGTCGGGTCTCGGCGTCTACGGTGGCGTGCTCGACGCTCAGTCCTCCGGCAACCGGGCGGCTCTCATCCTGCAAGATGGGGGAAGGCACAGCCAGGTCGCGAACCTTACCTCCCGCGCGACTGTACGCGACGGCGCGTCGTCGTACTCGATCAACGGAATCAACCGGGTGCCGGGCAAGATCCGTGACTGCGGGCGGCCAGGGGTGTCGCCGACCGAGCAGCCGCGTCAGGACTTCACCTGCACCAGCGCCAATGATCTTGTGGAGTTCACGCCGCACTATGGCGCGGACCTTCCCACTGGGGCCGGCGCGCAGGCCGTGCTCGACAACCGCGGCCGAGTGGTCGGCGTGGGGACGGTCGGGGGTAAGGTGCCGGCCGGTGGCGAGGTGCTCCAGGGCATCGGGACAGCCGCGACGTGGCTGAAGGCCCACGCTGTCGTCGGACGGCGGCTCACCGTCGACGAGCAGGTCCGCGACTCTGCCGGTAAGGCGGTGCCGTTGACCGGCAATACCGGCATCGTGAGCGCCGGGCCGATTCTGCTGCGCGGCGGGCACATGTCCATCGACGCCGGCACGGAAGGGTTCGTGGATCCGGCGGACCTCTCGTTCGGCTACGCCTGGGCGGAACAGCGCCAGCCCCGGACCCTCGCGGGCACGGACGCCAGGGGGCGGCTCATCCTCGTCACCGTCGACGGCCGCCAGCCGGGCGTCAGCGAAGGCGCGACGCTTCGGGAGGCCGCCCAGCTGATGCGCGGGCTCGGTGCGGTGAACGCGCTGAACCTCGACGGCGGAGGCTCGACGGCGATGGCGGTCAACGGCAATCTGGTCAGCAAGCCATCCGACGCGACCGGCGAACGTCCTGTCGGCGACACCGTGCAGGTTATCCCGTGACGTGTGCCGAAGTCTCAGGCCGGCTACCGGATCTTCGAGCAGGACAGGGTCCATCTGTGGCGGGATAGCGTTGGCGTTCTATGACCGCAACCCTTGTCGCGAAGAAACTCGCCGCCGGGCACGGTGACCGTGCCTTGTTCTCTGGGCTCGATCTGGTCATCTCCACTGGAGAAGTCATCGGGCTTGTCGGGGTCAATGGCGCGGGGAAGTCCACCCTGCTGCGGACTCTCGGGGGCCTGCTCCCCCCGGAGAACGGCTCCGTGACGCTGAGCCCGTCGTCGGCGGTCGTCGGCTACCTGCCGCAGGAGCCGGAGCGGCGCAGCGGCGAGACGGTGATCGGCTTCCTCGCACGGCGTACGGGGGTGGCGCAGGCTCAGCGGGAGCTGGACACCGCGACCGAGGGCTTGGTCGATGGGCGTGAGGGGGCCGATGACGAATACTCCTCCGCCCTGGAGCGATGGCTGGCCCTGGGAGGTGCCGATCTCGAGGACCGGGCCGGGGAAGTGGCCGCCGAGCTGGGGCTGGCGGCCGGCCTCGATCAGGAGATGACCTCGTTGTCCGGCGGGCAGGCGGCACGTGCCGGCATGGCGTCGCTGTTGCTCAGCCGCTATGACATCTTTCTGCTCGACGAACCCACCAACGACCTGGATCTGGACGGGCTGGAGCGGCTGGAGCGGTTCGTCGCGGGCCTGCGGGCCGGCACGGTGCTGGTCAGCCATGACCGCGAGTTCCTGGACCGGACGGTCACCCGGGTGGTGGAGCTGGACTTGGCCCAGCAGCAGGTGAACGTCTACGGCGGCGGCTACGCCGCGTACCTGGCCGAGCGTGAGGTCGCCCGCAGGCACGCCCGCGCCGACTACGAGGAGTACGCGGGCAAAGTCGCCACGCTGGAGGAGCGCGGCCGGACACAACGGGACTGGGCCGCCAAGGGCGTCAGGAACGCCAGGAAGAAGGCCCGCGGCGCCAACGGCGGAGATAACGACAAGGTCGGCCGGAACTTCCGCGCGGACGCGAGCGAGAAGCAAGCCTCCAAGGTCCGCCAGACCGAGCGCGCGCTCGAACGCCTCGACGTGATCGAGGAGCCCCGCAAGGAGTGGGAGCTGCGGATGGAGATCGCCGCCGCGCCGCGCGCCGGTGCCGTGGTGGCGACCCTGCGCTCCGCGGTGCTGCGGCGCGGCGACTTCACTCTGGGCCCCGTCGACCTGCAGATCGGCTGGGCCGACCGGGTCGCGATCACCGGCGCCAACGGGGCGGGCAAGTCGACGCTGCTGGCGGCGCTGCTGGGCCGGGCCGTTCTCACCGAAGGCCACGCCGCGCTCGGCCCGGGCGTGATCACCGGCGAGGTCGACCAGGCACGGGCGCTGTTCCTCGGCGAGGGCCCCCTGCTGGACGCCTTCGGCGCGGAGGTTCCCGAGTTGCCGCCGGCCGAGATCCGTACCCTGCTGGCGAAGTTCGGCCTACGCGCCGCGCATGTGACCCGTCCCGCGGCGACGCTGTCCCCGGGGGAGCGCACCCGGGCGGCCCTCGCGTTGCTGCAGGCACGGGGCGTGAACCTGCTGGTTCTGGACGAGCCGACCAACCATCTCGACCTGCCCGCCATCGAACAGCTGGAGTCCGCGCTCGACTCCTATCCCGGCACCCTGCTGCTGGTGACCCACGATCGCCGGATGATCAACGCGGTGCGCACCACCCGCCGTCTACATCTCACCAACGGCCGGGTCGCGGAGACAGACCCGTGCTGAACCATGACAGGACCGAAGCCAGGTCTGCAGAAACGGACCTCATCTGTGCGCGGCTGGCGCGGATACCGAGCGCGACTCAGACATCCGCTCATACCGCGTACAGCTGCTTCGGGTTTTTCCCTGTCTACATCGGACGTGCGAGCAGCACATAGACGCTTCAACGAGCTGGCCTGAGTGTCGGCCTGTCGGGGCAGACGAGCCAGCGGACGCGCGGTCTAAGCGCGGCGCTGTTTGCTCGTCGTTTGCTCGGATGTCGCGGCACGGTCCGGCAGCACCCGGTACGGCGTCGGGTTGATCCGTCAGAGTCGGGACGGCGAACGCGGACCAACTGGCACGTACCGGCGGTGCGGAACACGGTGCGATATCGCCATCTTGGCGGAGCCGTGGACTTTTAATCCATAGGTTCTGGGTTCGAGTCCCAGGCGCCCTACCATTCGACTGGCTGCTGATGCGATGAAGGAGCGGGGCCTCCGCTCCTGGCGGATGCTGAGGTTGTCCGTTCAGTCCGTAGTTCACGGAGGCCCGCTATGGGCACACACTACGACGGCCCGCAGATTGTCACGAACGGCGCCCGGCCGGATCGACACCCGGTGCGGAATCAATGTCCGGCGTCGCCGGATCCCCAGTAGGCCTCCATCCGGATGATCTTGCCGGTGTCGTCGAAGGTCATCACGTCGATGACGCGGATGTGCCAGTCGTCGCCGACGTGCACGGTGAAGGCCATGGCCGCCCGGTCGCCGTACGAACCGCGGATCGGCGTGTCGAGCGTGGCGGTCGCGCCGCTCTGGCAGACGTCGCCGAAGAACTTCGCGATCGCCGCCCGTCCCTCGTGCGGCGCCTTGCCGTACGGGTCCATGACGACGGCGTCCTCGGCGAACAGCGCGACGACGGCGTCGGCGTCCGCGGCGTTCAGGGCGTCGAGGTAGCGCTGCAGGGTGGCCTTCATCTCGGCTTCGGTCGGCATCGGCGTGCCCCTCTCGGTCGGTTCCGGGCGCGGGGCGCGGCGGGCCGGTCGCCCGGGTGGTGCCGGACTCGGATCGTACTCGCCGGGCCGCGCGGGGCCACAGGTCCGGTGCCGGCCGATCAGCGGTGGCTTTCGGTGATCTCGACGGTGGAGGCGCCCGAGGTGGTCGCCCGCTCCGGGCACGCATGTGGCCCGCCCCGAGAACGTGCCGGCGACCAGTAGGGTGTGGAAATGGCCGACCTGCCGCCGGACCTGGACGAACACTCCGACCGCCTCCGGTGGAACGCCAAGTACGAGCGCGGCGCGGGCGGCGCGTTCGACGTGCATCCCCTCGCCGTGCGGGCGCTGGCCGTGCCGCCGCCGGATGGGCCGGTCCTCGACCTCGCGTGCGGGCCGTCGGGCGCGGCCCTCGCGGCCGCGGCGGACGGCCGCGCGGTGACGGCCGTGGACGTCTCCGAGGTCGCGCTCGGCCTGCTCGGCGAGGAGGCCCGCCGCCGGGGCGTCGGCGAGCGGATCACCCTTGTCCAGGCGGACCTCGCGCGCTGGCGGCCGTCGCCCGGCCGCTACGCCCTCGTGCTGTGCACCGGCTTCTGGGAGCGCGAGATCTTCGGCCCGGCCGCGACGGCGGTCATGCCGTGCGGCGTGCTCGCCTGGGAGGCGTTCACCGCCGGCACCCGCCGTGCACGCCCCGATCTACCTGCCGGATGGTGCCTGGGGCCCGGCGAGCCGGCCGCCCTGCTCCCGCCCGGCTTCACGGTGCTCGCCGAGGAGGACGTGGCCGACGGCGCCAAGCGCCGGCTCCTGGCCCGCCGCAAGGCCGCCACCTGAACGCCGCAGGCCGCGCTCCGTGGGACCACGACCGCCCGGCCGCCGCCTGCTCGGTGCCGCCCGGCCCGCCGGCCGCGGAGACACCGCGAGTCCACCGAGTGCGGCTGGGCCAGGCTTGGATCGCTGGACCGGAATGTAGGCCGGCTGAGCGACATCGAGATCACGTCCGCAGGCCGATCCGGAATTCGGGCGACCGCCACCGGCCGGTCGGTCGCGATGGGCCCTTCCCTTTGTCAGTGGGCCCGCAGCCGGCCGACGCCTGCGAAGAGCGAGGTGGTCCGAGGCGAGCCGTCGTCGTCCGGGTGCCAGTCGCACGGGCGCACCAGGCCCGGATCGACCAGTTCGTACCCATCGAACAGGGCCCGGATCCCCGCCTCGTCGCGGAAGACGATCGGGGCGGTGGCGTTGGCGAACCCCGCCTTCCATCCCTCGATGTTCTCCGGCGGGGTGCCGTCGCTGGTCAGGTGGGAGATCGCCACGTACGAGCCCGGCGCCTGGCGGTCGCGGAATGCGGCGACGATCCGCGCCGGGTTCTCTTCAGGGGTGACGAAGTGGAAGACGGCGACGAACAGCACCGCGATGGGGCGACTGAAGTCCAGCATCTCCCGCGTCTTGGGGTCGTCCAGGACCGTCTCCGGCGCGCGCATGTCCGCGGTGACGATCCGCGTGTTCGCGCCGGCCAGCAGTGCCCTGCCGTGCACGGCGACGATGGGGTCGATGTCGGCGTACACGACCCTGGCCTCCGGATCCACCTCCTGGGCGATCTGGTGGGTGTTGCGCGCCGTCGGCAGGCCGGAGCCGACGTCCAGGAACTGGCGGATCCCGCAACTCCCGCGCCAGGTAACGGACCGCGCGGCCGAGAAACCGGCGATTCTCCAGCGCGGTGGACCGGACGATGTCCTCGCCGACGATGTCGTACAGCCTGGCGTTGGCGTCCCGGTCGACCTGGAAATGGTCCTTGCCGCCCAGTGCCTCGTCGTACATCCGCGCGGCGGTCGGCGTCCCAAGCGAAATGTCAGGCAACGACGCACCCTCCTCGTCGGCGGAAGACGGCTTGTTGACGGGCACAAGACCTCCCGGAGTGCTCTTGCCGGAATCAGGCCCAAGATCACCTTAGCAGGACGTGACCAGGCGATGACCGTATCAGCACACCTGATCAGAACAGGCCGGGGACGTGTAGCAGGTCGGCGGTGAGTGCACGTGCGGATCGCCCGGAGGGACGGGCGCCGCCGGCCGCCGGAAGAAATCCCAGCTCTGCCACTGCACGTCGTACTGGACTGCAGAGGCGGCGGCCCGGAAGCCGGCGGCGCGGTGGTCGGGGCCACGCTCGATGGACGACGGACGATGCGACGAGCCGCTGTTCCGGCCGGCCGTTCCCCGGAGGCCCTCCACGTCGCCTGGCGAGGATCCGCCGCCGGGATCCGGCGGTCGCCCGGAAGCACCGCCGCCGGCGGACGGGCGGGCCGTCCGCCGGCGGCGGCGCGTTCTCTCCGGGTTCCCGGTCAGGCGGGCGTGCGGGTCACCGATCCGTCAGCCGGAGGCGGTGGACGCCGCCCTGTTCGGTGCCGGCGTAGAGCCACCCGCCGTCCGGAGCGACGGCGAGGCTGAGCACGGCCGTGTTCTGTAGCCCAGAGGACACGTTCCGCCAGGTCCGTCCGCCGTCGGCCGAGCGCAGCACGCCCCGGCCGCCGACGAGCAGCCCGCTCGCCCGGTACTCGGCGGTGCCCGCGTACAGCACGTCCGGGTCGCGCGGCGAGACCAGCAGGGACGACACTCGCATGGCCAGCGGCCCGGCGTCGGCGGTGCGGAACGTCCGGCCGCCGTCGGTGCTCACCCGCAGGGCGGCGCCGCCGACCACGATCCGCTGCGGCTTCCGGCGGTCGAGCGTGATCGCCGACACGGCGCCGTCGGCGACCTTGGTGAAGTGCACGCCGCCGTTGTCGTCGGAGCGGTACAGCCCGTCGGGAGAGCCGAGCCACAGCCAGCCGGCGGCGGCCGGGTCCCCGGCGATCGCGTCGACCTCGTGCCCGAGGGCGTACTTGCGCCAGGTCGCGCCACCGTCCCGCGTGATGTAGATCCCGCTGCCGTCCAGGTGGGTGTAGCCGATGACGACCTCGCGGGGGTCGGCGGGGTCGACCAGCAGCGCGGTCGGTGTTTCCGACCGATTCGTGAGGTCCGACCAGGTCGCACCGCCGTCGTCGGATCGCGAGACCCAGAACCCGGCGAACGCGTCCGTCCGTACCTTCCACAGCACGTGGGGATCGGCCGGAGAGGCAGCGATCTGGGAGATCGTCGTACCGATGGTCCCCTCTTCGCCGTTGCTGCCCCATTCGGGGTCGACCTGCGATCCGGTCGGCAGCGGGGTCTTGTCGATGCCGGTGTCGGTGCCGGCGACCAGTTCGGCCGTGCCGTCCTGCCGTGTGCCGACCGCCAGCGCGGGAACGGAGCCGCCCTGGACGCCGATCCGCCGGTAGTGTCCTCCGCCGTCGGCCGTCGTGTAGAGGCCGCCGCTTCCGGCCGACACCAGCGTGCTGTCTCCGAGGGTGCCGAAATCGTCGTCGACCGGGCCCGGCGCGGGCTTGGGCTGCACGCTCCAGGTGGCGCCGTGGTCGCGGCCGACGAGGTCCTGCCTGGTGCCGGCCACGTAGACGGTGCCGTCGACCATGCGGACAGCGGTGGCGTACCCGCCGGCTCGGCCCTGGTACAGCACGCTCCAGGTACGGCCGCCGTCGCGGGACCCGCGGACGACGCCGTCCGCCGTCGCCGTGACGACGAGTTCGGCGTCGGCGGCGACCCCGACCGGGCCGGCCCAGTCGGGCTTCGTGAACACCTGCTCGGCGGGGGCGAGGTCGTCGCCGGTCGCGTTCCGCACGACCCAGACGCCCTCGGGGGCGCTGACGTACAGGTCGCCGCCAGCCAGGGCCGCGTCTGTGACGTCCGTGGGCAGGGTGACCGCGTGCGTGGTCCAGCGCGCTCCGCCGTCGTCGCTGCCGACCACCCCATCCGGGGTCACCGCGAGGAGGGTGTGGCCGTCCGACACGAGCGCGTTCACGTGCGTGTTCGGGAACGGGAGGGTCTGCCATGTGCTCCCGCCGTCGGTGGTGAGCAGCACCTTGCCCTCGTACGTCGGGTCGAGGGCGAGCGGAGAGCCGGCCTCGGCGCGGCCGTTCACCGCGTACCACATCCGGTCGGCGTCACGCGGGTCGACGACGACGGTGCCCATGCCGCCGGCCACGGGCAGCCGGTCGAGCTGCCGCCACTGCCGGCCCCGGTCCGTGGTGCGCCAGAGCCCCACCTTGCTGTCCTGGGCGAGGACGAGCTGGTCGGGGGCCGCGGGCGAGGTCGCGATCAGGCCCGACTGGCCGTTCGGCCCGATCGGCTGCCAGCCGCCGTCGCCCGCGGTGTTCGCGACGACCTCGAACGTGCCGGTGCCCCACAGGGCCTGCCCGCCGGTGGTGGTGGCGCGTGCCTGGACCGTGTAGCCGCCGGGCCGGGCCCCGGTCACCGGCGCGCGGTACCACCGGCCGTGGTCGAGGGTGGCGGTCACGTCCGTGCGCTTACCGTCCGGCGCGGTGACCGTGACGACCGGGGGCGTGACCAGGTCGGCCGGCGCGAGGACGAACACCTCCGAGTGCCCGTCGCTCGGGTCGGGGCTGGTGGTCAGCTGCAGCGGCCGCAGCGTGAGCAGGTACGGCACGCGCAGCCGGGCGCCGACGGTCACCCATCCGCTGACGTCGGTGTCGGTGGCCGTACGGTTCGCGGTCGCGGTGACCGTGACGGCGACGCTCCGGCCGG
>JBJMIW010000367.1:0-30254 GCA_045806665.1 Actinoallomurus sp.
GACCTGCTCACCGGCTTCCTCGCCCAGACCGGCCTGTCCCTCGAGCCGAGCTGACCCTGAAAATTCAGACTCAGTAGCCATCAGCTTCCAAGACGGTGCAGCACGTGAACGCGCGCGATCGTGCGTCGCCGGTGTCGAGGACGCAGGAGACACCGAGCATTTTCAAGCACCCACGGTACTCAAACTAGTGTTCGATTCACATTGGTCGGCGCACTGGCACTGAGTACGTCGCGATGAGCCGGTCACCGGTCAGGCTGTGGAATTTCAGCTGCTGTGTGACGGCCTGCTCGTCGGCCCACAGCATTGGTCCTCGGGCCAGGGCCGTCGCGAAGGCTTCGATCGCCGTCTTCAACTCGGTCAGCTTGGTCGGCGTGATGATCTGCATGCCCGGGACCGCGATCGCTTTGGTGTCGAGCACGTCGATCGGGTGCAGCATGACCGGCACGCTGGTCGCCTCAGGGTTCTTGTCCGCGTTCCACTGCACGCTGCCGCGAAGCTGGTCAGCGTCCTTCTTCGCGATGCCATCGCAATCGAGCTCGACGCCGGTCTTGAGCTCGAACACCGCATGCCGGATGGAGCTGAGCGCCCATAGGTTGTCCGGTCCAGTGCCGTAGAGCCGCTCGGGGCGCATGCTGTCGAACCCGAGGTGTTGTCCGAGCTTCTCCCAGGCGGCTTCGGCTTGGTCGGTGAGGTCGTTGTCCCAGACGACCTCGTCGAGAACGGTCCGCAGCCCGAGCACGAGCGACGTGCTGTCGGCGTAGGTCGCGCCGAGGTACTCGGCAGCCGCGCGGGCCTGGACCGCGGCGGGCCGGGCCTTGCGGACGTCCACGCCGACGGCCGGGTGCAACACCATCGCGTTCTCGCGGATGGCGGCGCCGAGCTGCTGCTGTGCGAGGGCGGCGTCGGTGAAGTGCAAGTAACCGGCCTTCTGCTCGCGGACCCAGCCGCGTAGCGCGGGATCAGTGAGATCGTTGATCGCCTTCTGTAGCCGGTCCGCGGCCTGGCTGGTCTGTCCGGCAACGGCGAGGTCGAACGCCTCGCGGGCGGCCACCGCTTCCGGCCGCACCGCGCCGGTGTTGTTGTAGAGGACCGAGGCGAGCTTGAGTTTGCTGCGCTGCACCCACTGCGGGTCGCGGTCCAGGCAGACCGTCAGCGCGGTCCGGATGCCGTCCAGGCCCGCGCCGGCCACCTGCAGGGCGACTTCGAAGCTGAGCTCGAGCTGCGCGTGTGGCCGGGGAAAACAAGTTCTGCCATGCCCGGTCGTGCACGGCCCTGGCTAGTCCGGCGCCGAGCAGGAGTACCGCGCAGTGATCGTTGACGTCGATCAACGGATTTTTTCACTAGAAGTTCATCGGTGTGTCGCAGGCCTGCATCTGGGCTGGTCAGCCAAGGTCAAGCCTCCTGGTATCGAGCACCCACGAGGAACTGCTCCCGCCGGAGCCTCAAAAGCAGGGGCCCCTGAGCCACCGGGGCCCACAGGGCCTATTGCGTCTTAGTTCAGAGAAGGAGCTGCTGGCATCGGACGGTTCGGGACATGGCGGGTCGCGCGAGTCCGATGGCGCGGCACCGGGACCCCATGACGATCCGGGGAGCGCACGCCGTGAACGACGTTGAAGTCTCAGCTCGGGGAGCGAGGACTTCGCCTACCAGCGCGCTGGCCCGCTAGAGTGCCCTGGGGCCTCAAGGATGTCGATGTCTCATGAGACACCTGGATTCTGGAGAACACAGCGTAGTCGTGCATCGTCATCACGGTCGGGACCTCGTGGTCACGAAGCGCCTCGAGTACCGACAGGGTGAGGAATTCGTGCACGTGGTGGACGTGCGCCACGTCCGGTCGGACCTGCGTGAGCAGGGACTCGAGCGCCCTGCGGGCGGACCGGCTGTAGATCCCGGCGAGCCGGCGTCCCGGCTCGGTGCGCGCGCCGGCCCCCGCCGGCGGTGGAAACCACCGGAGCCAGGGGGTCGGGGAGGTGTCCGGCTCAGCCACCGCGAACGGCACCACGTCGTGACCGGCCTCCCGGAGCAGCCGTTCGGTCAGGAAGACGACGGTCTCGGCCCCGCCGGGCCCGGGTTTGTAGTGACTCGTCACCAACAGGACGCGCACGGCCCCACCACGTCAGAAGGTGAACACGGCCTGGATGGTGTGGCGCCGCCGGGCGGCCAGATCGCGCAGAAAGGCCGGCGCCTCCTCGACGGGCAGGAGGTCGGTCACCAGATGCCGCCGCACGTCCGCACCACGGGCGCGGAGCAGCTCGACGGTGGCGGCGGACAGGTCGGCGCGGCTCCAGGAGGAGCCGCGCGGCGTCCGGGTGATCTGGGCGCAGCGGATGGTCAGCCCGTTGTGGTGGAACTCCTCGCCGAGGCACACGTCGGTCGCTCCGTCCTGGTAGAAGGCCAGGTCGACGACCGTGCCCTGGGGCCGCAGCGCGCGCAGTGCCGCGCGGAGCGCACGGCCGCGGCCTCGGCACTGGAAGACCACGTCGGCGCCGGGTTCGGTGGTCCGCCATCGCTCCTTACACCACCGGCCGGGGTCGTGTTCGCGCTCGTCGACCGGTACGCAGCCGAGGGCGGCCGCCGCCGTCAGCCGCCGAGGCGTCGGGTCGGCGACCGCGACCTCGGCGGCCCCATGGTGCAGGGCGAAGAGGGCGGTGAGCAGGCCGACGACGCCCGCCCCGGTGATCAGGACACGCCGGCCGGACACTCCCCCGGCCAGGCCGTCCGCGCCACCGTTGCGTGGCCCGGCGTGCTCGGCCGCCGCGTGCAGGAGCGCGTTGGCGCAGATCGGCCCCATCTGGGCCACGTAGACGCCGAGCAGCGGATCGAGGTCGCCGGGCAGCGCGACGACGTGGTCCCGCCGTGGGTCCGCGCGATAGGCGGTCCGGTGGCCGTACGCCATGGCGACGAGCGTCCCCACGGGAACGCCCGCCGACCGGCTCCGCCGGACCCGGCCGACCTCCATGTACCCGAGGCAGCGCACCGGATACGACCCGGCCGACGCGCCGTCCTCGAAGAGCCGCAGGTCACGGTCGAAACGGCGTCTCACGAACGGGCTGGTGCCCTTGACGGTGGCCAGTTCGGTTCCGGCGGACAGCCCGCTGAAGAGCGTCTCCACCTCGAACTCTCCGGCGCGCATCCGGCCGACGGGCTCGGTGAAGATCTCCGGCACCCCGGGCGCGCGCACACCGAGGCTGCGGACCTCAGCCACGGGGCCGCACCTCCGGGTCCCCGCCACCCCAAGGGGCGGCCGCGGCGGCACAGGCGATCCGGTGGGTCCGAAGCGCCTCCGCGTACGGGGCGCGCACCTGGGAAGGGCGTCCCCGTACGGCGTCGATGAAGTCGGCGTCCTCCCGGAGGAACGGATCGCCCTGCGCCGTGTTCACCCATCGCCGTACGCCCTCGTCGACCAGCAGCTCACGTTCGGTCAGCGTGACGGTGCGGCCCGCGCAGAAGAACTCGATGCCCATCCGGTAGCCGTGGGTGAGCACGCAGGTCGCGACGATCGACCCGATGGCCCCCGAGGCGAAGCGCAGCGACGACGTGGCGGCCCGATGGATCTCACCGCTGTCGGCCCCCGCGACCCGGGCGGCGTCCGCGTGCAGCACCTCCAGGTCCCCGACCAGCAGCCGGGCCAGGTCGAACAGGTGCGTCGCCTGTTCGACGAGCTGTCCGCCGGACTCCTCCTGCCGTAACCACCAGTCGTTCCCCGGCGGCCGGTCGAGCCAGTAGCCGAGGACGAGCAGGGGCGGCCTGTCGGCGAGCAGATCGGCGGCACGTTCGACCGTGTCCAGGTAGCGCCAGTGGTAGCCGGTCGCGGTGAGCAGCGCGGCGTCGCGGACCTGTTCGGCGATCAGCTCCGCGGTCCTGACGTCGGACGCCAGCGGCTTCTCCACGAAGAACGGCAGCCGATACCCGATCGCGGCCTGTTCGGGCGGCCCGTGCGCGCCGGGTGGCACGCAGATGTAGACGGCGTCGAGCCGCTCGTGACCGAACATCTCCTCGTGGCCCGCGTAGGGCCGGGCGCCGGTCAGTCGCGCGAAACGTTCCCTGCGCTCGGCGTGCGGGTCGGTCACCGCGGCGATGCGCACGTCGCCGAGCCGGGAGAGCGACTCGGCGTGGCGGCCCGCGACGTAGCCGGCGCCGACGAAGCCGACCCGCGTGGTCCCCCTGGTCACCTCAGCCTGATACCCGGCAACGCCTGCGCCCATGGCTACCTCGGTTGGTGAAGTCCCTGGAGAAACCGTCGCAGCATGCGCCCGGCCTGCCTCCGGTCCGCGCGGGCGGTCAGGCGTGCGGAGACCGGAGTTTGGCCATGATCCGGTCGAGGGCCGCCAACTCCTCCGGTTCCAGGGCGAGCAGGGTCCGCGGGGGCCGGGCCAGGATGCGTTCGGCCTGCTCGGCCGCCGCTACTCCGGCCGGGGTCAGAGTGACGATCTTGGAGCGGCGGTCGTCCGGATGGACGCTGCGTTCGACGTAGCCGCGCCGCTCCAGGTCGTCGACCACCAAGGTCGTGTACGGCTTCTCGGTGGCCAGGCGAGTGGTCAGCTCGCGCATGGTCAGCGGTCCAGGGAGCAGGCGGCGCAGCGCCTTGGCGCGAAAGAAGCTCATCCCCAGCGTTTCGGCGACCTCCTTGCGCCGGTCCTCCTGCTTCAGGACAAGGGAGCACATGGCCGCCCAGACGCGGGCGACCGCGTCCGGGTCGGCGCCCGCGGGGGTCTCCGCGTCCCGCAGTGCCCCGGAACCGTAGGTGTCGTCGCTCATGCGATGTCCGCCGTTTCGCTCGCGCCGTGGATGAGCCGCTCGGCCGTACGCTCGGCGGTCCGCCTGGCCCAGCGACCGGTGGTGAGGATACCGAGGAGGAGGATCGCGGCGCCGCATCCGACGGAGACCCACCAGCCGACGTGGCTGGCGGACGGGAACCCCGTGCGCAGCGGGCCGTGGACGGCGGACATCGCCAGGGAGCCGATGACGGCGACACCGAGCGACTGACCGATCTGCCGGCTGGTGGACGCGACGGCGGCGGCGACGCCCGCCTGCGTCCGCGGCATCCCGGAGACGGCCGTGTTGGTGATCGGCGCGTTGAGCATGCCGAAGCCGAGACCGAACAGCACGTACGCGACCATGAGCTGCCAGAGCGGGGTGTGCGCGGTGAGGCCGGTCAGCATCAGGGCGCTCAGCCCGATGGCCGTGCCCGCGATGACCAGGGGCACCCGCGGGCCGGCGCTGCCCACGATCCGCCCCGACAGCGGCGCGCACACCGCCGTCAGCCCGGCCATCGGCAGAGTGAGCAGGCCTGCGTGGAGCGCGGTACGGCCGAGCGCGTCCTGCAGGTAGAGCGTGTTGAGGAACAGGAACCCGCCCAGCGCGGAGAAGCCGCAGATCGCGATGACCGTCGCTCCCGCGAACGGGGCACTGCGGAAGAACCGCGGGTTGATCAACGGTTCGGCGCGCCGCAGTTCGTACGGCAGGAGGCACGCCAGGGCGAGGGCGGCTCCGATGAAGCAGCCCAGGGTCTGCGCGGAGCCCCATCCGGCGGACGGCGCCTCGATGAGGCCGTACGTGAGGCCGGCGAGCAGCGCGCAGATGAGGACCTGACCGACCGGGTCCACCGGGCGGGCGCGCGGGGCGCGTGACTCGGGCACGAACAACGCGCACAGGACGATCGCGAGCAGGCCCACGGGGATGTTGATCCAGAAGATCGCTCGCCAGCCGGCCGAGGCGATCAGCGCTCCGCCCACGACCGGGCCCATGGCCATGCTGAGCCCGATCACACCGCCCCAGATGCCGATGGCCCGCGCGCGTTCGCGGGGGTCGGTGAACGTGTTGGTGATGATGGACATGGCGACCGGGTTCATCATCGAGCCGCCGACGGCCTGCAGGACGCGCGCGGCGACCAGCCAGCCGAGGCTCGGGGACAGCGAGCACGCCAGCGAGCCCAGGATGAACAGCGCCAGGCCCGTCTGGAACGTGCGGCGCCGGCCGATCCGGTCCGCCGTGGAGCCGGACAGCATGAGGAGCGCGGCCAGCACGACGGTGTAGGCGTCGATGATCCACTGAAGGTCGGAGACGGAGGCGTGCAGATCGTGCTGCATCGACGGCAGGGCGATGTTCACGATCGTGTTGTCGAGGCCGACGATGAACAGGCTCATGCAGCAGATCCCCAGCACGAGCATCCGCCGGCCCCGGCCCAACTTCTCCCGGTTGGTACCACCACGAGCCGCAACGCGACCAGTTATAGGCATATAACGATTATGCCCGCTAACTAACTACGGCGACGACCGCCTCCTCGCGAGACGCGCCTGCGCGCGGACCGCCGGAGCTCGTCCGGTTTAGGGCAGGTGGCAGGGGCAGGGTTGCGAGGGCAGCATCACCGATGCGGGGCGCCGGCGCCCGGAGTATGCCGAAGCGCCGGCCCCCGCTCCAGCGGAGGAGGGCCTCATGACCGCGTGGATGCCCCAGGCCCCGGCACCGGAACGGGTTCCGGCCGGCGCCTCGGCCGAGGGGGACGGTGTCGTGGTCGGCGCCGGACCCGTCACCATCGACGCGTACATCGACTTTCAGTGCCCGTACTGCAAGCAGTTCGAAGAGGTCGCCGGGCCGACGCTGGACCGGCTGCTGGCCGACGGGGCGATCAACATCAACTACCACCCCATGGCGTTCCTGGACCGCCTGTCCACCAACCACTACTCCTCGCGCGCCTCGTCGGCGTCGGGCTGCGCGGCGGACGCCGGCCGGTTCAAGGAGTACGCCGCGGCGCTGTTCGCCCACCAGCCGCCGGAGGGCGGCCCGGGCCTGACCGACGAACAGTTGGTCGAGGTCGGCCGGTCGGCCGGGCTGGCCGATCCGGGATTCGCCCGCTGCGTGGCCGGCCATGCGTACCTCGGCTGGGCCGCCTACGTCACGTTCGTGGCGAGCCGGCGTGGCGTCAGCGCCACGCCGACGGTCCTCGTCGAGGGCATGGCCGTGCCGGCGAACCCCCGGGCCATCATCGCGGCGGTCGCGGCGGTCGTCGAAGCGGTCTGAGGACCCCGGCTCGGCGGCCGTGCCGTCACGCCCACGTCACGAGTGGCCCTTGCGTGGCCGTAGCGTAATGCCGGGCCCGTTCCTGACAGGGCCAACGGTGACCGGTACGGCGGAGAGGCGCAGGCGGCGACCGCAGATGCTGGCGTGGCATCCCATCGGGTGCTCGTCGTGGAAGATGATCACGGCGTACGGGACGGGAGGCGCCACTCCCCGTTCTAGGGATCGCGCTCTCGCCGGAAGCCGATATCGGCCGTGGTCACCGCAGCACGCCGGTGTGGCCGAGGGAGTAGCGGCCGGGCTGCGGGTAGACGCACAGACCGTGCGGTCCGTGCCCGACCGTGAGCTTGCGGATCAGCCTGCCGTCGGCGGTCGAGATGGCGTACACCACGTCGTTGTAGCGTCCGGACAGCCACAGGACCTTCCCGTCGGCGGAGAGGCCGCCCATGTCCGGTGAACCGCCTCCGGGCAGCCGCCAGGTCCGGGCGACGCGGCGATCGGCGAAGGACAGCAGCGAGATCGAGCCTTCACCTCGGTTGGAGACGTACAGGTAGCGGGAGTCACGGTCGGGGTAGAGCCCGTGGGCGCCCCGGCCGGTGTGGACGAACCCGATCTTCCGGAAGGTCGCGGCATCGATGATCCAGACACCGTCGGCCATCATGTCGGCGACGTAGAAGACGCTGCCGTCCGGAGCCAGCTTGACGTCCTGCGGCATCGAATGCCGGCCGAGCCGGAGCGTGCCGATCACCTTCTGCCGGCGGGTGTCGACCTTGAGCAGCTCGCCGGAGAACTCGCACGCGGTGAGGAAGAAGTCACCGGCGGCGGAGAAGTCCGCGTGGTTCGGGCCGCGGCACGGCACGGGCACGCGGCGCACCGGCGTCATCGTGCGGGCGTTGAGGAAGTCGATCCGCTGCAGGCGCTCGGCCATCACGATCGCGAATCGGCCGTCCGGCGTGAAGTAGAGGTTGTACGGGTCCTGGACGGGCACCGGCCGCCCCGGCCGGCCGGTGCGCGGATCGATGGGGACCAGATCGTTGGAATCGTTGTCGTTCACCCAGAGCGTCTTGAGGTCCCATGACGGGACCACGTGCTGCGGAGTCCGGCCGACGCGGAACCGTCCGACCCGCTCGAAGGTCCGCTGGTCGAAGACGATGACGTCATCGCTTCGGCTGTCGGGCACGTACACCCGCGCGGGGAACCCGCGCACGACCGGGCTGAGCATGCCGGGCCGGTCGTGGGCATAGACGTCCGGCCGGGTCCTGGCGGGCACGGGGGCCGGTCGCGGCGGCGCCGCGGCGGGACGCCGCGGCAGCGCGGCCGAGGCGCACCCGGCCGTCAGGGTCGCGACGGCCGCCGCGAGCATGCATCTCATCATCGCGGCAGCTCAGCCGCCTGTTCGCCTCGCATGGCGGGAGTCTATGGACGCGAACGCAAAGCCTTCCCCGGGCCTTTCCCCAGTGTCGTCCTACCGGTACGGCGAGCGCTCGACGCCCTCAGTCCCGCCCGTGCGGGCGGTTCTCCCCGAGATCGTCTTCTACTATTGTGGTAGTAGGATTCTCCCGGATAGGGGCACCATGCTCGTCTCCCTGCTGTTCGGCAGCGCCGGTCTGGCGCTCCTCTGGTACCTGCAGCTCGCCCCGATGTTCGTCGACCGACGCGGCCGGGGTCGGGACGGCGACGTCCCGCCCGCTCGCGACCTGCCCTCCGACACCCCGCGCCCCGGCGGACGAGGGACGAGCATCGGCTGACCGCCGGTACGCGGTCAGGGCCGGCAGGGCCGTCAGCGCCGTCAGCCCCGCCAGGACGTAGAGGTTTCCGATGACGAGTTCGGTCCCGTGCCAGCGCTGTTCACGGTGCGCCCCGAAGGGAACGGTACGGATCAGGCCCTCCGGGAGCGCGGGCAGACGGGACACGGCGAAGAACCACGCTCCGAAGAGGGCTTCGAGCGCCAGGCCCCCGACGATCCAGATCCAGGACCGCCGCAGCGGCCGGACCATCGGATGGGCGATGAGCACCAGCGCGGGGGCGATCCACACCCAGTGGTGCGACCAGGAGATCGGCGAGATCAGCAACCCCGTCAGCGCGCACGTGACCACCGCCGTCAGTTCGTGGCCACGCCGGCTCTCCCGGGCCGCCAGGACCAGCCCGCACACCCCGACCACCAGCGCCGCACCCAGCCAGTAGGGCCTGGCCGCGTTCTCGCCGCCCAGGAGCCTGACCAGCATGCCGTTCAGCGACTGATCGCCCACCCAGTCGACCGGGCCCACACGGCCTGGCGCCATGAACAGCCGCTTCCCCCAGAACTCTGCGGACTCATGCGGGAGGGCAGCGAAGCCCACGGCGATGGTGAGCAGCACGACGGCGACCGAGACGGCCGCGGCGCGGAACCGCCGGGTGAGGACCAGGTAGGCGATGAAGATCCCGGGCGTGAACTTGATGGCCGTCGCGATGCCGATCCCGATGCCCTTCCAGCGGCTGCGGTCGCCCTGCCGGAGGTCGGCCATCACCAGCGCCATCAGGATCAGGTTGATCTGGCCGAACCAGAGCGTCTTCTGCACCGGCTCGGTCCACAGCGCCGCCGCGGCGACCAGGAGTGTCGCCCCGGCCAGCGCCGGGCCGCGGCGGTGGCCGAGCATCCGCCAGGCGAGCCCGACGGAAGCCACCAGCGACACCAGGCCGGCCACCGTCATGAGCCACCGCAGCGCGGTCATCGGAAGCGCCGACAGCCCCGCGAAGATCACGGCGGCGAACGGCGCGTACGTGAACCCGAACCCGCCGATCGTCCTGTCGTACAGGCTGTCGGAGTGCCGGGCGAGCAGGCCGCCCCAGCGGTACACCCGCAGGTCCGACATCACCCACATGGTGTAGGGATGAGCCAGCACGGTCATCGCGTAGGCGGCGAGCGCGACGCCGAAGGCGAGCGCGCCGCCGACCAGCACTCCAACGCTGTTCCGGGTCACCGTGTCTCAGCCGCGGGCCGGGGCTTCGGCACGGCTGTGCCCGCCGGTGACGAGCGCGAACTGACGTTCCCAGCGGTCGAGGATGACGTCCGGCTCGTACCGCCGGACGGACTCCCGGGCCGTCTCCGCGAGCGCGTCCCGCAGGTCCGCGTCGCGGATCAGGCGGTCCAGCGCGGCTGCGAACTCCGTGGTGTGACCCGGCGAGACGACGAGGCCGTCGCTGCCGTCGGTGAGGAGCTCGCGGACGCCCGGTGCGCAGTCGAACGCGACGGTGGGCAGTCCGTACGCCATCGCCTCGATGATCGACATGGGGAAGCCCTCCTCGCGCGAGGACAGCGCGAAGATCGACGCGCCGGTCAGGGCGCTCTCGATGTCGGAGGTCGGGCCGGCGAACTCCACACTGTCGGAGAGACAGAGGTCGGCGGCCTGCCGGCGCAGCGCCGCCTCCTCGGGCCCGGAACCGTACAGCCGCAGCCGCCAGGACGGATGGCGCGGTGCGACCTCGGCCCAGGACTCCAACAGCATGTCCTGGCCCTTCTCGAAGGACAGCCGCCCGAGACGTACGACGACCGGTTCGGTGCGCGGCGAGACGGAGCGCGGGGTGACATGCAGCGGGTTCGGCATCGCGCCGGCGTTCGACATGTCGTCGAAGGCCCACGCGTCGGCGTCCGCGTCGGTGAGCGCGAGCAGGAGGTCGGCGTCGGCGAAGTAGCGCTTCACCCGCTTGTACCGCGACGACCGGCGGGTCGCCTCGTACGACTCGTGGCTCATGCCGATCACCGGCATGCCCGCGGTGTCGGCGCGCGCCACCCATTCCATCGCCCAGACCTGCGCCGCGATGACCACTCCCTCGGGACGCGCCGTGCGGAACAGCGCGCTGAGGCGTGCGGCGCCGCTCAGGACCATCCGGCGGTGGCGTAGCTCCCGCAGGCGTGCGCCGAGCGGTCCGCGCGCCGGCCCGGGTTCCCGTTCGTGCAGCACCGTGACGGTGTACGGCAGGTCGTGGCCGTAGTCGTGAGCGTGGTCGGCGTGCGTGATGCCGACCAGGTGCACGCGGTTGCCCCGGGCGGCGAACAGCCGGCTGATGTCGTGCGCCCAGCGCTGCAGCCCGCCGAGCTCCTCGACGTTGTTGCAGACGATGAAGATGTCGCGTGTCTCAGCCACGGTGTCCCCCGGTGAAGAAGCGTTCGACGATCGCCTTGGCGGCGGTGCCGGTGTCGTACTCGCCGAAGCGTTCGACGAAGCTCCGCCGGCGCTTGGCGTAGTCGCGGCGAACGCCGTCCAGGTCCGCCAGGGCGGCGAACAGCCCTGCCTCGTCCTCGACGACCGGGCCGGGCGCGTTCTCGGCGAGGTCGAAGTACGCGCCGCGCTGCCGGTTGACGTAGTCCTCACCGTCCGGTGTGAAGAAGACGATCGGCCGCTCAAGAAGCGCGTAGTCGAACATGACCGACGAGTAGTCGGTGATCAGGGCGTCGGCCAGCAGCATCAGCGTGGTGACGTCGTGCTCGCCGCCGACGTCGATCACCGTGCCGCGCAGGTCCGGTGGAACGACCGCCCGGCTCAGGTAGTGGGCGCGGATCAGCAGGACGTGGGAATCGCCGAACTCGCGGGCGAAGCGCTGCAGGTCGAACGGGATCTCGAAGCGCGCGGCGGGCCGGCCGTTGTCGCCGGTCCGGAACGTCGGCGCGTACAGGACGATGGTGCGCTCGTCGTCTTCCAGACCGAGCCGTCGGCGCAGCTCCGCCTGGTCCTCGGGATCGCCGCCGGTGACCAGCGCGTCGTTGCGCGGGTACCCGATCCGCAGCGGCTCCGCGGTGACGCCCAGGCCCTTGACGAGGGTACGGACGTCGTGCTCGGAGCGTACGACGAAGTAGTCGTACCGGCCGATCATCGTGCGCAGCCGGTCGTGCTCGGACCGGGTACCGTGCTTGATCGACGGCTCGTCGAAGCCCATCCGCTTGAACGCCGAACCGTGCCAGGTCTGGATGTAGGTCGTCTCCGGGCGCTTGACCAGCCCGGCGGGGAAGCCCTGGTTGTCGATCCAGAACTCGGCGCGGGCCAGGGCCCGGTAGTACGCCCACGACTCGCGCTTCACGAGCTGCGCGTCCGAGGGGAATCCCCGCCGGCCGCCGCTGTAGGACCAGATCGCCTGGTACGGCCCGCCGCACTCGCGGAGCGCTCGGTGGATGTACTTCGGGTTGTCGGAGTACTGGGCGCCGAGGTGGCTCTCGAAGACGACCGTGCCCTTCTTGACCGGCAGCCGGACGAGGAACCGGTTGAAAACGGCGATCTTCGTGTCGCGGCCGGTGAGCTTGCGCATGAGCGTCCGCTCGAACCGCCGGAACCGCCGCCACCAGCGCCTTCCCACATCGGTACGGGCGGCATCGCGCAGCGCGGGCAGCGTCATCCGCGCGGGCCATCCGATTCCGACCGTGCGAAGCGCCAGTTCGCCGGACTCGGCGACGTAGGCCTCCAGGTTGTCGCCGACCAGACGGGTCAGTCGCGGCCGTACGGGCACCACCACGCCGTCGTGGGCGGTCCCGTCGGAGGTGAGCCGTACGGTGACGTTGTCCTCACCGATCTTCAGCCGCAGCCACAGGCCCCACGTCTGGTCGATCAGGCCGAGCGGGCGGATCTTGCGGGCCGGGGCGAACGCCGTCTCCCACCGGATCCGGCCGCCCTCGTTCCGTACGGTGACCGGGACGCGGAAGGCGCGGTTGCTCCGGTGGCGGTCGCGGATCTCCAGCGTGCCGGACGGTTCCGTGGCGGTGCCGAGGCGGCCGAGCGGGTTGATGACCGTACCGGCGAGGCTCAGTTCCGCGCCGGCCCGCCGCATCGAGGTGACCAGACCGCCCAGGTTGAGCATGTCCAGCGGGACGGAGTGCAGTCCCAGGTCCGTGACGTCCAGGACACGCCGGCCGAGCTCGGTCTGGAGATGGTCGCCGGACCAGTAGATCCGCCCGTCGCGCTCCACCGGTTCCAGGGCCAGGACCGGTTTTCCCCCTCTCTTCGTCGCGTAGTCCGCCGCGGCGACGGCACCCTCGATGTCACCGTGCCGGACCAGGTACCCGCCGATGGCGGTCAGCTGGTTGCACGCCGTGAAGACTTCGGGGTCGATCTCGGCGAGGTAGGCCTGGGCCAGTTCGAGGAACGCCTGGCGGTACTCCGGGTCGCGGCTGCGCAGCTCCCGGAGGTAGAGCAGCAGGTCGTGGTTGACGAACTTGACGTTCTTCAGCCGTGCCAGCTCGTCGGCGCCGTGGGCGTGGAAGGCCGCGTCGATCCGGCGGTGGATCTCCAGCCGGTCGGCGAAGTTGCTCAGTTCCGCGCGGCGATGGGTGATCGACAAGGTCTTGCCGCCCGGGACGACGAACCAGTTGTAGACCCGGTACGGGATAGTGACGATCTTGCGGGCGGCGATGTACGCCTGCGCGCTGAACAGCAGGTCCTCATAGTGCAGCCGGTCCACGAACCACAGGTCCGCCCGGTCCAGGAAGTCGCGCCGGTAGCACTTGTTGGTCGACAGCGTGTCGTACAGCAGGTCGGGGTTGTCCAGAACGCTGTCGTACTCGTGGCGCTCCCGGTACAGCCACGGGTACCAGCTCTGCTCCTTGTCGGGCAGCACGCGCACGCAGCGGCCGGAGACCAGGTCGGCGCCGGTCTCGTCGGCGGTCGTCACGAGGTTCCGGCAGGCGTGCCGATCGAGGGTGTCGTCGCTGTCGAGGAACATCACGTACCGCCCGCGGGCGGCCTCGATCCCGACGTTGCGCGGCCGTCCGCACCCGCCGGAGTTCGTCTGGAGATTGAACACCCGAACCCGATTCGGGTGGTCGGCGGCCAGCCGGCCCGCCACCTCCGGCGTCGCGTCCGTGCTCGCGTCGTCGACCACGATCGCCTCGACGCCGGGCAGCGACTGCTCCAGCACCGAGCGGACCGCACGGGGGAGCCGGGCAGCGTCGTTGTAGACGATCACAATGACGCTGACGTCGGGTTTCGGGGCCAAACGGTCCACCACCTTCGTCCTTGATCACAATTACTACCGTGATAGTACGATCTCGATAGTAATTGGACCGTAAGCGGCCGATCCGAGTGCTCGGCCGGGAACGAGGGCAATGCAGCCCTTCATCGCCAGCTTCGGGTACGCCGCCGTCTTTCTCCTGATGACGGCCGAGTCAGCCTGCATGCCGGTGCCGTCCGAGCTGATCATGTTGTTCGCCGGGGCGCTCGCGGCCGGCTTCGCCGTCATGCCCCCGGTGCGTTTCGGCGTCTACACGCTCGCCGGCTGCATCCCGTGGACGGCCGCGCTGGGCATCGTCGGGTACGCGGTCGGCCGGAACTGGCAGCGCGTCGCCGACGGCTTCCACGGGCCGTCCTACGCCATCGCCGCCCTCGTGGGCGTGGCCGTCGTCATCGCCGCCGTCATCTTCGTCCGGCGGCGCCGCCGCGCCGGTGAGACCGCCGGGTGAGACGGCGTCGCGCCCGCTGAACGGCCCGGGGTGGCCCCAACCGTCCATCCTGCGATGTAGCCCGTACATCGGCGGACGGACCTTCGCGACCTGCCGGATTCCTCCCAGGGGGCGACGACCGGGCCGGGCCGAGGCCCTAGCGTTCTACTCGCACCTCCACTGAGCTTCCCAAGGAAACGATAATGATCGAGGCCAGAGGCCTGACCAAACGCTACGGCGACAAGACCGCCGTGGAGAACCTGTCGTTCACCGTCCGACCCGGCGTCGTCACCGGCTTCCTGGGGCCGAACGGCGCCGGCAAGTCCACGACGATGCGCATGATCCTCGGACTGGACCGGCCGACCTCCGGCTCCGTGACCGTGAACGGCCGTCCGTACGCCGACCACCCGGCGCCCCTCCACGAGGTCGGCGCCCTGCTGGAGGCCAAGGCCATCCACACGGGCCGGACCGCCTACAACCACCTGCTGGCGCTGGCGGCCACCACCGGCATCCCGCGCAACCGGGTCGATGAGGTCATCGACCTGGTCGGGCTGCGGGACGTCGCCCGCAAGCGGGCCGGCGGCTTCTCCCTCGGCATGGGCCAGCGGCTCGGGATCGCGTCGGCGCTGCTGGGCGATCCCCAGACGCTCATCCTCGACGAGCCGGTCAACGGCCTGGACCCGGAGGGCATCCTCTGGATCCGTAACCTCCTCAAGGACCTGGCCGCCGACGGTCGTGCCATCTTCGTCTCCTCGCACCTGATGAGCGAGATGGCCCTGACCGCCGAGCACCTGATCGTCATCGGCCGCGGCAAGCTGATCGCCGACACCTCGGTCTCCGAGTTCATCGACCGCGCCTCGACGGGCCGGGTCAAGGTCCGCACTCCTCAGGCACCCCGCCTGCGCGACCTGCTGGCCGGCCCGGACGTGACGGTGGCCGAGGCCGAGGAGGGCACCCTGCAGGTCAGCGGGTTGACCAGCGACCAGATCGGCCAGATCGCCTCCGACAACGGCGTCACGCTGTTCGAGTTGGCTCCGCAGCAGGCCTCGCTGGAAGAGGCGTTCATGGAGCTGACCGGCGACTCCGTCGAATACCGGGCCCCCGCCCGTACCGCAGAAAGGTCCGCGGCATGACGACCGCCACCACGACCCTTCACACCGGCAGGGTCACCCAGCTCCGGGTGCTGAACTCCGAGTGGATCAAGCTCAAGACCCTCCGTTCCACCTTCTGGACGCTGTTCGCCGCGATCGTCGCGACGGTCGGCCTCGGCCTGCTGTTCAGCTGGGGCTTCGCCACCCGCGTCGGCGACCACGCGCGTCCCATCGGGGACGCCGCGACGATGGCGGTGACCGTGCCGCTGCGGCCGTACGTCATCGCCCAGCTGGCGGTGGGCGTGCTCGGCGTCATGGTGATCACCGGGGAGTACTCCACCGGGATGATCCGCGCCACGCTGTCCGCCGTACCCGGCCGGCTCCCCGTCCTGTGGGCCAAGGCGGCGGTCTTCAGCGTGGTCGTCCTGATCCTGATGGAGATCGTGTCCTTCGTCACCTTCTTCGGTGGCGAGGCGATCCTGTCCTCCCAGCACATCCAGGCCACGCTGTCCTCGCCGCAGGCGCTGCGGATCGTCACCGGGGTGGGGCTCTATCTGACGGTCGTCGGCCTTCTCGGCACCGCGCTCGGCACGATCATCCGCAGCACCGCCGGGGCGATCGCCGCGCTCTTCGGCATCCTGCTGGTGCTGCCGGTCCTGGGCCAGGTCCTCAACCTGACCTCCTGGGGCAAGCACATCACGCCGTACCTGCCTAGCAACGCCGGCGGCGACCTGCTCACCAACGCCCCCGACCCCGGTTCGCTGGCCCCGTGGACGGGATTCGGGGTGTTCGTCCTCTACACCGTCATCGCGATGGTGGTCGGGGCCTTCGTGCTCAAGCGCAGGGACGCCTGACCCTCGATGATCGGCTCATCCGAGGCGGGCCCCAGCGTGCTCCCCGCACGCTGGGGCCTCCGCGTGCGCGCGTTGACCGGCCGGCATCCGGCCGCCGTCGACGGCGCGTTCGCCCTCGCCCTGCTCCTGGTCGGGGTGCCTCGTCTGGTAAGAGAACCGCCGCAGCATCCGTTCCTCGGCTGGGCGCTGCAGGTCGCGCTCCTCGTACCGCTGACCTGGCGGCGGCGCGCCCCCTTCACCGCCTTCACCGTCGTCGCCGCGCTGGCCTTCGTGCAGTGGCTCGGCGGAGTGCTCCTGTCGACCGGCGACCTCGCCGTGCTGATCGCGCTCTACTCGGTCGCCGCCCACTCGACGCTGCGCCGGCTGCTCGTGGCGGCGACCGTCGTGGAGGTGGGCGTCGCGCTGGCCACCGACCAGTGGGTGCCCCGCGTCCACCTGCTCAAGGCGTTCGTCCTGCTGTCCGGGATCACCACGGCCGCCGCCGTCATCGGGCTGAACATACGCATCCGCCGCGCCTACCTCGCGTCGCTGGAGGACCGCGCCGCCCGCCTGGAGAGGGAACGCGATCAGCAGGCGCAGATCGTCGCGGCGGAGGAGCGCACGAGGATCGCCCGCGACGTCCACGACATCGTGACCCACAGCCTCTCGGTGATGGTCGCCCTCACCGACGGCGCCGCCTACACCCTGCCGACCGCACCGGAACGCGCCGCCGACGCCGTGTCCAAGGCGTCGGAGATCGGGCGGCAGGCCATCGCGGAGATGCAACGCGTCCTGGAGGTGCTCCGCCAGGACGCGCCCTCGTCCGCCCGGCTGCGGAGTCCGCAGCCCGGACTGGACGAACTGGACACGCTGCTCACCGAGGTCCGCGCCGCGGGACTCCCCGTCGAGTTCGTCGTGACGGGACGGCCGCCGGCCATGGCCTCCGGAGCCGAGCTCACCATCTACCGCCTCGTCCAGGAGGCACTCACCAACGTGCGGAAGCACGCCTCACCGGGGAGCACCGCGCGCGTGCGGCTCGGATACTCCACGGGCCAGGTGGAGGTCGAGATCACCGATGACGGACGGCCGTCCGCCGGCGTCCCGTCCGGGGACCGGCGCACCGGCCACGGAATCGCCGGGATGCGCGAACGCGTCGCCGTCTACGGCGGCCGGTTCCAGGCCGGTCCACTGCCCGACGGTGGCTGGCGGGTCCACGCCCGTTTCGAACCGGCCCAGCTGGAGAGCACCTGATGATCGAGGTCCTTCTCGTCGACGACCAGCCGCTGCTGCGCATGGGGTTCCGGCTGGTCCTGGAGGCGCAGCCCGACATCACCGTCGTCGGCGAGGCCGGCGACGGCGCCCAGGCCGTCGCCCAGGTCGCCTCCTCCGCCCCCGACGTGGTGCTGATGGACGTACGGATGCCGGGCATGGACGGCATCGAGGCCACCGAGCGGATCACTCGGGACCATCCGGGCTCGCGGGTCCTCATCCTCACGACGTTCGACATGGACGAGTCCGCCTTCGCCGCCCTCCACGCCGGCGCGGCCGGCTTTCTGCTCAAGAACGTCCAGCCCGCCGAACTGATCACGGGCATCCGCACGGTCGCCGCGGGCGACGGCGTCGTCGCGCCCCGGCTCACCCGGCTGCTCATCGAGACCTTCACCCGCCAGAATCTCCCGCGACCGGGCCCGGCCGACGACCGACGTCTCGACCGGCTGACCGACCGGGAGCGCGACGTGCTGGTCGAGATGGCCAAGGGCTGTTCCAACGCCGAGATCGCTCGCGAGCTCGGCCTGTCCGAGGCAACCGTGAAGACACACGTCAGCCGCATCCTCCCCAAGCTCGGGCTCCGGGACCGCGTCCAGGCCGTCGTGCTGGCCTACCAGACCGGGCTCCTGCGACCCTCATGACACCTTTCCTCAAAGGCGAAAGAACGCGTCGTTAACCTTTCTCTAACCTTGTCACCGAGGTTTGTGAAAATGTGCGGCAAAGCCTGGGAAGTGCTGCGGAGATATGCCGGATGGTGCTGCTGCGATGCGGCGATATGCCATCCTTGTCGGTATGGCGACGAGTCAACTTGATAACAGCCCCATTACCGTTGCTCGGCGGGCGATGAGCAAGGTCCCGGAAGTCACGGCCTACTTCTGGATCGTGAAGGTCCTGACCACCGGCATGGGCGAGACGACCTCCGACTTTCTGGCCCATCGCTTCAATCCGATCCTCGCGGTGGCCCTGGCGGGAATCGTGCTCGCGGCCTCGCTGGTGCTTCAGTTCAGTGTCCGCCGCTATGTGCCGTGGATATACTGGACGGCCATTGTCATGGTCAGCGTGTTCGGCACCATGGCCGCCGACGTACTGCACGTCGCCCTCGGCGTTCCGTACATCATGTCGACGGCATTCTTCGTCGTCGCCTTGACCGGGGTCTTCGCACTCTGGTACGCCTGTGAGAGAACGCTGTCCATTCACAGCATCGTGACCGTGCGCCGCGAGTTCTTCTACTGGGCGACCGTCATGACCACCTTCGCGCTCGGCACCGCCACGGGCGACCTGACGGCGGTGACCGTCCACCTCGGATACCTGACCTCGGGCGTGATGTTCGCCGTCCTGATCGCCATCCCGGCGCTCGCCTACCGGTTCCTCCGGATGAACGCCATCCTCACCTTCTGGTTCGCCTACATCCTGACCCGGCCGCTCGGCGCCTCGTTCGCCGACTGGATGGGCGTCTCGCACGCCCGCCGCGGTCTCGCCCTGGGCACCGGCCGGGTCAGCCTGGCCCTCGCCGTGATCATCTTCGGCTTCGTCGGCTATCTGACCGTGACCCGTAAGGACACCGCACGCCCTTCAGGACGACATGCCGAGCGGTCCTCGGCCTGAGACGTACGAGAGGCCGGCTTCGCGGCCCGGACGGCAAGCCGGCCTCACCATGAGCCGTCAGGGGCCGGTGATCGTCCGGACGGCGACGACGTAGCGGCGCACCGCCGGTGCGGACAGTGCGCCGGCCGGCAGTTCGACCACGAACGCACTGTCGGGCACCACGCCCCGGTTCACGTTCGCGGGCTCGTCCACGCGTCGGTGATGGGGCTGCGCGAGGCGCTGATGCCCGCGTGGGACAGCCCGTAGGCGTCCTCGATCGTCCGCAGCACGCTGTAGTGGTCGATCTTCTCCGGATAGGTGCCCGGCTTGACGAACGCTCCGGCGAAGATGGTCGCGATCTTGTTGCCCGGCGAGCCGTCGTTCTCGTCGAAGGTGACGATCAGCATGCTGTCGTTGGTGCTCGCCCACCGGACGTACCCGTCGAGATTGTCCCGGACCCAGGCGTCTCCGGTCTTCACCGGACAGTTGTGCATGTCGTCGCACATGTCAGGGATGACGAACGACACCGTGGGGAGCGCCGAGTAATCGGACGGGAAGTCGGCGAAGGATCGGCTGACCGCGTCCGACAAGTCGGGGAAGTTCGCCCACGGAACGTGCTTTCGGGCGTATCGGCCGCTGGTGCAGGCGGTCCGGTCGAACGCGGGCAGCGCCTCGGCGAAGCCGGCGAAGGTCATCCCGGCCGCGGACAGCTCCGAGGCGAGGTTGGGCGTCGAGTAGGAGTGCGGGCAGGAGTCGTCGGTCAGACCTTGGGTGGACCCGGAGAACAGCGCGAGGTAGTTGGGCTCGCTGGGGTGCCGGACCGCGAAGGAGTTCGTGAACAGCGCACCGTTCCGGGCCAGCGAGCTCAGGTACGGCGCGTCGCGGGCGCCGATCACCTGCCGGTCGGACTTGTTCTCGAGCACGACCACGACCAGATGGGCGGGTCTCGGGACCGAACCGGCCGTCGGGTGCGCACTGGCCTCGTGAGTGACTCCGCTGTCCCCGCAGCCGGCCGTGAGACAGGCGGCGAGGACCATCGCCGTGAGGAACATTACGCGGCGGGCACGCCGATCCTTCACGACAGGCCTCCGATGTCGGGGCACGACGACACGACCGGGAGCGACCGGCCGTGTGTCACTCGGCGTCTTCCTGGTGCAGCAACTGCTGCAGCAGCACTTCGTCCTCGGGCGTCAGCTCCGAAACGAAACGGGCGAGGACGGCCGCCCGATCGCGGCGGCGGCTCAGCAGGTCGTGCATCGCCGTGGCCGTGTGGGCCGCCTCGTCCACGTTGGGTGAGTAGACGAACCCTCGTCCCGCGCGGGTGCGCGTCGCCAGGCTCTTCCGGTGCAGCCGCGCCAGCGTGGTCATCACCGTCGTGTAGGCCGGGGCGTCGGGAAGCACGGCCTGCACATCGGCGGGGCTCATCGGCCGACCGCCGTGCCACAGGGCGGCCAGCACGGCGTCCTCCAGCATGCCGGCGGGTCGCCGTTCCGGCCCATGCTCCTTGGTCACGTCCTGCTCCAGGTACCTCAGGTGTTATCCCGATAGTAGATCAGACGGGCGAGATCGGCGCATCCCTCGGCGTACACCCGGCATCCGGACCCATAATAAAGGGCATGGTCCTCGCCATCTGGATGCCGCTGCTGATCCCTCTGCTCGCGGTGCCGATCGTCCGCCTGCTGGCGGATCGCCTGGCGCCCCGGCCGGCCTCCTGGCTGCTCGCCGCCACCGGCGCCCTGCTGTCCGGCTGCACCGTGCTCACCCTCGGCCTGCTGACCAGCGTGGGCCTGCTCCGGCTTCACTTCGTCGCGGTCGCCGAGCACCTGTCCCCGCCCCTGCTCCGGCGGATGTCCCCGGCCCCCTTCCCCCTGGCGTGCGCGGCCGGCCTCGCGCTGGCCGTGACGATCGGCGTCGCGAGCTGGAGGCTCCACTGGCGGCTCGCCGCCCTCACGCGGGCCGCGACCGCCGCCCCCTCCCGGCGCGGCGGTCTGGCCGTGCTGCCGGACGACCACCCGGACGCCTACGCCGTACCCGGTCGCCCCGGCACCGTGGTGGTCACCACGGGCATGCTGCGGGCCCTGGACGCCCGTCAGCGCGAGGTCCTGCTCGCCCACGAGCGCGCGCATCTGTCCGGCCGCCACCACTGGTTCACCGTTGCGACGGACGTGGCGGCCGTCCTGCACCCGGCGCTGATCGCGCTCCGCGCGCCGCTGCGCTACCACCTCGAGCGCTGGGCCGACGAGTCGGCGGCGGACGCCGTCGGGGACCGGCGTCTCGTGGCCCGCACCATCGCGCGGGCCGCCCTGGCCCGGGACCGCGCGGGCGCATCCGCCGCACCCGCGGCGGTGTTCTCCGCGACCGCCGGGCCGGTCCCCCGTCGCGTCGCCGCGCTGCTGGCTCCGCCGCCGCCCTCTCGGCTGCTGCCCGGCATGGCGGCGGCACTCCTGGCCTGCGTGACGCTGTCCGGTGCGGGGACCGTCGACGCCGCCACCGATCTGAACGGCAGCCTGGAGGCCATGGAGATCCATCACCGGCCCGAGACGACCGAGGCACTCGCCGGCGCCCGCACCGGCCGGGCGGCCTTCGCCCGTCAGCGCACCCCGAGCCAGATCAGGCTGCCGAGACCGGCCAGGACGCAGTAGACGGCGAACGGCGTCAGCGTCCGAGTCTCGAAGTACCGGGTGAGGAAGCGCACCGAGACGTACGCGCCGACGCCCGACAGCACGCTGCCGACGAGGATCTGGCCGTGGATGCCGTTGCCGAGCGGACCGGTCAGGTCGGGGATCTTCAGAAGGCCCGCGGCGAAGATGACCGGGGTGGCCAGCAGGAACGAGAAGCGAGCGGCGTCCTCGTGCGACAGCCCGCGCAGCAGGCCCGCGACCATCGTGACGCCGGACCGGCTGATGCCGGGCAGCAGCGCGAGGATCTGCGCCGCGCCGATGCTCGTGCCCCGGCCGAAGCCGAGCCGGGCCAGGCGCCGGTCCGAGGCCAGGGCCTGGTCGGTCTCCGTGCTGCCGACCGAGGCCGCGACGGCCCGGTCGGCGGTGCGCGACTCCCGGCGGCGCAGCCGCTCCCCCGCGTACAGGACCCCGCCGTTGAGCATGAGGAAGATCGCCGCGGGGACCGGCTTGCCGAGCACGGTCCGGAACGTGTGCTCCAGGATCAGCCCGCTGAGGCCGACCGGGATGGTCGCGAAGATGATCAGCCAGGCCAGGCGCTGGTCCGGGGTCTCGATGCGGCGATCGCGGATCGAGGAGAAGAAGCCGCCGATGATGCGGACCCAGTCCCGCCAGAAGAAGATCAGGAGCGCGATCGCGGTCGCCACGTGCAGGCCGACGATGAAGGCCAGGTAGGGCGACTCGGGCGCCGAGACGTTCAGGTCCCGCGCCCACTGGCCACCGACCAGAGCCGGGATCAGGACGCTGTGCCCGAGACTGGAGACCGGGAACAACTCCGCGACGCCCTGGAAGAGTCCGACCACGATGGCCTCGGTATATGTCAGATGAGACACCCGTACCCCTACGACTCGGAGATCGATTACTACCGCGATAGTTACTACTACCGGGATCGTAGCGATGTCCGGGCCCCGGGATGGGCCGCCCCTGTCCGATCGGACGGGCCGACCGTCGAAGGGGTCGGTCGGCCGTCGGTAGGGCCGGCTGAGGTCTCGCGAGGACGCGGCCGGCTACGACCGGCCGGGCAGGTCCTCGAGGCGGGCGGTGATGTCGGCGGTCTCGGGTGACCCGGCGGCGGCGAACAGCCCCCGCGCCCGGGTCCAGGCGTCCTCGGCGGCCCGCACGTCGCCGCCGCCGAGCAGGACGGTCCCCAGCGCGTCCAGCGCCCGGCCCCCCCAGAGCGGTGTACGGATCTCCGCGCAGATACCGGCCGCCTCGGTGAGGGCGGCGATCGCCCGCCCCCGATCCCCTTCTCCGGCGTGGCATCTGCCGAGGACGGTCAGGACGCGGGCGCCGAGCAGCCGCTCGCCCGCCTCGCGGGCGAGCGTCAGGGCCTGGCCGAGCAACGCCCTGGCCTCCGCGTAATCCCCGCGGTGGAGCAGGACCTCGCCGAGTCCGCACAGCGCGGCGGCACCGCCCTGCGGGTCGCGGATCTCCTCGGCTCTGGCGGCGAGCCGGGTGAAGACCTGCTCGGCCTCCTCCCATTCGCGTCGGCCCAGGTGGAACTGGCCGACCTGGTTCAGGAGCTGCGGATGGAACCGCTCTCCGTCGGCCCCGCCGACGAGCCGGCGCGCGGCGTCGAGGTACGGCCAGGCCAGATCCGGGCGCGCCAGTTCGAGGTGGATCTGGCTGATGCAGCGCAGGCAGATCACCTCGGCGCCGTGGTCCCCCTGGCGCCGGAGCCCGGCCAGGGCCTCCTGGTAGCGCGGCAGTACCTGGTCGTAGCGACCGCACATGTGGTGGACGTACGCCGCCATCGTCAGGCACAGGGCGCGGCCGTGCTCCTCCCGGACGTCCTCGAAGATCTGGATCGCCGAGCCCAGGAGCTCTTCGGCCTGGGCGTACCGCTGGCGGGCCACGGCCAGGTGAGCGAGCCCCGTGAGGACGAAGCCCTCCCCCCGGCGGTTTCCGGCGCGGCGCGTCACGGCCAGGGCGGTCTCCGCGGTGATGCGCCACTCGTCGTGAAGGGCGAGCGTCTCGAACATGGACCACAGGCTGCACGCCAGGTCCCAGCAGAGCTCGTCCAGCTCCAGCCGGGCCGCCTGGCCGATCGTGGCGAGTAGGGCGAGCCGCTCGTTCTCGTACCAGGCCACCGGATCCGCGCAGCTCTCCTCCGGAACCGGCCAGCGAGGCGCCGAGCCGTGGAGGACGGCGTAGTCGCCGCCGAACAGCCGGCGGTGCGCCTGTTCGGCCAGCGCCAGCCAGCCGCCGGACGCCCGCGTGAGCGCCGCCAGCCGATCGGCGGCCTCGTCCTGGCGTTCGGCGAGTTCGCGGGCGTAGACCCGGACGAGGTCGTGGAAGCGGTAGCGGCCGCCGGTTCCGTCGGTGCTCCGCACGTCGAGCAGCCGGGCGTCGAGCAGCTCGTCGAGATGTCGCTCCGCCTCTCCGGGGGCGACGCCGAGCAGGGCGTCCGCGGTCCAGGAGGCGAAGTCCGGCGCGTCGAGCAGGCCGAGGAGGCGGAACAGCCGTTGGGCATCCGCGTCCAGTCCCGCGTAGCTCAGGGACAGCCCCGCCCGCACGGCGAGGTCGCCGATAGCGAGCTCGTCGAGGCGGGACCGTTCGTCGCGGAGCCGTCGCGTCAGGTCCGTCAACCGCCAGTGCGGCCGGGTCCGCAGCCTGGCCCCGCAGATCCGGACCGCGAGCGGCAGACCGCCGCACAGCGTCGCGATCTCCAGGGCGGCCGCGTGCTCCGCCGCCACCCGGTCGGCGCCGGCGATCCGGCCCAGGAGCTCGACCGCCGGTCCGGCGCCGAACACGTCCAGGTCCATCTGGTGGACGCCCTCCAGCCCGGCCAGGCGCCGACGGCTGGTCAGCAGCACGGCACAGCTCGGCGTGCCGGGGAGCAGCGGGCGGACCTGGGCTTCGCCGGCCGCGTTGTCGAGCACGACGAGAACGCGCCGCGCGGCCAGGAGGCTGCGGTACATGGCGGCACGTTCATCGACCGTGTCGGGGATCTTCTGGCCGTCCACGCCGAACGCCCGCAGGAACCGCGCCAGGACGTCGGCGGGGTCGAGCGGCGCGTCGTAACCGCGCAGGTCCACGTAGAGCCGTCCGTCCGGGAACACGGACTCGACCCCGTGCGCCACGTGGACGGCCAGGGTCGTCTTGCCGACGCCCGCCATGCCGGCGATCGCCGAAATGGCGATAGCCCGGGCCTCCCCGCCGACCAGCAGCCGGGTCACCTCCCGCACAGGGGCGTCACGGCCGGAGAAATCACCGGCATCGGGCGGAAGCTGCGCCGGCCGGGGCGCGGTGGTCTGCGGCGAGGCCGTCTCATCGGCGGACCAGCTCACACCGGTGGCCTCCGCCTCGGCGACCGCCAGCCGCTTGCGGGCGACGAGCCACGGCATCGGATCGGCGCCGCACGCCCGGACGAACACCTCCACGAACTCCTCGCGCGGCAGGGTCTCACGCTGCAGCGCGGTGGCGATCGTGCTGTGCGGGAGGGACATGCCCTGCAGCCCACTCCGCTTCTCCAACTGCCGATAGGTCAGCCCGGACCAGGCACGCAGTCGTCGCAGCAACGCGGTGAACTCCTGCGCCGTCCAGGCTTCGCGCGGATCCGGGAACGCGCCGTTCTCCGCGTCCTGCGCCGCCAAGAGGTCTCCCTGCCATCGGTTCGGCCCACGGAACGGCATTCGCCGGTGTTCGCGAGGAATGGGCTCTCTTATCTACCTGATATCCGAAGGCCGCGCCAGCGCCCGAGAAGCACCCCCGCGCCGGGGACCTGCCGTACGAAGGACGGTCCTGAACGGCCGCGGAGCCGGGCGGCGGCCGCGCCGGGCTGATCAGTCCTGGTCGGTGGGCAGGAGGGTCCCGAGCGGGCCGAGGTCGAGGTTGAGGTCCGACATCGACAGGCCGAACCGCTCGCACAGCTCCTCCATCGCCTCCTCGAGGCGCATGAGCGTCACGCCGATCTCCTCGACCTGCTCATCCGACAGATCGCCCTGGTCCACCCGGCGGATGCACTGGCGCTCGACCAGTTGCCGGACGAGTTCGACGACGGTGAGGACCAGCTGGGCCAGGTCGCGCTGGACGGTCTCGGAGTCGGCCTCGATGCGCCGGCCTCCGCGGCGCGCCGGAGTGCCCGGGGGCAGGACGGCGTCCGGATCGTACGGCCGGGCGTCGAATGGCTCGGTCACGGTGCCACCGTCCCCGGGCGTTCGGGCCGTCGCGGCGCGATGACGTCGTCGCCGCCGACCGAGCCGATCAGGACCCGCAGCGAGATCCGCACGAGGTCGATGTCGGCGATGGACAGGGTGAGGTCGCCGCTGATGACGACACCGCCGGCCAGCAGGCGATCCAGCAGGTCGACGAGCGCGACGCGCTGTGCCGGGACGCCGCTCCGTGCGGCCGGCGGGCGCGCGGTGGCACGGTCGACCGTCACGCGGTCCCTCCCGCTCCGGACTCGGTGATCGTGAAGGAGTACGGCGCCCACGGCCCCGTCAGCTGAACGTCCAGCTCCGGCTCGCGCAGTGCGGCGACCGCGGCGGCGAACTCCTCGCCCCGCTCGTCGTCGACCAGATAGGCACCGTTGAGCACCATCCAGTCGTCGCGGCCGGACAGCTGGGGGTCCTGCGACCGGTGGTGCCGGCGCGCCACCGCGATCCCGGCCAGGACCGAGTCGATCCGCTCGGCGCGCGAGGCAGCCCGGCGCCACGCCTCCTCGCGCGTGCGCAGGTTCGTCCGGCGGCGCTTGAGGTACGCGGTTCCGGGGCGTCCCGCCGCGCTCTCCGCCGCGTCGGTCGTCCCCGCGGCGTCCGGTGCGGTGCCTTCCGGAGTCGCGTAGACCTTCACGCCCCATTCCCGGCGTCCCGTCACCCGGGCGAGGGTCTCGGTGAACTCCTCGGCGCGGTCGCGCAGGAGGCGGTGGATCTGCTCGTCCCCCCGGTAGACGGTGACGAGCCGTACGGGGGCGACCGGGCCCGTCTCCGTCGCCGCCTCCACGACTTGGTGGTGGGCGCGCGCGGTGGCCTCCAGCCACGTCAGGTCCTCCAGGTTGCGCCTCAGGGCCTCCTCTCCGAACTGGTCGAGCGGCACCGTCCCCACGTATGCGACGAGCCCCGATTCCGCGACCGTCCGCACCGGCGCGCCGAGCAGACCAGTCAGGCCCGGCGGCAGGGGTGCCCCGGTGTCCCGGGCGATGGCGTACAGGTACGTTCCCGTGTCAGTCACGGCGGCGCTCCTCCGGATGGGTACGGCGGCGCTCCGGCTCCTCGTGCGGTGCGTCGACGGCCCGCCGGCCGCGCCGGCCCTCTTCCAGATCGGCTGCCCGCCGACCAGGCCGGCCCTCCTCCAGATCGGCTGCCCGCCGACCAGGCCGGCCCTCCTCCAGATCGGCGACCCGCTCCCGCAGCCGGCGGTTCTCCTCCTCCAGGCCGCGCCGGTCGCCCGTCAGCCACGGGTCGTGCTCCCACCAGTCGATCCCCAGCTCCCGCGCGGTCTCCACCGACACGATCAGCAGCCGCAGCTTGATGGTGAGCAGCTCGATGTCGAGAAGGTTCACCTGGATGTCGCCGGCGATCACGATGCCCTTGTCGAGGACGCGCTCGAGGATGTCGCCGAGGTTGGCGGCCTCGCGGCGGCCGCCCGGCTGCGCGCCGTACGGGGTGACGTACCCGCCCCGCGGTTCACCGGGCGTCATGACGCCTCGCTGCGTCCGCGCGGGTACCGCTGGAGCCTGCGGTACGAGACCAGGTCGCCCTGGTCGTCGACCTCCACCTCGTACAGCGCCAGCGTGTCCGAGGAGGAGGGGATGCGGCGCGCCTCGAGGAGCTCCACGCCGGCGACCCAACCATTGTCCGACGGCCGTATCGACACGACGCCCTCGGCGGTCTTGCCGGTCAGCGCGGTGATCTCCCGGAGCGCCGCCTGGGCGGCCTCCGCCGCGAACAGTCGCCCGGACGTGCCGACGACCCCGCCGCGGCGCCGCTGTGGGGGCTCCGGTTCCTCGTCCTCGTACTCGGCCTCGTACTCCTCCTCGCGGTCGTCGTCGAGCCGCCGACGCACCCGTTGCGGCCGGTCTCCGCGGCTGACGGACACGGTTACTCCCTTCCGGCGGGGCGGCCGGAACCCCTTACGGGGCGCCGGTGGCCTGGCCGCCGATCAGTCGGCCGAGGACCTCCTGCTGCGCCTCGGCCTCTTCCTCCTCCGAGATGAGACCGGCCTGCCGTTGCCGCTCGATCTCCTCCAACCGGGCGCGGATCGCCATCGGGCTGGTGAGCTGCTGTTGGACCTGCTGCTCGATCACTTCGGCCAGCTTGACCACACCCTGCACCGGGAGGAACGGCAACGTGAGGATCGATGAGATCAGGCCCATGGCTCAGGCTCCCGCCGTGGGCGTGACGACGAAGTCGTACGGCGCCATCGGGCCGAGCAGACGGAGGTTGACCCGCCCCTGCCATTCCTCCGCGATCTCGGCCACGGCCTTCTCGAACTCCGACCGCCGTGCGGTCTCGACGAGGAAGGCCACTTGGACGGCGTCCTGAGGGTGTGTCGGCTGCCGCGGGACGCTCGCCACGGAATGCTCGGACAGCGCCTGGATCACCCGCTGGGTGTCGGCGTCGCGCTTGGCGGAGATCGCCTGGTTGATGAACTCGCCGAGCCGGATCCGGGCGTCGCGCGTCAGCTCCTCGGGACGGCCACGGATCTCCTCCAGGAGACGGCCGGCGTCGGGGCTCTCCGCGATGATCTCCTGCAACACGGCGCGTTCCTCGTAGCGGCCCTTCACCATGTACTCGACACGGCCCTCGATCTCATTGAGCGCCGCGAGGAACTGGTCGTGGTTGGCGGCCAGCAGTTCCTCCTCGACCGCCTCGCGACTGGTGAGAACCGCGCCGAAGCGCATCGGGAGGACGGGCACCTCGACGGCGGCATCGTCCAGGAGCCGCTCGTGCGCGGTCAGGTCCTCCGGCCGGCCGATCGGGCTGCCGAGATCGATCTCGCTGACGAGAGCGGCGATCTCCCCGTGCCGCACCAGGTCGACGTCACGGTCCCCCAGGCCGCGGGCGTCCGGGATCAGTTCGACGTCGCCGGGCAGGATGCCGTAGACGTAACAGCCGACGTGGCCCTCCTCGTGAGCCTCTTGGGTGTGCTCGGGCGCTGTCATCTCACTCATCCTCCTGACGCCGGCGCCGGCGCACGACCCGCTCGGCGTCGTCACCGCCCACGAACTCGCGAAGCTTCTCGCTCACACCCTCGATCGCGCCCCGGGTCTTGTGCTTGGCGCCGCCCTCCTGCAGACCACTCACCAGCCCCGGGATGCCCTGCGTCTCGGTCTTCGTCATGTCCAGGCGGTTGGCCGCCTCGGCGAACTGCAGGTAGGTCTCGACGCTGGCGACGACGATGCGCGCGTCGATGGTCAGCACCTCGATGCCGACCAGCGACACCCGGACGTACGCGTCGATGACCAGACCCTTGTCCAGGATCGTGTCGATCACGTCGGCCAGGCCGCCCCCTGACGGCCGGCCGAGTCCGCCCCCGCCCGCCGGCTGTACTGCCATGGTCATGGTCCCCCCAATGGTTCCGTCGGTCAGTCGCGGCGCTCGCGGCGTGCCGAGCGGTCGGGCCGCTCCCCGCGCCCGGTGCCGCCGCCGCCCCGCCCGGAACTCACGGACTCGCGGCGCCTGGGCTCCTCTTCTTCCTCGCCGGGCTCTTCCTCGTATTCGTCGGCGTACTCGGGCTCCTCCTCGCCCTCGTACTCCTCCGCGTACTCACCTTCGCGCTCCCGCTCCGGCTCGGTCCCCTTCCGCCCGGCCTCGGCCTTCTCCTCCCGCAGCGCGGTCTCGTGGTCCTTGACGACCTGGCCGTCGCGGATCTCGCCGCGCCATCCCTCGATCTGCTCCGGGCGCAGGAGGGCCTCGACCATCATGTGCCGCCGGAAGTGCTTGAACTCCAGGCGGGCCCGGCGTCCCGGGGCACGCCACAGGTTGCCGGTGTGCTCGATCAGGCCCTTCGGGTAGTACTCCAGCGCCAGCGCGATCCGGGTCATGTCCGGCCCGATCTCGCTGAACGCCACCGCGCCGTCGACGTGGCCCTTGGCGCCATGGGAGCGCCAGATGATGTGCTTGTCGGGGATCTGCTCGATGATGTCCGACTCCCACTCCCGGCGCGGGAGGAAGATCTGCACTCGCCAGCGGAGCTTCTCGTCGGACTCCTGGTGGACGTACTCGACCTTCTTGGTGAACCCCGGCCAGTCCTCGAACTGCGTCCACTGGTTGTAGGCCAGCCGCAAGGGCACGCCGACGTCCAGGGTCTCGACGATGTTGGTGACCTTGAGCTTCTTTCCCTTGCCGCCCTTGGTCCCGCGTATCTTCTGCTCCAGCTTCGTCTTGGCGTAGGCCTTCACGGCGGCGAAGCCCGGGGCCAGCCTGTCCTTCAGGGA
>JBJMIW010000368.1:0-16047 GCA_045806665.1 Actinoallomurus sp.
CGTCACCGACCGGGAGGGCTGGGTGTCCGGTCAGGCCGCCGCCGACCGTGCCGACCTCAGTGCCCGGCGATCGGTCCCGTGAGCGTCTGGGTGCCCAGCACGGTGAGCAGTTCAAGGCGTTCGGCGTCCTCGGTGCCGGGCTCGGCCGTATAGACCATGATGCGCAGGTCGCTGCCCGCCACGGTGAGCACGTCGCAGTCCAGTGTCAGGGCGCCCACCCGTGGGTGATCGATGGTCTTGCGCGCGGCCTCGTGGTGGCCGACGGCCCCGGAGTCCCACAGTTCGGCGAACCGGTCGCTCTTCGCGCGCAGCTCCGCGACCAGTCGCCGGAGCCGCTGGTCGGCCGGATAGCGGCCGACCGCCACGCGCAGGTCGGCGACCAGTGCGGCCTCCAGCGCGCGCCGGGCCTCCGGCGTCTGCCGGACCCGGGTGGCCGGGCCGAGGAAGTTCCGCCACACGCCGTTGCGCTGATCGCCCTGCCGTCCGGACGGATCACCCATCAACGCGGCGTACGGAAGGTTCGCCATGAGCAGCGTCCAGGACGCGTCGTAGACCGCGACGGGTGTCCCGGTCAGTCTGTCCAGCAGCCGCTGGACGCTCGGGGTGAGGTACGCGGGGACCGTCTCCGGGCCCGGCGGCGCCAGCCCGGCCAGCCGGAACAGGTGTGCGCGCTCGGTTCCCGACAGCCGCAGGGCGCGGGCCAGCGCTTCGACGACCTGCGCCGACGGGTTCGAGGCGCGGCCCTGTTCGAGGCGAGTGACGTAGTCGACGGAGATCCCGGCCAGCAGGGCCAGCTCCTCACGGCGCAGTCCGGCCGCGCGCCGGTGCGCGCCGGCGGGCAGCCCAGCGGCCTCGGGCGAGACGCGGTCGCGCCAGCGGCGCACCGCCCGCCCGAATTCCGTCGTCGCCACGCCTACCAGTGTGCACGGCCGGCCGCGGACCTGCCTGGTACGGGCAGTCCCAGGAAGACCGGACGACTGGCTGACCCCACCACCGCGCCGCACCCTTGACGCATGACGACAACACTGATCACCGGAGCGAACAAGGGTCTCGGCTTCGAGACCGCCCGTCGGCTCATCGCAGCAGGGCACACCGTCTACATCGGCAGCCGGGACGCCGAACGCGGGCGTGGGGCGGCCGAGCGACTCGGCGCGCGGATGGTCCTCCTCGACGTCACCGACGACGCGTCCGTCACGGCCGCCGTGAAGACCCTCGAGGCCGACGGCGGCCTGGACGTGCTGGTCAACAACGCCGGCATCGAAGGGCGCGAGGAAGGGAACCTGGTGGTCGGCGCCGCGGACCTGACCGCCGACATGACGCGGCAGGTGTTCGAGACCAACGTCTTCGGCGTCGTGCGCGTCACCCACGCGTTCCTGCCACTGCTGCAGCGGTCCGCCGCCCCCGTCATCGTCAACCTCAGCAGCGGGCTGGCCTCGCTGACCCGGGTGACCGCCCCGGGCACCCCGACCTACGCGTACCCGGGGGCCGCCTATCCGGCGTCGAAGGCGGCGGTCAACATGATCACCGTCCAGTACGCGAAGGCGTTCCCGAACATGCGGATCAACGCGGTGGAGCCCGGTTACACGGCCACCGACCTGAACGGGAACACGGGGACCCAGACCGTCGAGGAGGGCGCCGAGATCATCGTCCGCATGGCACAGCTCGGCCCCGACGGCCCGACCGGAGGCTTCTTCGCCGCCGACGGTCCGCTCCCCTGGTAGGCGGGTGTCGTTTTCAGCCACAAGTCGTCACAATGTGCGACGATCGGGAACCATGGGACTCGATGTTTACGCCGTCCGCCCGGGAGACCCGGCGGTCAGGGGCCACGACACGCTGGAGACGCCCGTCACATGGGAGTGGGAGGGCCCGGCGGACCTCGATCCGTTCGAAGACGTCCCCCGCGACTTCCCCGAAGGCCTGTTCTGGCCGTCCGACGGCGACTTCACCGGGTTCCGCGGCCAGGTCTACCGGGAGTGGCTGAACGGCACCCTCGGGGTCAACCTGTATGAACTGCTCGACCCTGCGCAGGTCCGCGACCTCGCCGACCGTCTCGACCGATGGCTGACCGAGGCCCGCGCCGGAGGAACGGACAAGACGGAACTCGGCGACGACACGGTCGTCCCCCTGAGCGGCATCGAGGCGCTCGCGCAGTTCGTCCGCGCGAGCGCCGACCAGGGCCTCTGGCTCTTCCCCGACTCCTGAGGCGGGCAGCGCCAGGACCAGGTCGCGGCAACTGACGCGCCGAAGGCCCGGTATTCGCGGCGGACCGCACACGGCGGCGATCCGGGTCAGGTGCTGTGGCGTTCGGCTGAGGCGAGGGCGCGGTCGGCGACCTGGAGGACCCAGAAGCCGCCCTTCGGGAGCTTGGGATCGTCGGGGGGCGGGGCGCCGAGTTCCTCGCAGGCGCGGGTGACGAGCTCGGGGATGAGCTCGCCGTGGGTGCAGATGACGACGGGGACGCCGTCGGCGAGGAGTTCGGCGAGGCGGTCGCCCGGGACCTTGGAGGTGCCCACGGTCACGGCCCAGTCGGCGCGGACATCGGCCGCGATCCGGGAGGCATAGGGCAGCACCGTCTCGAGGCAACGGGCGGTCGCCGAGCTGACCACTCGGGCCGGTTCGTAGCAGGCGAGAACGTCGTTGAGCCGCTGGGCCTGCGCGCGCCCCCGCTCGTCCAGGGGGCGGAGCAGGTCGTCCTCCTGCCAGTTGCGCTTCTCCCCCGCGTTGCCGTGCCGGAGGACGATGTACGGGATGGTGCGCAAGGGGCCGGCGGCGAACTCCCGCAGGACGGTGCGGTCGTGGTCATATGTGAGGCGTTCCCCGGTCTCGGCGATCGACAGCCATGCGATCCGGTCGACCTCGTCACTGGGGATGAACCGGCTCTCGTCACCGGCGGCCGCCCAGTAGTCGACCCGCTTGGGCCGCCCATTGTGGAGATAGCGGACCGTGGACAACCGGCGGCCGAGCACCGGCCAGACACCGGTCTCCTCCCAGACCTCGCGGGCCGCGGCGCGCACGACGTGCTCGCCGCGGTCGACCTTGCCCTTGGGAAAGGACCAGTCGTCGTAGCGCGGGCGGTGGATCAGGGCGATGAGCGGGCGGCCGTCCGGACCGGGCCGCCACAGCACCGCGCCGGCCGCGCGGATCGTCCCCGGGGGGTCAGGAGTCAACGGTCCTCCAGCGGCGCGCCCGCATCAGGTAGGTCTGCACATCGATGTCGCCGTCGTGCCGGCTCCAGACGCCGTTCTCGCCGAGGACCCAGCACTTGGTGTCCGTGCCCATCGCGAGGTCGAAGCGGCCGACGAGGTCCGCACGGTGGGCCGGGTCGGTCACCCGCACGAGCGTCTCGACGCGGCGGTCGAGGTTGCGGTGCATGAGGTCGGCACTGCCGATCCAGACCTCGTGCTCGCCGCCGTTCTCGAAGGCGTACACCCGGGAGTGCTCGAGGAACCGGCCGAGGGTGCTGCGCACGTGGATCGTGTCCGACAGGCCCGGCACGCCGGGGCGGAGCGCGCAGATCCCGCGTACCCAGACGTCGATCGGCACGCCCTCCTGGGACGCCCGGTACAGCGCGTCGATCAGCACCTCGTCGACCAGCGCGTTGCACTTGAACCGGATCCGCGCCGAGCGGCCCTCCTCGTGGTGCTCGATCTCCCGCTCGATGCGCCGGACGAGCCCGGCGCGCAGGGAGTCGGGGGCGACGAGGAGGCGGCGGTAGTGGGTGTCGCGCGAGTAGCCGGTCAGGTGGTTGAACAGGGCGCTGACGTCCTGGCCGACCTCGGGGTCGGCGGTCAGCAGGCCGTAGTCCTCGTAGATCCGGGCGGTCTTGGGGTTGTAGTTGCCGGTGCCGATGTGGCAGTAGCGGCGCAGCGACCCGTCCGACTCCTGGCGGACGACCAGCGCGACCTTGCAGTGGGTCTTGAGGCCGACGAAGCCGTAGACGACGTGGCAGCCGGCCCGCTCCTGCTTGCGCGCCCAGGTGATGTTGGCCTGCTCGTCGAACCTGGCCTTGATCTCGACGACCACGACCACCTGCTTGCCCGCCTCGGCGGCGTCGATGAGGGCATCGATGATCGGCGAGTCGCCGCTGGTGCGGTAGAGCGTCTGCTTGATCGCCAGCACCTGCGGGTCGGCGGCGGCGTCCTCGATGAGGCGCTCGACGCTGGTGGTGAACGAGTCATAGGGGTGCTGGACGAGGACGTCGTGGTCGCGCAGGGTGGCGAAGATGTCGGTGTCGTGCGGCAGCGCCGCCTCGGACGGCACGAACGGCGGGTACTTCAGCTCGCTGCGGTCCAGGTCGGCGATGGCCCACATGCCGCCGAGATCGAGCGGGCCGGGCACGCGGTACACCGCGCGCTCGTCGACCTCCAGCTCGCTCATCAGCAGGTCGAGGACTTCAGGCGTGATCGACTGCTCGACCTCGAGGCGCACGACGGGCCCGAACCTGCGGCGCAGTAGTTCGCGTTCGAGGGCCTGCAGGAGGTCTTCGGCGATGTCCTCGTCGACCTCCAGGTCCTGGTTGCGGGTGACGCGGAAGGCGTGGTGTTCGAGGATCTCGGTGCCGGTGAACAGCTCCGGCAGGTTCTCCGCGATCACGTCCTCCAGCGGCACGAACCGGGACGGCGAGGCCTCCAGGAACCTCGGCAGCACCGGCGGGACCTTGACGCGCGCGAACATCGTCGCGTCGTTCTCCGGGTCGCGGACCAGGACCGCGAGGTTGAGGGACAGCCCGGAGATGTACGGGAAGGGGTGCGCCGGGTCGACCACCAGCGGGGTGAGCACGGGGTAGATCCGCCGCCGGAACAGGCGGTTGAGACTCTCCTTCTCGGTCTCGGCCAGGTCGTCCCACCGCAGGATCTCGATCCCCTCCTTGGCCAGGGCGGGGAGGATCTCCTCCTGGAAGAGGTCGGCGTGCTTGAGCATGAGCTCGTGCGCCACCTCGGAGGTGTGCGCGAGCACCTCGCGGGGCTGACGGCCGCTGGCGCTCTGGACGGCGATGCCGGTGGCCATGCGCCGGGCCAGCCCGGCGACCCGCACCATGAAGAACTCGTCCAGGTTGGTCGCGAAGATCGCGAGGAACTTCACGCGTTCGAGCAGGGGCAACGATGGGTCGGCGGCCAGGTCCAGGACGCGCTGGTTGAACCGGAGCCAGCTCTCCTCCCGGTCAAGGAACCGGTCTTCTGGCAGCCCGTCCGCGGCGCGGGCGAAAAGCCCCGCTTCAACACTCATGAGGTATATGGTCCCCATTTTTGGTGAACGAAAAGCGAACTATATGTGACCAGACCGATACCTGGGGGCCGTCGGCGAGCGCGGGGGCCACGCCTAGCGCGCGCGGCGGACGACGTACGGCTGCACGATGCCGAGACCGCGGGCCGGGCGGCGGCCGATGCGGATCAGGTGGTACGCGTCGTCGCGGCGCAGATCCTCGGCCAGCCGGGCGTCGGCGAGAACGGTGCCGGGCCGGGCGATCGAGGTCAGCCTGCTGGCGAGGTTCACGGTCGTGCCGAACACGTCGCCCCTCAGCGCGAGCACGAGGCCGTACGCCATGCCGACCCGGACGTCCGTGTCGCCGTCGGCGCGGATCGCCTCGGTGATGCGCAGTCCGATCTCCGCGCCCAGCGCGGCGGTGTCGGCGGTGTAGAGCACCTCGTCGCCCAGGGTCTTGACCAGCCTCCCGCCGTGCTCGGCGACGACGTCGGACGCGGTCTCCTCGAACCGCTCGACCAGCCGGGCCAGCTCGCGTTCGTCGAGGTTCCGGCTGGTCTCGGTGAACGACACGATGTCGGCGAAGCCCACCGCGACCCGCAGCCGCCCCGGCAGGGCGTCCTCCGCGGTGGACGCGGTGAGCGCACGGGTGCCGGCGGCGGCGAGTTGCCGCCGCCACGCGTGGACGAGGAGCGGTTCCAGCGCCGCGATGTGGCTCTCGGCGTGGTCCATGATCAGCCGGACGACGTCCGGGGACGGCGGCTGCAGGGGATCGGCGAGCGCGCCGACGATGATGTCGATCTGCCATTCGGCGAGCCGCGCCATCGTCTGGCCGACGGCGCGGACCATCCGCAGGACCATCTCCTCGTCCAGCAGACCCGCGTGCAGGAGGTCCCTGATCCGGACGAGCGCGTCGAGGTCGCCCTCGGTGAAGGCGACGGTCTCCTCACCGAGGTGCGGGAAGCCGAACGCCCGCCACAGCCGCTGGGCGAACCCCTCCGACACCCCGGCGCGCTCGATCGCGTCGATCCGGGTGAACCTCAGCTCGCCGCCGAGGAGCAGTTCCTCGATCTCCTGCGGCTCCGGCGCGTCGCTCATCTACGGGCGTACGCCGTCGCCGTCGGTCAGCTCCTCGACGACCCGGTAGAGCTGGTTCTGCGTGTGCTCGATCCGCGGGATGCTCTTGAGGACCAGCTGGCCGTGCTCGCCGCCCGACTCGACGATCAATGAGCCGGTGCCCATGATCCGCTGGAGGAGGTTCTGCTGGAACGACACATCGTTGACCCGCGTGAGGGGGATGTCGCGGTGGGAGCGGGACAGGATGCCCTGGCGCATGACGAACCGCCGGTTGGTCAGGGTGTAGGAGGTCGTCACCCACCGCAGGAACGGGATGAGCCCGACGACCAGGATCACCACGACGCCCACGGCCGCGATGATGAGGCGGATGAGCATCTGCGCACCGCCCGCGGGGATGAAGAAGATGGCGACCGCCGCGACGATCACCGTCACCACGGCCCAGAAGATCGTGCTCACCAGCGTCGACCAGTGCGGGTGCAACTCCAGGACGATCTCCTCGTCCTCGGTCAATGAGCTCTTCGGAAGACCCATGGCGCCATCCTGGCAGAAACCCTCGGTGTGCGGACGATCAGTGCGCCGATCACGTCACAAAGTGGATGACGATGCCGATGAGGGCGATGAGCCAGACGCCCCCACCGCCGACCAGGCCGCCGGTCGCGGTGTCGACGGCGTACTCCCGCTCCTCGTGCGACGTGCGGAGCCGGAGCCAGCCCTTGGCCGTGAGCCGGCCGAGCCATGGCGCCGCCAGCACCGGCCCGTACGCCAGGACCAGCCGCACTTGTCCGAGGTCGCGCAGGCTCTTGGCGATCTCGAAGCCGACGGCGGTGACGAGCACGGCCACCACGAAACCCAGCACCGCCATCTGGACGTACCGGCCGGCGAGGGGATAGTGGACCGGTTCACGAACCCGCCTGCGCGCGTCACCGAGCACGTCTTCGGCATCCTGGTCGGGCCGCAGGTCGTCGGCGGGCTCGGGCAGCGGACCGACCGCGTGCGGACCGAAGCGGGTGGTCAGCTCCCGCCAGACGCCGGCGGCCCGCTCCTCCAGCCCGTCCAGGCGCGCCCACTCCTGTTCGACCGAGGCGTACGCGGCGGTCCGCCCCTCCTCGGCCTCTTTCAGCCGGCGCCGGGCCTCGTCGGCGGCGAGCAGCCTCCGGCCGGCCTCCGCGGCGTACTCCTTGTACGCCCGCCGCGCCGTCTGCGGGTCCGTCATCAGCCCTCCGCCCTCACGCGGCGCCGTCCCCGGTCTCGCTCATGACCTCGAACGGGATGATCGGCTGGGGCGGCGTGCCGGTGCGCTGATCGTGGAACAGAGCCCGCCGGTGACGCGGGGTCCAGCTGAGCATCTGGCCGCCCGGCAGCGGCGACAGCTCGCCGTCCCGTACGTCCAGGGCGACCCACGCGTCGATGTTGCGCACCGCCCCGACGCGCTCGACGACGTCGGCCTTGAGCCGGTCCGTCGTCCGCCACCAGCCGAGCACGTGCGTCCGGCGCTCCGGGCCGTGCTCGACGAGGCGGCGGACCGACCGGCGCAGCTCCTCGGAGCGAGTCGTCGCGGCGTCCACCGCGAACAGCGTGAGGTACTCGGGCACGGCCCGGTCGGCGATCTCCGGCAACTCGCCACCGACCGTGACCTGGTGCCCCTCATCGGCCAGCCGCCGGACCAGCAGGCCGACCCGGGCCTCCAGCTGCTCGTCCAGCGCGTACAGCCGGAAGACCGCCGACCCGGGCGCATGCCCGCGGGCCAGCGACAACACCGCCGAGGCGAGCACGTCGTACGCCTCGTCGGCACGGGTGCCGACCACCGCGAGGTTGCGGCCGGGCGCGCGGTCGAAGCGCACGGTGGCGGCGCTGCCGGCCAGGTCGATGAGCTGGCCCACGGCGCTCTCGCCCGGCGGCAGGGCCGGCGCGGTCATCAGCTCGGGCACGTGCGCGCCGTCGAAGATGCGCGGCGGCGCGAGGGTCTCCGGGCGGCGCTGCCACAGCTCCCGCTGCAGCGCGTCGAACGTACCGGCCGTCCCGGCGTCGGGCAGCCGGGCGATGCGGTTGGCCTGCCGCGCGCCGGACTCGGCGTTCACGACCGCGCAGAAGCGCGCGACCTGGAGCGCGGCCGGGTTGTCGTCGGCCAGGATGCGGCGCGCCTTGGGCAGCGCGATCCGCAGCGTGAACTGGTCGAGGATGGCCCCGCGCCCCCAGAGCGACTGGACGCCGCCGATGTTCTGGCTGGCCAGGACCAGGTGGATGCCCTGGGACCGGCCCCGGCGGGCGAGGTCGTTCAGCAGGAACAGCGACTCGTCGGTGATCTTGTCCTGCTGCTGGATGAGCACCTGGAACTCGTCGATCACCGCCACCATGCGCGGCCAGTGCCCGTCCGGGTCGACGGCCCGCAGCTCCTCCAGCTTGGTGACCTCGTGCTCGCGGGCGGCGGCGCCGCGGCGTTCGAGCTCGCGGGCGAGGAAGCGCAGCAGCGCCAGGCCGAACTCCCGGTCGTTGTTGATGTTCACGCCGATCAGCCGGGCGTGCGGCAGCCACGTCTTGTCGGTACGGCCGCTGGCAAGGCGAGCGAATGACACGCCCTCCTTGAAATCCAGCAGGTAGAACTCCAGCTCCTCCGGCGAGTAGCGGGCGGCCATCGACCCGATCATGGCGTACAGCAAGTTGGTCTTGCCGGAGCCGGGCGGGCCGCCGACGAGCGCGTGCACCGGATCGTCGCCAAGGAAGACCTCGACCGGTTCGTACCGGTCGACGTCCTCCCCGATGGGGGCGCTGACCCCGGCCGCGGACGACTCGCTCCACATCCGGTGCGGGATGAGCTCGGCGAAGCGCGGCGGGTCGCGTTCGATGCCCGCCCAGCGGGCGGCGCGCTCGCAGACCGCGCGGACCAGCTCGGGCGGCGGCGGCTCGACCGTCACCTCCAGCTCACCGGTCATCGAGGTGGTCACCCGGCCGTCCGCGGCGATGGTGATCGACTCCATGTCCGGTGCGTCCTCGACCGGGACGTCGCGGCAGACCACGTGGATGCCGCAGGCTGCTCCCGCGTGCAACACGCTGTTCAGGTGGGCGACCTCGTCGTCGCGGAAGCCGCGCACCGGGCTCTGCACAATGACCACCTGCCAGGGCTCGGGCCGCCGGCCCGTGGCCGCGGCGAGCTCCGCGAGCGAGGAGTGGCCGCCCCCGAGGACGTCACGCTGGATCCGCCGGATGTCGCGGTCCAGCGAGCCGAGGAGCTCCTTGAACTCCTCCACGCCGTACACCGTGAGCAGCCCCGGACGGGAGAGCGCGTGGAAGCCGCCGAGGCCGGCTCCGAGTCGCCGCGGGTCGTACAGGCTCACCCGTACGGAGCCCGGTCGCGTCGTCCCCACGATCCGGACGAGCAGTGAGTCGACGATGGCGTCGACCGGCGGCGTCTGGCTCCCGGTGATCTTCAGGTGGCCGGAGTCCAGCAGCGGGACCAGGGCGGGCACCTCACCGGCGGCCGTGCCGACGCGGTACAGGCACGGCCCGGCGTCGGCCGGGTCCGGCTCGGCCGGCCAGTCGGTCCAGGCAGCGGCCGCGGCGCCGGGCGCCGCCTCGCCGGCCAGCTCCCGCCAGGCGGCGACGGTCGCCGCCGTCTCCGGACCGCTGGTCGCGGAGACGTCCCGGCGGCCCTGCTCGACCGCGGCCTCGGCCCGGGCGATCGTGTCGTCGAGTTCGCTCCTGCGGGCGCGAATGGCGCCGCGTGCCTGCCGGATGTCCTTGCGCACGGCGGCAACGAGATCGCCGGGCTTGAGCGTCATGTGGGGGTTCCTGCGGCTTTCACGCAGACGGCGGTGGGCGGTACCTCGGTCGGGGACGTGCTGGGGTGCGGTCGCCTAAAGCCCCTCGGCGTAGGTGTTGGCCTCTTCGATCGCGGCGCCGATCTGGCTCTGGCACTCCTCGATGCTCTCGACCGCCTGCCCCATCGCGCCCAGCGCGCCGCTCAGGGCGTCATGCTCGCTCCCCTGGGCCACCGCGATGAGGTACTGCAGCGCCGACTCGGCTCGGCCGCCGGCCTGGACGAGCAGCTGCACGGCCTGCTCGGCCTCTTCGCCGGCCTGGGCGATGGCGCCCTTGAGCTCAGCCACACTGGCCATGCAACGACCTCCGGAGGATGGGGATAGCCCAATTAAACCGGCGTGCAGCGGACCGGTCCAGTTGGGATTGCCTACCGCACGTGCACGACGTCGCCGGCGCTGAGGGCGTGCTCACCGTCGGCCGCGCGGACGACGAGCCGCCCGTTGTCGTCGACGTCCACGGCCTCGCCGGTGAGAGCGTCACCGCCGTCTCCGGGCAGCTCCACGCGTACCTGGCGGCCCAGGGTCGCGCAGAGTTCCTTGTACGACCGCCGCAGCGGCTCCTCGGCGCCCTCCCGGCCGAACTCGGCGTAGCGGACGGCGAGCTCGCGCAGGATCGCGCGGAGCACCGGGTCCCGGTCGGTCGGCGCGCCCTCCAGCGCGAGAGAGGTGGCGGTCGGCACCGGCAGCTCGTCCTCGTGCAGGCTGACGTTGAGCCCGATGCCGAGCACGACGGCGTCCCCGACGCGCTCGGCGAGGATCCCGGCGAGCTTGCGGCCGTGGATCAGCACGTCGTTGGGCCACTTCAGCGCCGCGTCGGCCATCCCGCCGCGCGAGGTCTCCTCGATCTCGGCGAACCCGCGCAGGGCCGAGACCACCGCCACCCCGGCCATGAGCGGCAGCCAGTTGAGCCGGAAGAGCGGGACCTGCGGCCGCAGGAGCACCGAGAACGCCAGCCCCGAGCGCGGTGGGGCCGTCCAGGCCCGGTCGAGGCGGCCGCGCCCGGCGGTCTGCGCCTCCGCGACGAGCACCAGGCCCTCGTCCGCGCCGCTCCGGGCCAGCGAGGCCACGTCGGCGTTGGTCGAGCCGGTCTCGGGGACCACCCGGATCTCCCGCCAGAGCCCGCCCGGGCGGACGAGCGCGCGGTTCAGCGCCCGTTCGTTCAGCGGCGGACGATCGAGGTCGGTGTACGGCGAAGGGCTCACCTGCCCCAGCCTAGGGCGCGTCTGAGAAATCCGCTGTCCGGCTGCGCGCCGCTCGCTACGAACGGGATTTGCCAGCCGCCCCAGGCGCCGGAGCCGTACGGCCGGAGCACCGGAGAGCCGGCGGGAGCAGCCTCGCGTGCACGCGGGGAGAACCGGAGAGCTCTCCGGTCAGCGAGGCTCCTTGCCGGAGATGCCGACGCGGAAGTCGAACTCGCGGTAGACGCGCGCCCAGAAGCCCTCGCGCAGCCAGTCGCGGGCCTCCTTGTAGGGGCGCAGCGAGTGGCCGAGCTCCTTCTCGCCCTCGATCAGCAACTCCTTGTCGATGACCGTGGGCAGCATCGGGCCGGGCAGCAGGTCGCGGATGTTGTCCCGGCCGCGGGTGAGGATCCACTTGTGCGCGATGTGCTCACCGATCTCCTCAACCCGGTCGCGGCTGGGGCCGAGCTTGGCGACCGGGCTCGGCTGGACGCGGACGGGCGGCGGGGTGGGCTTGGGCGGCCGGGCGCCGAAGACCGCGGTGGGCGACGGGATCGGCGGGGAGACGGGCGTCTCCGACGTCGTCTCGCGGGAGGTGTCGAGCGTGAAGTACGGCTTGACGAAGTCGGCGCTCACGACGTCGACCGTGTCGGACTCCCAGATCAGCCGCTCGGCCTGGTTGGTGCCGTACGGCGGCTCGACGCCCCACAGGTGGATGAGGGCGCCGTAGGTCTGCGCGGCCTCCACGGCCGGGACCATGTCCTCGTCACCGGCCAGCAGGATGGCGTCGGTGACGGCGCCGTGCCGGGCGAGCGTCTCCAGGTCCTCGCGGATCTGGGCGTCGACGCCCTTCTGCTGGTTGTGCTTGTTGAGGTTGCCCAGCCGGAGCTTCACCCGGGGCAGCGGCGCGACGACCCGCTGGTCGATCGTCGGCACGCGGTCGCGAGCGGCGTCGAACCAGTAGATGCGCAGCAGCTCACCGCTCATGCAGTCTTGCGCGCGTTTCTGCAGGGCCTCGATGAGACCCTCGGCGTCGACCCGGTACGAGCGGCGGGAGGAGACGCCGAACAGGAGGTCACCCGCTGCGGCGTAGAGATACCCCACGTCTACGAGGATCGCGTAGCGCGGCAGCGGCGCTCGGTTGGACACAGGCTCGCGAACAGTCATCACCTATGACTTTAGGTGAAGATCAGCCCCCCGTCCTCGGATGTGCAGCGTTTCTCGCCGCTCAGAGCTGCTTTCGCATGTGGACGACGCGGCGACCGTCGATTCCCCCCCGACTGGTCTCGCGGTAACCCAGGAATTCGTACAGGCCGATATTCGAGATCATCTTCTCGTTGGTGTACAGCCGCACCGCCGGCAGCTCCAGCGACCGCGCGCGGAACTCGGCGAACGCGAGCAGCCGCAGCCCCAGTCCCCGCCCCTGACGATCCGGGTGGACCGCGACATTCTCCACAAGAAGTTCGTCATCCTTCGGACGCAGGACGATCAGCGCGTCGACCCCGACGCTCTCCAGGACGTATACCAGTCCATCGGAGATCAGGTCCCCGTAGTCGGCGCTGAGCGGCAGCGGCTCCACGCCGATCATGGGGACCCACGGGTCGTACGCAGCCTTCACGATCGCCTCCACCGAGCCCAGATCGTCGGCTTCGGCCAGCCTGATACCCATGACCCCCTCTAACCGTCAGAACGACGAGAATCATCCAGCTCGAGGGCGTGCTTCACAAGTCTCGGTCCGACGCGAGCGGATCAGCCGGTGTTCTGCAGGCCGGCGGCGACCCCGGCGGCGGCGAGGAGCAGCAGGTCCTCGATCCGCTCGCGCTCGGCGTCGTCCGCGATCCCGGCCCGCAGCTCCTGCAGCGCGCGCAGCTGAAGGTGGGACAGCGCGTCGACGTATGGGTTGCGCAGCTCGACCGCGCGGGACAGCACCCGGCGGTTCTCCAGCAGCCGGGTGTGCCCGGTGACCTCCAGGACGAGGGAGCTGGTCCGGTCGTACTCGGCGAGCACCGTCTCACTCAGCTCCGGCCGGTCGCCGAGGGCGAGGTAGCGCTCGGCGATCGCGCGGTCGGTCTTGGCCAGGCTCATCTCCGCGTTGTCCAGCAGCGAGGCGAACAGCGGCCAGGACCGGTACGCCTCGCGCAGGGCGTCCAGGTCCTCGGCGGCGGCCAGACCGCTGCCCAGGCCGTACCAGCCGGGCAGGTTGACCCGCGTCTGCGTCCAGGAGAACACCCAGGGGATGGCCCGCAGGTCGTCCAGCGAGGTGGTCGCCTTCCGGCGGGACGGCCGGGAGCCGAGCCGCAGGTTGCCCAGCTCGTTCAACGGGCTGACCCGGGCGAACCACTCGGGGAAGCCGGGCGCCTCGACGAGCGACCGGAACGTCCGCTCGGCGGCCGCGCTGATCCGGTCGGCCAGCGGCCGGAACCGCTCGGCGGCCGCCAGCGCGTGCTCCTGCACCGCCTGGGTGGAGGAGAGCAGGACCGCGTTGGCGACCTGCTCGACGTGGCGCTGCGCGATCTCCGCGTGGCCGTACCGGGCGAAGATGACCTCGCCCTGTTCGGTGACCTTGAACCGGCCGTCGACCGAACCCGGCGCCTGCCCCAGCACCGCCCGGTTGGCCGGGCCGCCGCCGCGGCCGAGCGCGCCACCGCGCCCGTGGAACATCGTCAGCTTCACGTCGTGCCGGCCCGCCCAGGCCGCGAGCGCGGCCTGGACGTCGTACAGCTTGAGGGTCGCCGTGGTGGGGCCGAGCTCCTTGGCCGAGTCGGAGTAGCCGAGCATGACCTCCATGCGGCGGCCGGTCTCGAGGAGGCGGCGGCGCACCGGCGCCAGGTGCAGCATGCCGTCCAGCACGGCCGGGGACCGGTCGAGGTCCGCACCGGTCTCGAACAGCGGCACGACGTCGAGCACCGGCGCCCGGCCGCCGACCGCCGCGGCCTCGGCCAGCTCGTACACGGCGGCCACGTCGTCGGCGGTGCGGGTGAAGGAGATGACGTAGCGGCGGCACGCGTCGACGCCGAACCGCTCCTGCACCCACGCGGCCACCCGCAGGGTGTCGAGGACCTCCTCGGTCTGCTCGCTCAGCGGGCCGCCGGCGCGGACCTCGGCGAGGGCCTTCTCGTGCACCGCGGAGTGCTGGCGGATCTCCAGCTCCGCGAGGTGGAACCCGAACGTCTCCACCTGCCAGATCAGGTGCTGCAGCTCGCCGTACGCCTGGCGCGGCGCGCCCGCCTCCGCCAGGGAGTCCTGCACGAGGCGCAGGTCGGCCAGGAGGTCGGCCGGGCCGCCGTACGCCATGTCGGCGTGGCGCAGCCGGGTGGCGTTGATCCGCTCGGCGGCGTACAGCAGGAACTGACGGTGCGGCTCGCCCGGCGAGCGCTTCGCGATCTCGGCGACGAGCCCGGGCTGGGCGGCGCGGGCGGTGGCGAGCGCGCCCCGGAGGGCCTGCGACGGCGGCGTCGTCGTCTCGTGCAGGGTCAGCGTGCGGCCGATCCGGGTGCAGGCGTTGCCGAGTGCGCGCAGGACGTGGTCGGCCTGGACGCCGATCGCCTCGCGGGTGATCTGTGCGGTGACGTTCGGGTTGCCGTCGCGGTCGCCGCCGATCCAGCTGCCGTAGCGCAGGAACGGCCGGGCCAGCGGCGGGCGCTCGCCCGTGCCGGGCGCGAGGGCGGTGTCGACCGAGCGGTAGATCGCCGGGACGACACGGAAGATCGTCTCGTCGAAGATCGCCATGGCGGTGCGGACCTCGTCCAGCGGGTCCGGCTTGGTCCGGCGCAGCTGGGAGGTGCGCCAGAGCAGGTCGATCTCCTCGACGAGCCGGCGGGTGATCTCGTCGCGCTCCCCGCTGCCCGCGCGCGGGTCGTCCAGGTCCCTCAGGAGCGCGCTGATCCGCAGGATCGCGGTGACGACCGCGCGGCGGCGCGCCTCCGTCGGGTGCGCGGTCAGGACCGGGTGCAGCTCCAGGCCCTCCAGCAGCTCACGGACGCGGTCCGCGCCGATCTCGGCGACCGCGGCGGCCACGGACTCCCGCTGCGGCGTCTCGCCGGTGTCCCGCTCCCGGAGCGTGCGGATCCGCTGGTGCTCCTCGGCCAGGTTGGTCAGGTGGAAGTAGACGGTGAACGCACGGGCCACCAGATCCGCGCGGTCGATCGCCCACCCGCCGACGATCGCGGCGACGTCGTCGACGGAGGTCTCCCCCCGGCGGGCGGCGATGACCGCGTGCCGCAGGGCCTCGACGTCGTCGAGCAGGCCCTGACCGCCGTACTCGACGAGGACGTTGCCCAGGAGGGAACCGAGCAACCGGACATCACGGCGCAGTGGCTCGGGCATCTCCTGCCGAGCGGAGTTTCGAGTCGACACCACCTCAGGGTAGTTCGTCCCCACGATGCGGTCCGAGTCCGTCTCGCCGGCTGAGAAGCCGCAGAGAGCCGGAAGATCGCGCCCCTCTCGGCAGTCCGTTCCCGAGGCTGGCTACGCTGACGTGCATGGCCACGCAAGCGCCCGAGCCCCTGCCCGCGGACGAGATCGACATCCACACCACGGCCGGCAAGATCGCCGACCTGGAGCGCCGCCGGTACGACGCCGTCCACGCCGGCTCCGCGCGCGCGGTCGAGAAGCAGCACGCCAAAGGCAAGATGACCGCCCGCGAGCGGATCGACGCGTTCCTCGACGAGGGGTCGTTCGTCGAGTTCGACGAGATGGCGCGGCACCGCGCGCACGGCTTCGGCGTCGAGAAGAACCGCCCGTACGGCGACGGCGTCGTCACCGGCTACGGCACG
>JBJMIW010000369.1:0-5307 GCA_045806665.1 Actinoallomurus sp.
CTGTTCGGCGTCTCGGCGCTCTACCACCGGGGCCATTGGTCGGCGCGCGGCGAGGCGGTGCTCCGGCGGTTCGACCACGCCAACATCTACCTCATCATTGCCGGCACGTACACGCCGTTCGCCCTGCTCGCCCTGCACGGCACGGCGCGCACCCTGGTGCTGTCGGTGATCTGGTCGGGCGCCCTGGCGGGAGTGCTGTTCCGGATCGTGTGGGTGCGCGCGCCGCGCTGGCTCTACACCGCGCTGTACGTCGGGCTCGGCTGGGTGGCGGCGGGCTTCATGCCGCAGCTGCTGCACGGCGCCGGGCCGGCCGCGGTCATCCTCGTGTGCGTGGGCGGTCTGCTCTACAGCGTGGGCGGCCTGGTGTACGGGCTGCGGCGCCCGGACCCCTCACCGCGCTGGTTCGGCTTCCACGAGGTGTTCCACGCGTTCACGATCGCCGCGTACGTCGCGCAGTACATCGCGGTCTCGTTCGTGGTGTACCGCGCCGCCTGAGCCTTCTTCACGCGCCGGCCAGCCGCGTCAGCCACTCGCGCAGCAGTGCGGTCTCGGCCGCGCTGAGGGCCGACGGCGGCCGGTCGGCGAGGGCGGTGGCCAGCGCGACGGCCAGGGCGGACGGCGATGAGGACTCCTTCTCGGGCCGGTCGGTGGTGACGGCGGCCAGCACCGCGTCGCGCGTGCGCGCCGACAGCTCCGAATCGTCTCCGTCGCCGGTGATGAGGGTGAGGGTCACGCCGACCCCGGCGGCGCTGATCATGCGCGCGGCCGTCTCGACCGGGACCCGCAGCCGCCCGGCGCGCGCCACCTTCTCCACCATGTCCACGAGCATGCGGCGCGCCTCCTCAGCGGCGGCCCCGCGGGGGCCCGCGCCGTACATCAGCGCGTAGAAGGCCGGGTTGTCCAGGCCGTAGGCGACATGCAGGTCCCACCCGCGGCGCAGGTCCTCGACGACGTCGCCCGTCGACCGCTGGGCGCGCTTCTCGGCGATGTAGCGTTCGAAGCCGTACGCGACGACCGCGTCGAGCAACCCCTCCTTGTCGCCGAAGTGGTGGTAGAGCGTGGGCGCGCCCACGCCGGCGGCGGCGCACACCGCGCGCGTGGACACAGGCGCGCCGCCAGACTCGGCGAGCAGGCGGGCAGCGGCGTCGAGGATGCGCTCGCGGGTATGGGTCTCGGTCACGGTATCGATGGTACATGGATTGCTATAGCGCCGCTTGCCTCCGACTATAGCGCCGCTCTATAGTTGGATATATCGATGATGCTTACGACCGATGGAGGGATAGGGGATGCGACAGCGCACCCTGGGGGACGGCCTGGTGACCTCGGCGATCGGCCTGGGCTGCATGGGCATGTCCGATATGTACGGCCCGGCGGACGAGGCCGAGGGCATCGCCACCATCCACGCCGCGATCGACGCCGGGATCACCCTGCTGGACACCGGTGACTTCTACGGCATGGGCCACAACGAGCTGCTGATCCGCGAGGCCCTGCGCGGCCGCGACCGTGACCAGGTGCGGATCAGCGTGAAATTCGGCGCGATGCGGGACCCGGCGGGCGACTGGGTCGGCCACGACGCCCGGCCGGCGGCGGTGAAGAACTTCCTCACCTACACGCTGCGCCGCCTGGGCACCGACCACATCGACGTCTACCGGCCCGCGCGGGTCGACCCGGCCGTACCGATCGAGGAGACCGTCGGCGCGATCGCGGAGATGGTCGAGGCGGGCTACGTACGGCACATCGGCCTGTCCGAGGCCGGCGCCGACACGATCCGCCGCGCCCACGCCGTGCACCCGATCACCGACCTGCAGATCGAGTACTCCCTGCTCACCCGCAGCGTGGAGAAGGAGATCCTGCCGGTGTGCCGCGAGCTCGGCGTGGGTGTCACCGCGTACGGCGTGCTGTCCCGCGGCCTGCTGTCGGGGTGCTGGTCGAAGGACCGGGAGCTGGCGGGCCGGGACTTCCGGAGCCACAGCCCGCGGTTCCAGGGCGAGAACCTCGACCGCAACCTCGCCCTCGTCGAGGCGCTGCGCACGGTGGCCGAGGGGAAGGGCGTCACCGTCGCGCAGATCGCCATCGCCTGGGCCCTGTCGCGGGGCGAGGACATCGTGCCGCTGATCGGCGCCCGCCGCCGCGACCGGCTCGATGAGGCCCTCGCCGCGCTCGACGTCGAACTGTCGGACGCCGACCTCGACGCGATCGAGCGCGCGGTGCCCGCCGGGGCGGCCGCCGGCGACCGTTACGCCGCCCCTCAGATGGCCATGCTGGACAGCGAGGGCTGACCCGGCGCGGCGCGGGGTCCGGCCGGCCCGGGACGGCGTCGGCCGGACCCGCTGAGGGCAATAGCGTTACTGCTCATGAGCACTCATTTCGACGTCGTCGTTCTCGGCGCGGGCCCAGGCGGGTACGTCGCTGCGATTCGCTCCGCCCAGCTGGGCCTCAAGACCGCGGTCATCGAGGAGAAGTACTGGGGTGGCGTCTGCCTGAACGTCGGCTGCATCCCCTCCAAGGCACTGCTGCGCAACGCCGAGCTGGCGTACATCTTCACCCATGAGGCGAAGACGTTCGGCATCCAGGCCGACGGCGAGGTGCGCTTCGACTACGGTGAGGCGTTCCGCCGCAGCCGTACGGTCGCGGACGGCCGGGTCAAGGGCGTCCACTACCTGATGAAGAAGAACGGCATCACCGAGTTCGACGGCCGTGGCACGTTCACCGACCCGAACACCATCCAGGTCAATGGTTCGGGGGCGGCGGGGCGTAGCCAAGGGGGTGAAACACAGACCGTGACGTTCGACCACTGCGTCATCGCGACCGGCGCGAGCGCGCGGCTGCTGCCGGGCACGTCGCTGAGCGAGCGGGTCGTGACGTTCGAGGAGCAGATCCTCAGCGAGGAGCTGCCCGGGAGCATCGTGATCGCCGGGGCCGGGGCGATCGGCGTCGAGTTCGCGTACGTCCTGAGCAACTACGGCGTCAAGGTCACGATCGTGGAGTTCCTCGACCGGCTCGTGCCGCTGGAGGACGAGGAGGTCTCCAAGGAGCTCGCCCGGCGCTACCGCAAGCTGGGTATCGACGTGCTGACCTCCACCCGCGTCGAGGGCATCGACGAGTCGGGGGACAAGGTCCGCGTCACCGTCTCCAAGGACGGCCGGCAGCAGGTCCTCGAGGCCGACAAGGTGCTGCAGGCGATCGGCTTCCGGCCGAACGTCGACGGCTACGGCCTGGAGAAGACCGGCGTCCGGCTGACCGAGCGCGGCGCGATCGACATCGACGGCCGGTGCCGCACCAGCGTCCCGCACATCTTCGCGATCGGCGACGTGACCGCCAAGCTGATGCTCGCGCACGCCGCCGAGTCGATGGGCATCGTCGCCGCCGAGACCATCGCGGACGCCGAGACGATGGAGCTCGACTACGTGATGATCCCGCGCGCGACCTACTGCCAGCCGCAGATCGCCAGCTTCGGCTGGACCGAGGCGCAGGCGAAGGGGCAGGGCTTCGACGTCCAGGTCGCCAAGTTCCCCTTCACCGCCAACGGCAAGTCGCACGGCCTGGGCGACCCGACGGGCTTCGTGAAGATCCTCAGCGACAAGAAGTACGGCGAGCTGCTGGGCGCGCACCTGATCGGCCCCGACGTCACCGAGCTGCTGCCCGAGCTCACGCTCGCCCAGCAGTGGGACCTGACCGTCCACGAGGTCGCGCGCAACGTCCACGCGCACCCGACGCTGGGCGAGGCGGTCAAGGAGGCGATCCACGGCCTGGCCGGCCACATGATCAACTTCTGAGTCCGGACGCGCCCTGGGCGCCGAAGTCGCCGGCGTGGTCCCGCGCCCAGGTGGCGAACGTGCGCGCGGGGCGGCCGGTCAGCTCCCCTACGGTCCCGGTCAGCTCGACGGGCGAGCCGTCGTTGTGCTCCCACCAGTCCAGCAGGGAGTCGGCGAAGGCGGCCGGGATGTGCTCGACCATCTCGGCTTCCACTCCTCGCGGGTGACCTGCCTGACGGGGAACGGGCGGCCGGTCACCCGGCTGAGGATGCCGATCTGCTCGGCGAAGGTCGGCGACTCCGGACCGGTGGGGGTGCACGGGCGACCGCGCAGGCCCGGGCCGGTGAGCACGGCGAGGGCCGCCTCGGCGACGTCGCCCTCGTGGATCGGGTCGCTGTCCGTTTCGGAGCACTACACCGACGAGCAACCGGAGATGGTCGCCGACTATCTTCGGCAGGCCGCCGAAGTGGGCCGTGACCAGGCCCGCCGGCTCTCCACCGAGGCGCCGTAGCCTCGCCGCCCCCGGCCGGTCGGCCGTTCCCGGACTCCGGCGTCCGTCGATCGCGTCGCCAGATCTTGATACCCTCGGTCTCACAGGCCGAGAGGCGCTGCAACGGGCTCACGCCCGCCACGCTCGGCCGTCACCGATGTTTCGCAAGGGCGCCTCCCGACAACGGGAGGTGGTCCAGTGGACAGATCCGCAACCGACTTCGGCCAGGCCAAGGCCGCGTCCGCGACGGCTCAGGCGTTGCGTGAGCTCCTGGACCGGCGGATCGCGGTGCTCGACGGTGCCTGGGGCACCATGCTGCAGGGCGCGCGGCTCACTCCCGCCGACTACCGGGGAGACCGGTTCGGCGACCATCCCCGCGACGTCACCGGCGACCCGGACCTGCTCAACCTGACCCGCCCGGACCTCGTGCTGGACGTGCATCGGCGCTACCTCGCGGCCGGCGCCGACATCACGACCACCAACACGTTCACCGCGACCAGCATCGGCCAGGCCGATTATGGGCTGCAGGCCCATGTGCGGGAGATGAATCTGCGGGGCGCGCAGCTGGCGCGCCAGGCCGCCGATGAGGCGGGCGGCCGGTTCGTCGCCGGCTCGATCGGCCCGCTCAACGTCACGCTGTCGCTGTCGCCCCGCGTGGAGGACCCCGCCTACCGGGCCGTGTCCTTCGACCAGGTCCGCGACGCGTACGCCGAGCAGATCCAGGCCCTCGCCGACGGCGGCGTCGACCTGCTGCTCATCGAGACGATCTTCGACACGCTCAATGCCAAGGCCGCCATCACCGCCGCCCGCGAGGTCGCCCCGGACCTGCCGCTCTGGATCTCGGTGACGATCGTCGACCTGAGCGGCCGCACGCTGTCGGGACAGACGGTCGAGGCGTTCTGGCACTCCATCGAGCACGCCAAGCCGCTCGTCGTCGGCGTGAACTGCTCGCTGGGCGCGGCCGAGATGCGCCCGCACGTCACCGAACTGGCGCGCCTGGCGGGCGCGTACACCGCGTGCCACCCCAACGCCGGCCTGCCCAACGCGTTCGGCGGCTACGAC
>JBJMIW010000370.1:0-6701 GCA_045806665.1 Actinoallomurus sp.
CCAGGTCCGTGTCCGCAAGGGGATCTGTCCGAGCGGGGGCCTCCGGCCGTCGGCATGTCTGAGGGCGGGTGCTCGGGTGGTCCTCCTGAGGGTGGCCGTTCGGCGGACGGTGTGTCCGCGGGGGTGCCGTCGATGGAGGGCGTGTCTCGGGGTGGATCGCCGGACGGTGGCTCTGAGGGCGGATCCTCGGACGCCGTGTCTGAGGGCGGGTGCACGGGCGGTGCAACTGAGGGCGGCTCCTCGTCGGGCCGTGTATCCGCGGGGGTGCCGTCGATGGACGGCGTGTCTCGGGGTGGATCGTCGGGCGGTGGATCTGGGGGCGGATCCTCGGCCGGCGTGTCCGAGGACGGATCTTCGGGTGGCGCGCCTGAGGCCGGGTGTTCGGGCGGGGAAGCCGGCGGCGGGCCTTCGCGGGAGAGTGGGGCGTTGGGAGGCGGCCTCGACGGAGCGTCTCCAGTAGGCGGCGGGCACGACCTGCGGCTGGTGGCGCCGGCGGTCGGCGCCTGGCTGGCCGCGATGCTGCTGCTCGGTGTGGGGGCCCGCGCGGCGTACGCGGCAGCCGTCATTTCGACGATCGGAGCGGTGCTCCTGGCAACCCGCTCGGCCCGAGAGCGAACCGGTGTACCGGTCGGGCACCCCGGGGATCCGGCCGACGGACGTCTCGTGGCGGACGGTTCGGCGGAGGTTCGTGTCGCCGGGACGCGGCAGGCACCGTCCAGGCGGCGGATGCTGGCCGGCGTGCTGATGTGCGTGGCCGCGTCGGCCGCCGGGGTCGGGTTCCGGCTCACGGCGGTGGAGTCCGGGCCGGTACGCGCGTCAGCGGTTCGGGGTGCCACGGTGAGCCTCGACGCGGTCGTCACCGGGGACCCGATGGTTCTGAAGGCAGGGTCGGCGCGCCGACGCGAGACCGTCCTCGTGCCGGCGCGGGTGGAGGAGGTCGAGCCCGAGCGAGGGGTGGTCCGGCGGCGGGTCCGTGTGCCGGTGCTCCTGCTCGCGGACGACGCGGCGTGGAGACCCGTGGTGCCGAGCCAACGCGTCCATCTCACCGCACGGCTCGTCGTCCCGCGCCGTGCCGAGCTGCTCGCGGCGGTCGGCCTCGTCCGCGGGCCGCCGGTGCTCTCCGGCCGGCCATCCCCTCAGCAGCGGTGGGCGAGCACCATCCGATCCCGTCTACGGACGGCTGCCGGACGGCTGCCGGCCGACCAGCGCGGCGTGTTGCCCGGTCTGGTCGACGGTGACACGTCGCTGCTCGACCCGGACCTCGCCGACGCGTTCACGAAGGCCGGGCTGACGCATCTCATGGCGGTCAGCGGCGAGAACCTCTCCCTGCTGATCGGCGCGGTCCTGATGGTCGGCCGCGTCACGGGCCTCGGTCGCCGGGCGGTCCCCTTACTGGCGGGGGTGACGATCTTCGGGTTCGTGCTCGTCGCACGTCCGTCACCGAGTGTCCTTCGCGCCGCCGTCATGGGCTCCGTGGCCCTGCTCGCGGTCGTCACCGGCCGCGAGCGCCGTGGGGTCCCGGCGCTTTGCGCGGCCGTCCTCGTGCTGGTCCTGCTCGACCCGGGGCTCGCCCGCTCGTACGGTTTCGCGCTGTCGGCTCTGGCGACCGCCGGCATCCTCCTGCTCGGACCAGCCTGGCGGAGGTGCCTGGCCCGGTCGCTGCCCCGGAGGGTGCCCGGGCGGATACCGCGCCGCCTGGCCGGCGCGGTGGCCGAACCGCTGGCGGTGGCCGCCGCGGCGCACGTCGCGTGCGCGCCGATCCTTGTGCTGCTCGACGGTGAGGTCAGCCTCGTGGCCGTGCCGGCCAATCTCCTCGCCGCCCCGGCGGTGGGGCCCGCCACACTGCTCGGCGTGCTGGCCGCCGCGGTCGCGCCGGTGTCCCTGCCGGTCGCCCGGCTGATCGTCGTGCCCGCGGGGCTGGCGGTCGGCTGGATCACCGGCGTGGCACGGCTCTGCGCCCGTGCGCCGTACGCAGCCGTCGCCTGGCCGGCGGGAGCGGCCGGAGCGGCGCTGCTGATGGTCGTGTGCGGTGTCGGGGCGCTGATCCTGCGACGGCCGGGGGCGCGCAGGGTCGCCGCCGCCGCTCTGGCCGGCGTGAGCATCGTGGCCGTGACCGCCCACGCCTGTGCGCCTGGGTGGCCGCCGCACGGCTGGCTGTTCGTGACCTGCGATGTCGGACAGGGCGACGGGCTGGTGCTGGCCGCCGGGCCGGACCGGGCCGTGGTCGTCGACGCCGGTCCCGATCCCCGGTCCATGGACCGTTGCCTACGCGCGCTGCGGATCCGCGCCGTGCCGTTGCTCGTCCTGACCCACCCGCACGCCGACCACGTCGGCGGAGTCCCCGGTGTCCTGCGCGGCCGCGCCGTCGGTACCGTCCTGATCAGCCCCGACAGCGAGGGCGAGGAGCGGCGGCTCCTCACCGGCAGACGGGTGCTGCCCGCGGGGATCGGCGATGTCTGGACCGTGGGGCCGCTCACCCTGCGCGTGTTCGGCCCGCTCAGCACCCTGCCGGTGTCGACCCGCGATCCGGGAACCGAGGTCAACAACGCCAGCGTGGTGATGTTCGCGCAATGGCCGGGGCTGACGGTGCTCCTCGGCGGGGACGTCGAGATCGAGGCACAGCAGACGTTGCTGGCGGCCGGGGTCCCCCATGCCGACATCCTCAAGGTCCCGCATCACGGATCGTCACATCAGGATCCGGCCTTCCTGGCCGCCGTGCACGCGCGGATCGCGGTGACCTCGGTCGGCGCGGGAAACGACTACGGGCATCCGGCACCGTCGACGATGGCCCTGCTGACGCGACTGCACCTGCGCGGCTACCGTACCGATCGTGACGGCGACGTCGCCGTCGTCCGCTCCGGGGACGGCCCAGCGGTGGTCACCCGACGCCCGGGGCGCCCTTGACCAGGCGGTGGTCACCCCGCCGTCCAGGGAAGCCCCTGAGTAGATGATGGTCTCCCAGGGTGCCCCGCGGTGGTCATCCTGCGTGCAGAACGGCCTTCACCAGCTCATGCGAACGGAGGCGGGCGGCGGGGTCACCGACGTTGGTAGAGATCATCAGCTCGTCCGGCCGGGTGCGGTCGAGCAGATCGAGGAGTCCCTTGCGCACGGTCTCCGGACCACCGATCACGTGCGACTCGGTGATCATGCCCATGGCCTCGCGCTCCTGCGGTGTGTACGGATACGCCAGCGCCTCCTCCGGCGTCGGCAACAGCCCGGGCCGGCCGGCCCGCAGCCGCAGCATCGAGAGGCCCATCGGCGCGGCGAGTCGTTCCGCCTCCTCGTCGGTCTCGGCGCACACGACTGCGGCGGTGACCATGACGTGGGGCCGGGAGAGGGACTCTGACGGCTGGAACGTCGAGCGGTACAACTCCAGTGCGGGCTCGGTGAACCGCGCGCTGAAGTGGTGGGCGAAGGCGAACGGCAGACCGAGCGCACCCGCCAGTTGCGCGCTGTAGCCGCTGGAGCCCAGCAGCCAGACCTCTGGAGGGTTCTCGGCGGCGGGCACCGCCCTGATCCCGAGCGACGAACCGGCGAGGAACGCCCTGAGCTCGGCGAGGTGCCGCGGGAAGTCCTCGACGTTCAGGTCGGCGGAGCGCCGCAGCGCGTACGCGGTGGCCTGGTCGGTTCCGGGTGCCCGGCCGATACCGAGGTCGATCCGGCCGGGGTGCAGTGCCTCCAGCATGCCGAACTGCTCGGCGACGACCAACGGCGCGTGGTTGGGGAGCATCACCCCGCCCGAGCCGATCCGGAGGGTCGACGTCGCCTCCGCCAGATGCGCGATCAGCACGGGAGGTGAGGAGCTCGCGATGCCCGGCATGTTGTGGTGTTCGGCGACCCACAGCCGGCGGTACCCCAGGCGTTCGACCGCACGGGCCAGATCGATGCTGGCCCGCAGCGCGGCCCCGGGCGTCGTATCCGAGCTCACGGGAACGAGATCGAGTACGGAGATCGGGAGTTCATGAAGTTCGGGCACCTTCGAACAACCCGCAGCGGGAGGCGCGGATTCCCGCTGCGGCGCGGATCACACGACGGAGCAGGCGAATCCACATCTCACGGCGTCCGCTGTGCGGCGACGTCCTGATCAACGGCATCATGGGACGATGCCCCGAGGAGTATCCAGTGCCCCCCGACCGCACGGGTTCCTACGCCGTGTCGTCCGCGCCCCCCTTTGGATCTATCACCGGAACCTCGGCTTCCTGCTCGGCAAACGCTTCCTCTACCTCGCTCATCAGGGACGGCTCAGCGGACTGCGCCGCGAGACCGTCCTGGAGGTGGTGAAGCTCGACCATGAGACCGGCGAGGTGATCGTCTTCTCGGGCCGGGGCAATGGCGCCGACTGGGTGAAGAATCTGCGGGCGGCCCGGGCGCTGGAGATCCGGATCGGGCATCTTCGCCTCCTCGAGCCCGAGCATCGCTTCCTGGCCGACGAGGAGCGCCGGGCCGTGCTCATCGGATACAAGGACGCCCACCCACTCACCTGGCGGACTCTCGCCCGGCTGATGGGGCTGCCGCGTGATCCGAAGAACGACGACATCGGTGACCTGCGGGCCGTCGCCTTCCGCCCGAGCGACTGGGCACTCCCGGACTGAGACCGCCGGCACGATCGGCGATCGGCCCCGATCCGGGTCGCCGGCCTGAGGTGGGCGATGCCGGGTGCCGCGGCGTGGCATGCTGCATGCGTGTCTTCCGAACGTCTCACCTTGGTCGTCGGTGACGAGGAGCTGCTCGTCGACCGGGCGGTCGGCGACGTCGTCGCCGCGGCACGCGCTCGTGAATCGGACGTCGAGGTCCACGAGCTCACCCCCGCCACCCTCGCGCCGGGCGCGCTGGCCGAGCTCACCTCTCCGTCGCTGTTCGGTGGCGGGCGTGTGGTCGTCCTGCGTTCGGCGCAGGACTTCGGTAAGGAGCTGGCCGCCGAGATCGGCCGGTACGCCGCGAACCCCGCCGACGACATCGACCTGGTGGTGGTGCACGCAGGTGGTGCGAAGGGCAAGGCGCTCCTCGACGCGCTGACCAAGGCGGGCGCCCGCAAGGTCACCTGCCAGAAGATCACCCGGCCGGGTGATCGTGTGGGCTTCGTCCGGACGGAGGTACGCCGCGCCGGCGGAAGCATCGGAGAGGACGCCGCCCGCACCCTCCTCGACGCGGTCGGCACCGATCTGCGGGAGCTGGCCAGCGCGTGCAGCCAGCTCGTCGCCGACACCGGCGGCAAGATCAATGATGAGGCGGTCGCCCGCTATCACCGGGGGCGTGCGGAGGTCAGCGGGTTCACGGTCGCCGACCGCGCGATGGAGGGGAAGCTCGCCGAGGCGTTGGAACAGCTGCGCTGGGCGCTGGCGACGGGGGTGGCCCCGGTGCTGATCACGAGCGCGCTGGCTCAGGGGGTGCGGTCGCTCGCCAAGGTCGGTGGCGCGCCGCGCGGATTGCGCGGGGCCGGGCTGGCCAAGGAGCTCGGAATGCCGCCGTGGAAGATCGATCGGGTACGCGCGCAGCTCCGCGGCTGGGAGCCGGCCGGGGTGGCGCGGGCGCTGCAGGTCGTCGCCGAGACCGACGCCCAGGTCAAGGGCGGCGGTGCGGATCCGGCGTACGCACTGGAGAGGGCGATCGGCCAGATCGTCGCCGCGCGCGCCGGACGCTGACCGCATCGGCAGCGGCGGGCACCGGGCAGCCCCGAAGGTTACCGCCGCCGGTCGGCAGAGCACGGTACGGCGCGTCACCCACATGATCGACGACCGGTTCGACGTGCACGCCGCACTCCGGGGCCTGGTGCCGCACCTCTACCTCTTCGGCCCCCAGGGCTCAGCGCCACCCGACTGGGCGCAGCCGACGCCGACCTGGGCGGACGTCGAGCGCGCAGTGACGGCGACGAACGTGTGACCGTACGGCAGCGCCGCGCCGTGTCCCAAGGCCCAAGCGACATGTGCCCACGGCACGGTGCTAGGCAGGCCGGTGCCGTCGTCACGTATGGACGGAGCGGGTGCCGCATCACCCTGTCGTACGGCAAGCACGACGACGCCGCGCCCGTACGAGGGGGCACGGCGTCGCTGATGCGTCAGTGAACCTTACTTGGCCTGCAGTTCGGCGGCGCGCTTGGCGATCGCCGACTTGCGGTTGGCAGCCTGGTTCTTGTGGATGACGCCCTTGCTGGCGGCCTTGTCGAGCTTGCGCGTCGCGTTGCGCAGCTCGGCCAGGGTCGCGTCGGCGTTGCCGGACTCGGCGGCCTCACGGAACTTGCGGATCGCGGTCTTCAGCTCGGACTTGACCGCCTTGTTGCGCAGGCGAGCCTTCTCGTTCTGCTTGTTCCGCTTGATCTGGGACTTGATGTTCGCCACGAAAGAAGCCTCAGGTCTTAAGTCGATGGGATGGGGGCGCGGGACCTGTCGCGCCCACACGCAGTGGAACAGCCTACCAAGCTTTCTTGGAGTGCCCAACACGACCACCCCGCGGCCGTCAATACCGAAGCCCCGGGTCGTGCGGTGAGAGCATGGCACGGGGCATGGGACCATGGAAGACGCTAGATCCGTCACTCCTTGAGGAACCCGGTGCCGCTCGTACCGAACCAGACCGATCCCGCGGTGATCCGCAACTTCAGCATCATCGCGCACATCGACCACGGCAAGTCGACCCTTGCCGACCGGGTGCTGGAGCTGACCGAGACGGTCACGGGCCGCGACATGCGCGCGCAGGTGCTCGACACG
>JBJMIW010000371.1:0-4315 GCA_045806665.1 Actinoallomurus sp.
GACATCGCGATCCTCACCGGCGGCCAGGTCATCTCCGAGGAGGTCGGCCTCAAGCTCGAGAACGTGACGCTCGACCTGCTCGGCCAGGCGCGCAAGGTCGTCATCACCAAGGACGAGACGACCATCGTCGACGGCTCGGGCGACGCGGACCAGATCGCCGGCCGGGTCGCGCAGATCCGCACCGAGATCGAGAACACCGACAGCGACTACGACCGCGAGAAGCTCCAGGAGCGCCTCGCGAAGCTCGCGGGTGGGGTGGCGGTCATCAAGGCCGGCGCGGCGACCGAGGTCGAGCTCAAGGAGCGCAAGCACCGCATCGAGGACGCCGTGCGCAACGCGAAGGCGGCCGTCGAGGAGGGCATCGTGCCCGGCGGTGGCGTGGCGCTGCTGCAGGCCAGCGTCAAGGCGTTCGAGAAGAGCGACCTGGAGGGCGACGAGGCGACCGGTGCGCAGATCGTGCGCCGTGCGCTGGAGGAGCCGCTCAAGCAGATCGCGGTCAACGCCGGCCTTGAGGGCGGCGTGGTGGCGGAGAAGGTCCGCAACCTCGAGCCGGGCTACGGTCTGAACGCCGCGACCGGTGACTACGTCAACATGTTCGAGGCGGGGATCATCGACCCGGCCAAGGTGACGCGCTCGGCGCTGCAGAACGCGGCCTCCATCGCGGCGCTGTTCCTGACCACCGAAGCGGTCATCGCCGAGAAGCCGGAGAAGGACAAGGCCCCGGTCGGCGACCCGTCCGGCGGCATGGGCGGCATGGACTTCTGAGTCCACTCGCTTAAGGGGCGGTCCTCGGTGCTGGGACCGCCCCTTTCGCATGCCTGGGGTCCGATCGACCCCAGGTCTCAGCCGTCGAGTCGGACGGAGACCGCCCGGGTGGCGGCCACGACGAGGGGAGCGCAGGCCAGCACGCCGAGCGCGACCGGCATGGTGCGGCGCAGGCCGCGCCGGGTGACCCCACCGTCCCGTACGGTGCTGCGCAGCACCGCGAGGCCGATCGGCAGGTTGAGCCTGACTGCGGTGACCAGGCCGGGTGCGTAGCCGCGCGCGACGCGACCGCTGCGCTCCGTCGGCGGCGCGAGATATCGCTTGGGCTCAGGCGACGATGCAGGAGTCGTCGCCGAAATCGGCGATGATCCGGAGCTTCCCGCCGAGCGCCTCGACGTATGAGCGCAGCGTAGCCACCTCGACCTTCGTCATGTCGCCGTGCTCGATAGCGGAGACCCGCGGCGTCGACACGCCCATGGCCGTGGCGACCTCTCGTTGAGTCCGCGACTGGCGTCGGCGGATCTCCGACAGCCGGTAGGCGTGGATCTCATCGAGCATCTGACGCCGGATCGCCGACCGCATCTCGTCTGTGAGCTCGCGTCCCTGCTGCTTGCGGATTTCCTCGAGCTTACGTTTGGTGTCTTCCCAGCTGACAGTCATAGCGTCTCCTCCGCCAGTGCCTTGAGGTAGGCGTCATAGCGATCGTGGGTGCCGCGTGGACGGTGGTGCCGGCGGGTCAACAGGTTGTGAACGACGGGTTGCCCGTCGTTCGGGTGCGCTGCAACGTGCCGTCCGCCCTACGGCCTACATATCGGGTTCGCTCTCCGGCAGGCCGATCAGGTCGGCCATGCGGTCGACGGTGTAGTCGAAGTAGGCGTCGGCGGGATCCAGGCTGTTGGCGTACTGGCCGAACAGCTCGAAGGTGACCATGCCGAACAGCTGGGTCCAGGCCAAGGTGCTCGCGATGATCACACTGAGCGGAACGTCAGGGGCCAGCAACGCCGCGATCCGGGCGGCCTGGTCCGCCAGGATCGGCGGCAGTGGCGGCTCGTCCGGCCGGACGGTCACCGCGCCGGCCTCGTGCGCCTCGCGGACGATGCGCACGAGCGCCGCGGGGACGCGGGTCCCCGGCGCGACGGTCGCCTCGGGAGCGCGGTACCCCGGTACGGGTGAGCCGTAGACCAGCGCGTACTCGTGCGGATTCGCGAGTGCCCAGGAGCGCGCCGCCCGGCAGGCCGCCTGCCAGCGGCCGCGGAAGTCGGATGAGAGGGCGGCGCGGTCGGCCGCCTCGATCTCGTCGGCGAGCGCGTGGTACGCCTCGATGATCAGCGCGGTGAGCAGCTCGTCCCGGTTGGCGAAGTAGCGGTACAGCGCCGAGGAGACCATGCCCAGCTCGCGGGCGACGGCGCGCAGCGAGAGTCCCTGGGCGCCGGACACCGACAGCTGGCGGCGAGCGGCCTCCTTGATCTCTCTGGTCAGCTCGGATCTTGCCCGCTCGCGTGCGGTGCGGCCGGCGTTCATACATCCCAGTCTGCCAGGCATGAGATCAATGAACAAATATGAGAGCACTGCTCTTGCGTCGAAGGCGCTTGATGCTGCACACTGCTCTTAAGTGAGAGCACTGCTCACAAAGGAGTCGAGATGGCCACCCCTGACCAGCCCCGTCACGTCCCGGCCGCCGGTATGGAGGTCTACTTCAACAGGGTCGTGCACTTCCTGACCCGCAAGGGGATCAGCCTGCTCGGCACGCGCGTCCTCGCCGTACGAGGCCGTACGAGCGGCGAGTGGCGCACCAACCCGGTCAACGTGCTGGCCTGCGACGGCGCCCGCTACCTGGTCGCGCCGCGCGGCCAGACCCAGTGGGTGCGTAACATCCGCGCGGCCGGCGGGGGCGAGCTGCGGCTCGGGCGCCGTACCGAGACGTTCACCGTCACCGAGCTGCCGGACGAGCAGAAGCCGCCGTTGCTGCGCGACTACTTCCAGCGCTGGGGCTGGGAGGTCGCACGGTTCTTCGACGAGGACATCAAGAAGGCCGACGACGACCGGCTCGCGGCGATCGCCCCGTCCGTCCCGGTGTTCCGGATCGACTGACTCAGATGTCCTCGTCGCTGTAGACGGCGTCGGCGTCGACGATGCGGTAGGCGTAGCCCTGTTCGGCGAGGAAGCGCTGCCGGTGGGCGGCGTAGTCCTGGTCGAGTGTGTCGCGGGCGACGACCGAGTAGAACCGTGCGCCCTTGCCCGACGCCTTCGGGCGCAGCACGCGGCCCAGCCGCTGCGCCTCCTCCTGCCGTGACCCGAACGTCCCCGACACCTGGATGGCGACGGACGCCTCGGGCAGATCGATCGAGAAGTTGGCGACCTTGGACACGATCAGCACCTGCAGCTCACCGCTGCGGAACGCGTCGAACAGCCGCTCCCGCTCCTTGATCTTCGTCTCGCCCTTGATGACCGGCGCGTCGAGGCGTTCGCCGAGCTCGTCGAGCTGGTCGATGTACTGGCCGATCACCAGCTGCTGCTCGCCGCGATGCCGGTCGACGAGGGCCTGGACGACCGAGGTCTTGCTCGGAGTCGTCGCGCAGAAGCGGTAGCGCTCCTCCTGCTCGGCGGTGGCGTAGGCGAGACGCTCCGAGTCGGTGAGCGTCACCCGGACCTCGACGCAGTCCGCCGGGGCGATCCAGCCCTGCGCCTCCATCTCCTTCCACGGCGCGTCGTAACGCTTGGGGCCGATGAGGGAGAACACGTCGCCCTCCCGGCCGTCCTCGCGGACGAGCGTCGCGGTCAGGCCGAGGCGGCGCCGGGTCTGCAGGTCGGCGGTCATCCGGAAGATCGGCGCGGGCAGCAGGTGGACCTCGTCGTACAGGACGAGGCCCCAGTCGCGGGCGTCGAACAGCTCCAGGTGGGAGTAGACGCCCTTCCGGCGGGTGGTCATGACCTGGTACGTCGCGATCGTCACCGGCCGGATCTCCTTCTTCGTGCCGGTGTACTCCCCGATCTCTTCCTCGGTCAGCGACGTACGGCGGAGCAGCTCCTGCTTCCACTGGTGCGCCGAGACGGTGTTGGTGACGAGGATCAGCGTCGTCGCGGAGGCGTGCGCCATCGCCGCCGCGCCGACGATCGTCTTGCCGGCCCCACAGGGCAGCACGACGACGCCCGAGCCGCCGTGCCAGAACGACTCGGCGGCGTCCCGCTGGTACCCCCGCAGCTCCCACCCGTCCTCCTGGAGGGTGATCGGGTGGGCCTCGCCGTCGACGTACCCGGCAAGGTCCTCTGCCGGCCAGCCGAGCTTGAGCAGTGCCTGCTTGAGCGTGCCGCGCTCGCTCTGGTGGACGGCCACGGTGTCGTCGTCGACGCGCCGGCCGAACATCGACTTGAGCTTCTTGGCCCGCAGCACCTCTTCGAGCACCGCGCGGTCCGACGACACGAGGACGAGGCCGTGCGTCGGGTGCTTCTCCAGCCGTAGCCGGCCGTACCGGCCCATCGTGTCGGCGACGTCGACGAGCAGAGCGTGCGGCACCGGGTACCGCGCATAGGTGATGAGCGCGTCGATCAC